>NZ_JBFAPK010000034.1:0-59823 GCF_040676675.1 Micromonospora sp. NPDC049559 | reverse complement strand
AGAGACGGGCGCACCGGGGATGGGACCGCCGGAGACGGGCGCACCGGAGACGGGCGCACCGGGGATGGGACCGCCGGAGACGGGCGCACCCGAGACAGGCGCACCGGAGACGGGCCTGCCGGAGACGGGCGCACCCGAGACAGGCGCACCGGGGATGGGACCGCCGGAGACGGGCGCACCGGAGACGGGCGCACCGGGGATGGGACCGCCGGAGACGGGCGCACCGGAGACGGGCGCACCGGGGATGGGACCGCCGGAGACGGGCGCACCCGAGACGGGTGCACCCGATACCGGCGCGGCCGGCGGCGGTACCGGTCGCTGTGGCCTCGGCGCGACGGGCGGTGGCGGTACGACCGGGGCTGCGGCGGCCGGCGCGACCGGCGGTACCGGGATCGGAGGCGGCACGGGAGCGGCCGGTGGCTGTGGTCTCGGCGCGGCCGGTGGCGGCACCGCGCCGACCGGAGGCGTGACCGGCGGTGCCGGCGGAACGGGAGCCGGCGGCGCCGTACGGGCGATCGGGGCCGGAGCCCGCTCGGGGCGGGTGAACTCGGGCGCGGCCACCCGCTCGGGGCGGGGGTACTCGCCGGGCGGTTCCGGACGCGTGAACTCGACCGGGGGCCGGTGCGGGGCGGACGGCACCCGGCCAGGGTGCTCCGGCCGCTGCTGGGCGGCCGGACGCGCGACCGGGTCCGGCGCGGTACGGGGATCGGGGCCCACGGGACGACCCACCTCGGGCCCTGCGGGGCGCGGCACCTCGGGGCCGGCCGGGCGACCCACCTCCGGGTACCGACGACCGTCGCGCGCCGGTGGCAGATCGGGCCGGGCCACCGGCCGCCCCTGCTGCGGCCAACCGGGTGCCGGTGGTTCGTGCGCGGCGGCGGGACGCCGCTCGGCCGGTCCGCCGGGGGCGTGACCCGGGCGGTCCGCCCAGCCGGGCCCGGGCGCGCGGCCCGGGCGCGGCTCCGGATCGGGCCGGTACGGCCCCTCGTCGTAGCCGTGGTCGTCGTAGCGGTTCTCGTCGTAGCCCGGCCGGCCTCGACCGGGCGCGGCCGGCCACCCGTCGGGCCGTCCCGGGCCGCCGGGCGGTACGGCGGGGGAACCCGGAGCACGGCGCCCGAGGCCGTCGGGGGCGCCTCGTCCCCGTCCGTCGCCGGGGGCGATGCGCCCGTCGCGCGGTCCGGGGCGCGGACCGGGCAGGGGCTGGGTCTCCTCGGGCGGTGCGTCGCCGGGCCAGCCGGGGTGGCGGTCGCCGACCGCCCCACCGGCCCGGGCGGCCGGCGGCAGCGCCGATCCGCCCCGGCGCCCGTCGCGCTCGAACGGCCCACGGCCCGGATCGCGCTCGACCCAGCCGGGATCCCGATCCGCCCAACCGGCGCCGCGTTCGGCCGGGCCGCGTTCGATCGGGCCGCGCTCGGCCGGGCCGCGTTCGATCGGGCCGCGCTCGATCGGGCCGCGTTCGATCGGACCGCGTTCGATCGGGCCGCGCTGGGCCGGGCCGCGATCGGCGGGGCCGCGCCCGGGCTCGTACCCGCCGCCGCGGCGCGGGTCCGGCCGGCGTGGACCGTCGGTTCGGCGCTGCTCGCCGCGCGCGCCCTGGTCGGCCCAGCCGTTGGCGGCGGCCGACCGCCGCACGTCGCGTGGCCCCGGTCGGACGGGGTATCCCTCGCCGGGGTACTCCTCGTCGTCGAGGTAGGCGTCCGCGAGGTAGCCCTCGGCCGGGTACGCACCGTCCGCGTACGACTCGCCCGGATAGCCACCGCCGTTCGGGTACCGCTCCGGCGGCGCGGGGTGCTCGCCGGGTGCCGGTACGCCGGCCCGGCCGGACGCGCTCGGACGCCGCCTCGGCCGGTGGGACGCCTGCTGGTGTCCGATGTCACCGGGGTAGCGCTGTCCGGGGAACTGGGGCGTCCACTCCGCGGTCGGCTCGACCACCCAGGACGGTTCGGCGGCGTCCCGCCAGAGGTCACCGTACCGGTCGGTCATGCCGCGACCTCGCCCGTGTCCGGGCCTGTGTCGGAGCCACCGGCCGGCCTGCGACGGGGCCAGTCCGGGCCCGGCGGCAGTGCCGGATCACCGCCTGGACTCCGTCTCGACTCGACCGCGACTTCGACACCGGCCCTGCGCGCGCGCCGTAGCCGCTGGAACGGCTCGCGTCGCTCGCTCACGGGGTGTCACCTCGCCGGAAAATCTCGCTGCGCAGCCTGGGGTACCGGATACAGTCACCCGGCCCGGTCGCAGCGTGGTCGCGGAAGGAGGGTAACGGCGTGGGCTCAGTCGCCGCCACTGTGGGACGGCCCAACTGGAGAAACATTATGCCGTGGTTCCGGACATTTGCTGCGATAACCGGATCAGGGGTCCGTCGATACTCTACCTACCGCCAAGCGACAGTTGCCGGAGCTTTCACCAATACCGTCTTCGGTTTCCTCCGCTGTTACGTCTTCCTGGCCGTCGCGCACGGCTCCGGCGGCATGGCGGCCGGTTACGACGCGCCACAGCTCGCCACCTTCGTCTGGGTCGGGCAGGGGCTGCTCGCCGTCGTGCTCCTCTGGGGCTGGACCGATCTCGCCGACCGGATCCGCACCGGGGACGTCGCCAGCGACCTGCTGCGCCCGATCCATCCGGTGACCAGCTACCTCGCCACGGACCTCGGGCGGGCCGCCTACGCGGTGCTGACCCGCTTCGTACCGCCGGTGCTCACCGGGCCGCTCTTCTTCGACCTCTACCTGCCGACGCACTGGTCCACGGTGCCGCTCTTCGTGGTCTCCGTACTGCTCGCCGTCGTCATTTCGTTCGGTTGCCGCTACCTGGTCAACGCGGTCGGGTACTGGTTGGCCGACGTGCGCGGCCCGATGACCCTGTGGACGCTCGCGTCCGGGGTGCTGGCCGGGCTCTACTTCCCGCTGCGCTTCCTGCCGGACTGGGCCGTCCTGCTGCTGTGGGCGGCCACCCCGTTCCCGGGACTGCTGCAGACCCCGCTCGACGTGCTGGTCGAGCGGGATCCGCCGGCGACCCGACTCGGCCTGGTGGCGCTCCAACTGGCCTGGGCGGGGCTGCTCCTGCTGGCCTGCCGGGCGGTCCAGCGCCGGGCCGAGCGCCACCTGGTGGTGCAGGGTGGCTGAGCGCGGTACGGCGACGCGGGACGGGCCCGGCACGACCGCCGCGGCGTACCTGGCGCTGCTGCGCGGACAGGCCCGTTCCCAGGCCACCTACCGGACCTCGTTCGTCGTCGAACTCGTGGGCAACGTCGGCGCCACCGTCTTCGACGTCGTGACGGTGCTGGTGCTGTTCCGCGTCACCGGGACGCTGGGCGGCTTCGACGTGCGGGAGGCGATGCTGATGGTCGGCCTCTCCGCCGCCTCCTTCGCCACGGCCGACCTGACCGTCGGCAACATCGAGCGGCTCCGGCGGTACGTCCGCACGGGACTGCTCGACGCGGTCCTGGTCCGGCCGCTGGGCGCGCTGCCCCAACTGCTGCTGATGGACCTGCCGCTGCGCAAGGTCTCCCGGGCCCTGTTCGGGCTCGCGGTGCTCGTCGTCGCGGTCTCGTCGGCCCGGATCGACTGGACCGCCGGTCGGGTCGTGCTGCTCGTGGTGGCGCCGCTGGCCGGTACGCTCTTCTTCGCCTCGATCTTCGTCGGCTCGGCCACCCTCTCGTTCTGGTGGATCGACTCCGGGGAGATCGCGAACGCCTTCACCTACGGCGGGCGCGACTTCACGTCGTACCCGGTCACCGTCTACAGTGGCTGGTTCCGGACCGTCTTCGCGTACGGTCTGGGCTTCGCCTTCGTCGCCTACTACCCGGCCCTGGCGCTGCTCGGCCGGGCCGACCCGCTGGGCCTGCCGTCCTGGGTGGGCTGGGCCGCGCCGGCGGTCGCGCTGGTCGCGGCCGGGGGCGCCGCCGCCGCGTGGCGGGTCGGCGTCAGGCACTACCGGAGTACGGGGTCGTGAACATGTCCGGACGGCCGCCGTCCCCGCGCGCCGGGGAGCACGTCATCGAGGCCCGCGGGCTGCGCAAGGACTTCACGGTCCGGGTACGCGCCGGACGGCTGCGCCGCGAGCGGCGGGTCGTCTCCGCGGTCGATGGGGTGGACCTGACCGTCACCCGGGGCGAGATGCTCGGCTACATCGGCCCGAACGGGGCCGGCAAGTCCACCACCCTGAAGATGCTCACCGGCGTGCTGATGCCCTCGGCCGGTACGGTCCGGGTCTGCGGGCTGACGCCGGTGGCCCAGCGCACCCGGCTGGCGGCGCGGATCGGGGTGGTCTTCGGCCAGCGCTCGCAGCTCTGGTGGGACCTGCCGCTGCGGGACTCCTTCGCGCTGCTGCGGCACATCTACCGGGTTCCCGCGGCCGAGCACGCCGCCCGGCTGCGCCGCTGCCGCGACCTGCTCGACCTCGACGGCTTCCTGGACGTACCGGTGCGCCAGCTCTCGCTCGGCCAGCGGATGCGCGGGGAGCTGACCGCCGCGCTGCTGCACGGGCCGGAGGTGCTCTTCCTGGACGAGCCGACGATCGGCCTGGACCTGGTGAGCAAGCAGGCGGTCCGCGAGTTCCTCGCCGAGCTGGGGCGGTCCGGCGACACCACCCTGGTACTGACCACGCACGACCTCGCCGACATCGAGCGGCTCTGCCGGCGGCTGGTCGTCATCGACCACGGCCGGGTGGTGCACGACGGCACGATCGAGGAGCTGCACGCGCGGTACGGCTCGCGCCGGCTGGTCGTGGTCGACCTGGACGCGCCGCTGGCCGCGCCGCCCGAGCTGCCCGGCGCGCCGCTGCACCAGGCCGACGCGGAGGGGCGCCGGCTGGTCTTCGTCTGCGAGTCGGTGACCGCCGGCGAGGTGGTGGCGCGGCTGGCCGGCCTGGCGGCGCTGCGCGACATCTCCATCGTCGAACCGGACATCGAGGACGTGGTCGCCCGCCTGTACCGGGGCCCGGACTCCGCGCTGACGGCGCCCGGGGCGGACTGAGCGCCCGAGGCGGACCGAGCGGTCCGGGCGTCGCCGCGCCGGGCCGGTGCCGGCCGAACCGCCGCTAGACGGCGTCGCCGATCTTGACCTGCGGCGCGGGGGCGCGCATCCGGCGGAACGTGATGGACCGCATGATCGCGTAGAGGTAGAGCGACCCCATCCGCTGGTCCGTCTTGGGGAAGCGCTGGCGGACCAGCTTGCGGATCCGGCGGGAGATCAGCACCGAGTCGACCACCACGCCGAGCGCCAGGGCGCCCCAGAGCAGGTTCGAGGCGAGCCGGATCTCGGGCGGCATCGTGTTCGCCGATCCGATCAGCACGATCAGCGCGCCGCCGAAGAACCAGGTGCCGACCGTACGGCGGGAGTCGACCACGTCGCGGGCGAGCCGCCGCTCCGGCCCGCGGTCGCGCGGGCCGCCCTCCCGGCGGAACGTCTCCGACGCCTCGGCGCGCTGCGCCCGCCGCAGCTCCCGGGCCTCCTCCTTGGTGAGGGGCTTGGTGCTCACCGGCCGCCGACCCGCCGTCGGACGCTTCGGCGTCTCCACGCCGAGCTCTTTCTTGCTCGGCGTGTAGTTGCGGGGACGGGACGGGGCGGCCTCGTCGGTCGTCACCGGGGTGACGTCTTCCTCGACGAGCTCGGCGGGTTTACGGCGAAACAGCGACGGCACGAATGAAGGGTAGCGGGCGGACGACGCGCCCTGCACACCACGTACGCGGGCTCGTCCCCGCCGGGGGGCCGGAGCCCGCCGAGGGACGCGCAAATTCAGAGAAAGAGTGGCCAATCGCCGCGCGACAGCCACTCTTCCGCTGAATTTGTTCGGATCTTGGGGAGCGCCACCCGGGTCCGTCCGGATCTTGCAAGCGCCGCCCGGGGAACGCTGTCCGGGTCGGGTCCCCGCTACGGGCGCTCGACGTGGGCGCCGAGGCTGGAGAGCTTGTTCTCGAAGTCCTCGTAGCCGCGGTTGATCAGGTCCACCCCGTAGACGCGCGAGGTGCCCTCGGCCGCGAGCGCGGCGATGAGGTGGCTGAACCCGGCGCGCAGGTCCGGGATGACCAGGTCGGCGGCGTGCAGCTTGCTCGGCCCGGCGATGACCGCCGAGTGCTTGAAGTTGCGCCGGCCGAAGCGGCAGGGCGTACCGCCGAGGCAGTCGCGGTAGACCTGGATGGTCGCGCCCATCTTGTTGAGCGCCTCGGTGTAGCCCAGCCGCTGCTCGTACACCGTCTCGTGCACGATCGACAGGCCGCGGGCCTGGGTGAGGGCGACCACCAGGGGCTGCTGCCAGTCGGTCATGAAGCCGGGGTGGACGTCCGTCTCCAGGGCCACCGCCCGCAGCTCGCCGCCCGGGTGCCAGAAGCGGATGCCGCCCTCCTGGCCGGCGAAGCCGGCGCGGGGCGCGCGGGCGTCGGTGACCTCGTACTCGCCGCCGACGGAGCGGAAGACGTTCAGGAAGGTCATCATGTCCTGCTGCTCGGCACCGAGCACCTCGACGTGCCCCCGGGTGGCCAGCGCCGCCGCGGCCCAGCTCGCCGCCTCGATCCGGTCCGGGATCGGCCGGTGGGTGTAGCCGCCCAGCCGCGGTACGCCCTGGATCTCGATCACCCGGTCCGTGTGCACCTTGATGATCGCGCCCATCTTCTGCAGTACGCAGATCAGGTCGATGATCTCCGGCTCCACGGCGGCGTTGCGCAGCTCGGTGACGCCCTCGGCGAGGACGGCGGTGAGCAGCACCTGCTCGGTGGCGCCGACGCTCGGGTACGGCAGGTTGAACTTCGTACCGTGCAGGCCGCTCGGCGCGGTCAGGTGCATGCCCTCGGGGGTCTTGTCCACGACGGCGCCGAACTGCCGCAGCGCCTGGATGTGGAAGTCGATCGGTCGCGGGCCGATGTGGCAGCCGCCCAGGTCGGGGATGAAGGCGTGGCCGAGGCGGTGCAGCAGCGGGCCGCAGAAAAGGATCGGGATCCGGCTCGACCCCGCGTGGACGTTGATCTCGTCGGTCGGCGCGCTCTCGACGTTGGCCGGGTCGAGGATGAGTTCGCCGTCCTCCGCGCCATCTGTGATCTTCACCCCGTGCAGCCCGAGCAGGCCGCGGACGACCTCCACGTCGCGGATGCGCGGTACGTCGTAGAGCCGGCTCGGCTCGTCGCCCAGGAGCGCGGCGACCATGGCTTTGGAGACGAGATTCTTGGCGCCGCGGACCCGGATCTTCCCGTGCAGGGGAGTACCGCCATGTACGACCAGGACGTCGTCGGTCAACGCAACCTCCAGCGCGTCGATGTTGCTGGTGAGAGAGAGCCAGGGTGTCCACTTGTGCGGCTGCCCGAGCCGCGTCGGAGCGGCGCGCGGCTGGCTCGATGTCGCTCGGGCAGCATAGCCCTCTGTTACGAAAAAGCGTCGGTCACGCCGGAAAGCCCGCCATTAGAGGGCGAGTCCGGTGATTTTCCGTCGATTCCCCATCACACAACGTGATGGGCGCCCCGCGCTCCGGGGGCCGGCGTGGCGCCGGGCAGGGCGAGCATCTGGTCCAGCGCCGCCCGGGCGTGACGGGCGGTCTCCGGATCGACCGTGATCTGGTTGACGACCCGGCCGGCGACCAGTTCCTCCAGCGCCCAGACCAGGTGCGGCAGGTCGATGCGGTTCATGGTGGAGCAGTAGCAGACCGTCCGGTCGAGGAACATGATCTGCTTGTCCGGGTGGGCGTTGGCCAGCCGGCGCACCAGGTTGAGCTCGGTACCGACCGCCCACGCCGAGCCGGCCGGGGCGGCCTCGATGGTGGAGATGATGTACTCCGTCGAGCCGACGTAGTCGGCCGCCGTCACCACCTCGTACCGGCACTCGGGGTGGACCAGGACGTTCACGCCGGGCACCCGCATGCGTACCTCGTCGACGCTGCTGAGGGTGAACCGCCCGTGCACCGAGCAGTGCCCGCGCCACAGGATCATCTTGGCCTCCCGCAGCTGCTGGGCGGTCAGGCCACCGCCCGGTTTGTGCGGGTCGTAGAGCACGCAGTCGTCGGCGTCCAGCCCCAGCTCCAGCACGCCCGTGTTGCGGCCCAGGTGCTGGTCGGGCAGGAAGAGCACCCGCTGGCCCCGCTCGAACGCCCAGGTCAGCGCGGTCTTGGCGTTCGAGGAGGTGCAGACGACGCCGCCGTTGCGCCCGACGAAGCCCTTGATGTCGGCGGAGGAGTTCATGTAGGTCACCGGGACGGTCGACCCGGCCACGCCGGCGTCGGCGAGCACCTCCCAGGCCGCCTCGACCTGCGACAGCGCGGCCATGTCGGCCATCGAACAACCGGCGGCCAGGTCGGGCAGGACCACCCGCTGCGCGTCGCTGGTGAGGATGTCGGCGCTCTCGGCCATGAAGTGCACGCCGCAGAAGATGATGTACTCCGCCTCCGGCCGGGCCGCCGCCTCGCGCGCGAGCTTGAACGAGTCGCCGGTCACGTCGGCGAACTGGATCACCTCGTCGCGCTGGTAGTGGTGGCCCAGCACGAACACCTTCTGCCCCAGCGCGGCCTTGGCGGCGCGGGCGCGGGCGACCAGGTCCGGGTCGCTCGGCGCGGGGAGTTCGCCCGGACAGTCGACGCCGCGCTCACTGCCGGGGTCGCTGCCCCGCCCGAGGAGGAGCAGGGCGGTGGCGGTGTTCGACGGTTCAACCCAGGTTGAAGTCACGTACCCCATGATCCCACAGCCCGCTGCCCGCGCGGCGACGGAAGTTGTGGGCTGTCCCACGGTGCGTCACGACTGTCACACTGCCCTGCATGCGGATTCTGATCTGTCCGGACAAGTTCGCCGGGACCCTCTCCGCCCCCGAGGTGGCCGCGGCCGTCGCGGCCGGCTGGCGCGAGGCGGCCCCGGCCGACCAGATCGTCACCCGCCCGCTCGCCGACGGCGGACCGGGCTTCGTCGAGGTGCTCGCGACCGCGGTGGCGGGCCGGCGGATACCGGTACGCACGGTCGACCCGCTCGGGCGTCCGGCGGACGGGGAGATCCTGGTGGCCGGGGACGGGACAGCGGTCACCGCCTACGTGGAGAGCGCCCAGGCCTGCGGTCTGCACCTGCTGGCGCCCGAGGAACGCGACCCGAAGACCACCACCTCGTACGGGCTCGGGGTGCTGGTCGCCGCCGCGGTCGAGACCGGCGCGCGGCGGGTGGTGATCGGGCTGGGCGGCTCCGCCGTCAACGACGGGGGCGCGGGGATGCTCGCCGCGCTGGGCGCCGTACCACTGGACGCGGCCGGGCGCGCCCTGCCGTACGGGGGCGCCGCGCTGGTCGGCGTCGCCTCCCTGGACGGTGTGCCCCGGCTGCGCGACGTGACCCTGGTCGCGGCCACCGACGTGGACAACCCGCTGACCGGGCTGCACGGCGCCTCGAACGTGTACGGGCCGCAGAAGGGCGCCACCCGGGAGGACGTGCTGTTGCTCGACGGCGCCCTGGAGACCTTCGCCGCGGTACTGGAACGGGACCTGCCGTCCTGCCCGCCGGGGCTGGTCGGGCTGCCCGGGGGCGGTGCGGCCGGCGGGCTCGGCGCGGCGATCCTGGCCCTCGGCGGCCGGTGCGAGTCCGGTATCGAGCTGGTCACCCGCCTGATCGGGCTCGACGCCGCGTTCGACGAGGCGGATCTGGTGATCACCGGCGAGGGCTCGTTCGACCACCAGTCGCTGCGCGGCAAGGTGGTCGCCGGGGTAGCCGGGGCGGCCCGCGACCGGGGACTGCCGTGCGTGGTGCTCGCCGGCCGGGTCAGCGCGGGCCGGCGGGAGAGCGCGGCGGCCGGGGTGACCGAGTCGTTCAGCCTGGTGGACCACTTCGGCGGCGAGGAGCACGGCGGCGTGGAGCGGGCGATGAGCCGCCCGGCCGAGGGGCTGCGGGCGATCGCCGCCCGACTCGCCCCGCAGTGGAGCCGCTGACCCCGCCGGGCGGCTGGCGCTGAGCCGGCCGGGGTAGCGCGGCCGACCGGCGTGTCACGCACCACCCCGGCCGGGCGTGACACGGCCGGCGTGTCACGCACCGCCCGGCCGGCGTGCTGGACCGGCCGGTGGGTCGGCCGGGGTACGCACCGGCCCGACCGACCCACCGCCGTGCCGGCGCTACCGCTCGCCGCGCCGCGCCCCCGGGCCCGCGGCGGGAGCGAGCCCGCGCCGGTGCCGGCCGTGCCCGCGGGCCAGGCCCGCGACGCTGACCAGCAGGCCGACCAGGGCCACCCCGGTGACCAGCGCCAGGGCGGAGTGGAACGAGCCGGGCACCCGCCCGGGCGTCGGCGCGTCGCTGGCCAGGATGGCCGTGACCCCGGCCAGTCCGATCGCCCCGCCGATCTGGAACGCGGTCTGTACCAGTCCCGAGGCGAGCCCCTGCTCCTCGTCGCCCACCCCGTCGGTGGCCTGGATGTTCAGGGCGGCGAAGGTCAGCGCGAAGCCCGCGCCGATCAGCAGCATGGTGGGCAGGATCACCGTCGGGTAGTGCGGCTCCCCGTCGATGCGCAGGAAGATCAGGTACGCGGCGAGGAACGCCACGAAGCCGGCGGCGGCCACCCGGGCCGTGCCGAAGCGGTTGACCAGGCCACCCACCCGGGGCCCGCCGAAGGCCACCACGAGGCCGCCGGGGAGCAGGCCGAGCGCCATTTCCAGCGGCGACCAGCTGAGCACGTTCTGGATGTAGAGCGTGGCGATGAACTGGAACCCGATGTAGGCGCCGGTCACCGCGAGCGCGCTCAAATTCGCGCCGCGCAGCCGGGCGCTGCGCAGGATGCCGAGTCGCAGCAACGGGTGCGCGACCCGCCGCTCGATCGCCACGAACGCCGCGACCAGCGCCGCGACCAGGGCGAGGCTGCCGAGCGTACGGGCCGACAGCCAGCCGGCCGCCGGTGCCTGGACCACGGCGTACACGAGCAGCAGCAGCGCGGCGGTCGAGGTGGCCGCGCCCGCGAGGTCGTACCCGCGCCCGCCCCGGTGCGGGGCCCGCTCGCGCGGGATCAGCCGCAGGCCCGCCAGCAGGATGAGCACGGCGACCGGCGCGGGCAGCAGGAACGTCCACCGCCAGCCGGCCTCGGTGAGCAGCCCGCCGAGGATCAGGCCCATCGAGAAGCCGCTGGCGCCGCAGGCGGTGTAGACGCTCAGTGCCCGGTTGCGGGCCGGCCCCTCGTGGAACGTGGTGGTGATGATCGACAGGCCGGCCGGCGCGGTGAAGGCGGCGGCCACGCCCTTGACGAACCGGGTACCGATCAGCAGGGCCGGGTCGTCCACCAGGCCGCCGAGCAGCGACGCGGCGGCGAAGACGCCGATCGCCCAGAGGAAGATCCGTCGGCGGCCGAGCAGGTCGGCGGTGCGCCCGCCGAGCAGCAGCAGCCCGCCGTAGCCGAGCACGTAACCGCTCACGATCCACTGCAGGCTGCCGTTGGAGAGGCCGAGGTCGTGCTGGATCGAGGGGAGGGCGACGCCGACCATCGAGACGTCGAGCCCGTCGAGGAAGAGCGCACCGCAGAGAACGATCAGCGCACCCCAGAGTCGGGGAGTCATTCGGGGATCGCGGGCGGTGCCGGCATCCGCCGGCGCGGGTGGTGCCGCCGAGGTGGCGGCGGGTGCGGAAGCCGAAACAGACATGGCCAGCAACTTACTTGCGCATGCATCTAATGCACAAGCAAAAAATGTGTTTGCATTTCATTCACGCGCATGTGGTAGGGTGTCGGGCGTGTCCGGGGATGAGGGGTACGAGGACCTCGTCGCGGCGTGGCGGAGTCTGGCCAGCCGCTACGCGGCCTGCTCCTGCGCGCTCGAACGCGAGTTGCAGGAGCGGCACGGCATCGGGATGAGCGAGTTCGAGGTCATCGACCGGCTCGCCGGTCGCCCCGACTGCGGCCAGATGCGGATGCAGGAGCTGGCTGAGCAGGTGCACCTCAGCCAGAGCGCGCTCAGTCGAGCCGTGGCCCGCCTGGAGCGGGACGGGCTGGTCTGTCGCGAACTGTGCGCGAACGACCGGCGTGGCGTCTTCGTGACGTTGACGGACGCCGGGCGCGAGCGGTACGCCGCCGCCCGCCCCACCCAGCGGGCCGTGCTCGTCGAGACCCTGGGCCTCGCGGGCGCCGCTTCAGCCGGGTGAGCTGGGCCGCACCGACCTACAATCACAAGCAGGAGCATTGGGAATCGTCAGCCACGCGGTTAGCGTGGTTGGGCATAGACCGAACCAGCGCGCAGGGAGAATTCCACGTGACCAGTCCAGCGCAGACCGAGTCGACCGAGGCTAAGGCCCCGACCGCCGTCGTCCTCACCGACGTCGCGGCGCAGAAGGTCAAGGCCCTGATCGAGCAGGAAGGCCGCGACGACCTGCGGCTTCGGGTGGCGGTGCAGCCGGGCGGCTGCTCCGGCCTGCGGTACCAGCTGTTCTTCGACGAGCGCTCGCTCGACGGTGACATCGTCTCCGACTTCGGCGGCGTCGAGGTCGTCGTCGACCGGATGAGCGCGCCCTACCTCACCGGTGCGACCATCGACTTCGCCGACCGCATCGACGCGCAGGGCTTCACCATCGACAACCCCAACGCGCAGAACTCCTGCGCCTGCGGCGACTCGTTCCACTGAGCCGACCCGAAAAGCGTCGACCCTAGAAGCTCGGCGCCATGGCAAGCTCAGGGGCCATGGCAAGCTCAGGGCCATCGCTGGGACGCCGGTCACCCAAAGTGACCGGCGTGCCGGCGGTGGCCCTCGTGCTTTTTCGGCACTCCCGGTCCCGGTCCCGCCGATCAGGAAGATGACAACTCGCCGAACGGATGGCCTCGACCACGACTCGAACGGCGGTCGGTAGGGTAACCGGGCCGGTAGGCTGACCGGCGCCACGCTCCCGAAACCTGACCCCGAGGGCTGACATGAAGATCGCCGTAACCGGCTCGATCGCCACCGATCACCTGATGCATTTTCCCGGCCGGTTCGCTGATCAGCTGATCGCCGAGCAACTGCACCAGGTCTCGCTCTCGTTCCTCGTCGACGACCTGGTGGTGCGCCGCGGCGGGGTGGCGGCGAACATCGCCTTCGGCATGTCCCAGCTCGGGCTGCGTCCGGTGCTGCTGGGGGCGGTCGGCGCCGACTTCGCCGACTACCGCTCCTGGCTGGAGCGGCACGGGGTGGACTGCGACTCGGTGCACGTCAGCGAGGTGGCGCACACGGCCCGGTTCGTCTGCACCACCGACACCGACCTGTGCCAGATCGCCTCGTTCTACGCCGGGGCGATGAGCGAGGCCCGCAACATCGAGATCGCGCCGGTCGCCGAGCGCGTGGGCGGGCTCGACCTGGTGCTGGTGAGCGCCAACGACCCCGCCGCGATGCTGCGCCACTCACAGGAGTGCCGGTCGCGGGGGTACGCCTTCGCGGCGGACCCGTCGCAGCAACTCGCCCGGATGGAGGGCGAGGACGTGCTCGGCCTGATCGACGGCGCGGACTACCTGATGACCAACGACTACGAGAAGTCGCTGCTGCAGCAGAAGACCGGCCTCACCGACGCGCAGCTGCTGGAGCGGGTGAAGATCCGGGTCACCACGCTCGGCAAGCACGGCGTGGAGATCGCCGCCCGCGACGGCGACCCGATCCGGGTACCGATCGCCCGGGAGATCGAGGCCTCCGACCCCACCGGCGTCGGTGACGCCTTCCGGGCCGGCTTCTTCGCCGCGCTCTCCTGGAACCTCGGTCTGGAGCGCGCCGCGCAGGTCGGCTCGCTCCTCGCCACGCTCGTGCTGGAGTCGGTGGGCCCGCAGGAGTACGAGGTCCGCCCCGACCTGTTCGTAAAGGCCCTGGGCGAGTCGTACGGTGAGGCCGCCGCCGAGGACGTCCGGCCGCACCTGGTGGGGTGAGTCCGGTACTCGTCGTCTTCGCCGGGCTCCCCGGCGTCGGTAAGAGCACCCTCGCGGTCCGGCTCGGCGTGGCGTTGACCGCCCCCGTCCTGCCGGTCGACCCGGTCGAACGGGCGCTCGCGCGGCAGGGCATCACCGGACCCGCGGCGGGGCTCGCCGCGTACGGCAGCCTCGCCGGCCTGGCCGAGGTCCAACTGGACCTCGGCCTGTCGGTGATCGTCGACGCGGTCAACCCGGTCGCCTCCGCCCGCGCGCTCTGGGAGGACCTGGCCGCCCGCGCGCGGGTACCGCTGCGGGTGGTCGAGGTCTGGTGCGGTGACGAGGTCGAGCACCGCCGGCGGATCGAGCGCCGGTGGGACGCCGGCGCGGACCCCCTCGTACCGGACTGGGCGCAGACCCTGGCGCGCCGCGCCGAGTACGAGCCGTTCGTCGGCCCGCGGTTGGTGGTCGACACCGCGACCGCCGCCGACCCGCTGCCGAGCATCCTCGCGTATCTCGACTGATGACGTGGCCGGCCGGAATTGTCGGCGGATTTCCGGCCGTTCGCCCGAGAGCGCCGCGCGATTTCCACCGGGTGCGCCCTCGGAACGGACGGCCCGCGAATGAGTGAATTGTTCTCGCGTCGACGGGGGTGAGTATTCGCGCCCGTCCTACTCTCCCTTGTGGATAATGATCCGGCGCCCGGCCGTACCGTCGCTGAGCTGGATGTCGCCGGATGATCGGGCGGCCGGACCGCCCCCGAACGTCGCACGTCAAGGCGGCGGTACGGCGTTTCCTCTTGTCCGCATACGGACAACTTCCCGGCCCCGCGCCATATCGATGATGACCTTTGCCGGCGGATCGTCGCCGCGTTCGGCGGTCACGGAGATTCCGGCCGATCGGGCGGTGGCGCCACGCCGAGGAGAAACCGAGGCAAAGGGAGGAAGAACCCCGTGTCGTACCGTCCCAGATCTCTCCGCCGCCGGGCGCTCACCGCGCTGGCCCTCGCCGCCGCGCTGGCGGCCCCGGCCACGGTGACCGCCCGCCCGGCCGCCGCCGATCCCGGCGTCGAACCCGCCGACGTCACCATCACCCTCGGCCCCGGCGGATCGGCGGAGATCGCCAAGGTCGTGCACACCCCGACCGTGCCCCCCAAACCCGACCTGATCTTCGTCGCCGACACCACCGGGAGCATGGGCGGCGCGATCGGCAACGTCCGGGCCAACGCCGCCGACATCCTCTCCAGCGTGGTCGCGGCGCAGCCGCAGGCCCAGTTCGCCGTCGCCGAGTACAAGGACTTCACCGACCCGTACGCGTTCCGGCTCAACCAGGGCCTGACCGGGGACCTGTCCGCCGTACAGGCCGGGATCAACGCCTGGGCGGCGGCCGGCGGCGGGGACGTCCCGGAGGCGAACCTCAACGCGCTCTACGAGGTCTCCACCGGGGCGGTCACGTTCCGGCCGGACGGGACCCGGATCGCGGTGATCTTCGGCGACGCGCCGTCGCACGATCCGAGCGGCGGGCACTCCCTCGCCGACACGGTCGCCGCCCTGCAGGCCGCCGGGGTACGGGTGGTCGCCGTCGACGTCGGCGCGATGAACGCCTCCGGCCAGTTCACCACCATCACCTCGGCCACCGGCGGGCAACTGCTCAGCGGCGTACCGGCCGACGAGGTCGCCGACGCCATCCTCGCCGGGATCAAGGCGATCGAGGTCACCGTGACCCCGCAGGTGGTCTCCTGCGACGCGCCGCTGTCGCTGAGCTTCGCGCCGGCCAGCCGTACCGTGACCAGCGGTGCCGACGCGACCTTCACGGAGTCCGTGCAGCTGGGCGGCGGCGCGGCCGCCGGCAGCTACCACTGCGTGGTCGACTTCCTGATCGACGGGACCAGCCGGGGCTTCACCCAGCGGCTGACCGTCAACGTGCCGGGCCTGCGGATCGACGACGTGACCGTGAACGAGGGCGCCGGTTCCGCCACCTTCACGGTGACCCGTACCGGCCCGACGGACACCGCGGTGAGCGCCGCGTACGCCACCGCCAACGGTACGGCGGTCGCGCCGGCCGACTACGCCACGACCGGCGGTACGGTCAGCCTCGCGCCCGGCCAGACCACGAAGACCGTGACGGTCCCGGTGGTGGACGACGCGGTCGACGAGCCGGACGAGACCTTCACGGTGCGGCTCTCGGCGCCGGTCGGGGCCGCGCTGACCGATCCGACCGGGGTCGGCACCATCGTCGACAACGACCGGGACGGGACGTTCTCCTGCACCTCCACGGCGCTGCGGATCGCCGGCCTGACCGCCGGCCGGGCGAACCCGGACGACGTGCCCTGCGTCGACGACCACGAACAGGTGGCCTCGGCACAGCTCACCTCCGGCCTGGTCAACGTCCGGACCGGGGTGCTGGAGGCGGCCACCGACAGCCGGCCGGACCACCCGGCGGCGTCGGCCCCGGCGGCGGGTGACGCCGGCAGCGCGACGGCCCGGGTCGACTCCACCCGGATCACCGTGGCCGGGCTGGTCACCATCGAACTCGGCGTGATCCAGGCCTCCGCCTCGGCCACCTGCGCGCCGGCCCCCGGCGGCCTCGCCCCGGTCTTCGCCGGCTCGTCCACGGTGGCGAGCCTGAAGGTCAACGGCGTGCCGGTGACGGTCGGATCGGCCCCGCTGACCGTCCCGCTGGTCGTCGGATCGCTGCGGATCAACAGCACGGAGACCACCGCCACCACGATCACCCAGCGCGCCGTGGTGCTCGACACGCCGCTGACCGACGTGGTGATCGCCGAGGCCAAGGCGAACGTGGAGGGCACGCCGGCCCACCCGGCCGGCAACCCCTGCCGCGCCTGACCTTGGTCGGCCGGGTGTCCACGCGGGTCATGGCCGTCGTGGACACCCGGTCGGGAGGGCCCGCGATCGGCACGCGGGCCCTCCGCCCCGGTCGGTCGACGGGCGCGGTGGCCCCGGCCGGTGCCGTCGGCGCGGAGGCGGGTCGGGCGCGCCGGTCGCGGTCGTCAGTGGGCGCGGCGGACCTCGTACCCGGGTGCGCCGTCCACCGTGACGGCGCCGAGGAACTCCTGCCCGCGCATCCGGCACCAGGCCGGGATGTCGATCGCCGCCGCCGGATCGTCCGCGAGCACCCGGAGCACGGCGCCCACGGGCAACTGGGGCAGCCGGCGGGCCGCCTCGATCACCGGCAGCGGGCAGCGCTGACCCAGGCAGTCGATCACGGTGACGGCGGGGTCACGGCCGGTCATCGAAAGGGCCCTTTCTCCAGCTGGGCCAGATCGTACCCGCGCCCGCCGCTCGAACTCACAGGTCGGCCGCCCCGGCCTGCGCGCGCAGCTCGGCCACCACGCCCGGAAGCTCGGCCAGGAAGCGCTCCACCTCCGCCTCGGTCGTCTCCCGGTGCAGCGAGATCCGTACGTTGCCGTGCGAGAGCACCCCCATCGCCTCCAGCACGTGCGAGGGCCGCAGCGTGGAGGAGGTACAGGAGGAACCGGACGAGACCGCGAAGCCGCGCCGGTCCAGGGCGTGCAGCAGCGCCTCGCCGTCGACGTACAGGCAGGAGAAGGTGACCAGGTGCGGCAGCCGCCGGACCGGGTCCCCGACCACCTCCACGTCCGGTACCGTCGCCGCCACCACCGCGCGGATCCGGTCCACCAGCGCCGCGAGCCGGTCGGACTCCGCCGCCGCCTCCGCGGCCACCGCCCGCAGCGCCGCCGCGGCGGCCACGATCGCGGGCAGGTCCGGCACGCCGGGCGTACGGCCCGCCTCCCGCTCGTCGGCCGGGTAGGGCGACTCCCACCGGGTGCCCTTGCGGACCACCAGCAACCCCACGCCGGGCGGCCCGCCCCACTTGTGCGCGCTGGCGGTCAGGATCGACCAGCCGGGCGGCACGAAACCGGCCGGTAGCGCGGCATCCGCCCCGACCGGGAGGCGGCCGATCGACTGGGCGGCGTCGACGTACAGCGGTACCCCGGCCTCGGCGCACGCCCGGGCCGCCTCGGCGACCGGCTGGACCGTACCGACCTCGTGGCTCGCGCTGATCAGGGTGGCGAGCGCCACGCCCGGCGCGGCGACCGCCGCCGACCAGGCCGCCAGGTCGAGCCGGCCGAGCCGGTCCACCGGCACCGGGCGCGCCTCGCCGCCGGCCGCCGCGTGCCGTTCGGCCGCGTGCAGCACGGCGGAGTGCTCGATGGCCGAGTGGACCAGCACGTCGCCGGCGCGCCGGCGCCCGGCCAGGCCACCCAGCACCGCGGCGTGCGCGGCCGCCGTACCGCTGGCGGTGAAGGAGAGCTCGTCGGGGCGTACCCCGAGCACCTCGGCCGTGCTGGCCCGCGCCGCGTCCAGGAGCTGGCGTGCCCGGCGGGCCTGCGCGTAGAGCTTGCTCGGGTCGGCCCAGCCGTCTACGAGCGCGGCGAGGAGCGCCTGCCGGGCCACCGGGTGCGGGGGAGTGGCGGTGGCCGCGTCGAAATAGGTCGCGGTAACGGTCACCAACGAAACCTATCGCGGTACGGATCGGGCAAGATCTCCGTTGAGGGATACGGCACCCCCCACGGCCGTCCAGCCTGGGATGGTCGAGTAATCTGCGACCGTCGGTGACGCCTTTGCCGCCGGTGCTGACGATTCGGCAAACGGGCGGTGCGTTAAGGAGGCAGGACCAGGTGGTCGCAAGGGGTTCGGGAATACAGCCCACGGCCGGGAAGCGCAGCCCACGACGTGCTGCGGTGCGGCTGGCCGGGCTCGGCGTCGGTGGAACGGCGCTGCTGATCCTGCTCACCGGATGTGACGTCGGCGCGACGTTCTCGGGATTCGGTTGGCCGCAGGGGGGCATCACGCCTCAGTCGCACCGGATGTACGACCTGTGGATCGGCTCGGTCATCGCCGCGCTGGCGGTCGGTGTCTTCGTGTGGGGCCTGATTTTCTGGTGTGTGATCCGTTACCGCAAGCGCGGTGACGAACTGCCGGTGCAGACGCGGTTCAACATGCCGATGGAGTTCCTCTACACCATCGCGCCGATTCTGGTCGTGGCCGTGCTCTTCTACTACACGGCGATCGTGCAGACCGACGTCGACAAGGTGACCAAGAACCCCGACGTGACCGTCGAGGTCGTCGCTTTCAAGTGGAACTGGCAGTTCAACTACCGGGACGGGATCGGGCCGGACGCGCACACCGTCGCCTCCACGCTCGGCACCACCGAGGTGATCCCGATCCTGGTGCTGCCGACCGGTCGGAGCATCCGGATCGAGGAGACCAGCAAGGACGTCATCCACTCGTTCTGGGTGCCGGAGCTGCTCTTCAAGCGCGACGTCTTCCCGGGCAAGGTGCGCAACGTCTTCGAGGTCTCGAAGCTGGAGTCCGAGGGCGCCTACGTCGGCCGCTGCGCCGAACTCTGTGGCACCTACCACTCGATGATGAACTTCGAGCTGCGGGTGGTCTCGCCGGACAAGTACGACCGGTTCCTCGCGGCCAAGAAGACCGGCAAGTCGACCCAGGACGCGCTGTCGGAGATCGGTGAGGCCCCGCTGGCCGTCAAGACCAAGCCGTTCCAGACCAAGCGCGACGCGAACAACTTCAACCCGAGCAGCGCCAACGCCGGCGCGGGAAGCTGAGGTCGAGGCCATGAAGACCGAGTGGCGGATCTTCACCATCATCGCGGTGTTCCTGGCGTTCGCGGCCGTTCTCTACGCCTGGTGGACCGATGCCCAGCTCGGCCACGTCGACTGGGTCGGCTCGGTGGCGTTGACGCTCTCCTGCCTGCTCTGCGCGATGTGCGGCGGCTTCTTCTGGTTCGTCTCCCGGCGCATCGACCTGCGCCCGGAGGACCGGCCGGACGGTGAGATCGCCGACGGCGCCGGTGAGATCGGCTTCTTCAGCCCGGGCAGCTACTGGCCGTTCGGCATCGCCGTCGCCGCCACCATCGCCGGCCTCGGCCTGGTGTTCTGGCAGTGGTGGCTGCTCGCGACCGGCCTGGTCTCGGTGATCTTCGCCGCCTGCGGGCTGCTCTTCGAGTACTACTCCGGCACCCGCCGCACCGCGGAGCACTGAGGCCCCGGAGCAAGCTGCACGTTCGCGCCGCCGCCGATCCCCTCGGGGACCGGCGGCGGCGTCGTTTCCGCCCGGCTGGCCGGCACGTGCCCGGCGCTTCCGGGCCCGGATCTGTGACGCGCGAATCCGTGGGCCACACCTACCACCCGCATCTACGACCCGCACCTGCGACGGGCGGACCCGCGACTCGTCGGCCGGCCGTCCCGGTTCCCCAGGTCCGAGGGAACCGGGACCGCGCTCCTCCGGGGTCGTCCCGGAGGCGTTCTCACGACCGACCCGGCAGGCGTTCGACCGGCCCCGGCGGGTGTTGGACCGGCCAGACAGGCGTTCCCGCGACCGGCCCCGGCGGGATCAGGCCGCCCGGCGCTCCCGCGGCGCGCGACGACCGGCGCCGCCACGGGTACCGCCCGTCCGCTCGCGCCCCGGCGCCGCGACCGCGAGCGGCGCGACCACCAACGCGGTGCCGCAGCCCGTGCACGCCAGTTCGGGGCAGTCGGCGCCGTGCCCGTCCACGCAGGGCGGCGTCTCGAAGAGCATCTCGTCCGCACAGAGATCGCAGTAGAGCCGGACCTCGTGCCGCACCCGGCCACCCCAGCCTCGCACGCCCGTCGCCTCCTCCGTGTACGCCCGGACAACCTGGAAGGGGGAAATTACCCGGTTGTCATTTGACACGCTGCCATCATGCCCCGCCGGTACGACGGAATTGCACCGGTGTGTCGCGCGCGGACGTACCGTCGGCCAGCGGCCGCCCCGGGCGCCTTTGTCTCCCGCCCAGGCGGGCCCCGCCACACCCCGGCCGGCCCGTCTCCCGCCCCTGCGGGCCCACCTGGTCGTGACGTCCGGTCCATCTGGCCGCTGCCGGGGATTCGCCTCGCGTCGGTTGGGGCCTTCACCTGAACGTCAGCGGCGTTACCGGTCTCCGATAGCGCCTCTGACGTTCAGGTGAAGGTGTCTGAAGGTGGCGGCTGGGCGCAGGTTCGACTCCGTAGCCGGGCCATCCGGAGCGCGGGACGACACAGCGCCGCCGCTCCGCCCGGGTACGACGGAACGGCGACGCCCGTGAACAGGGCTCAGCTCACGCCCGGGCTGGGCGCGTTCGACGTCACGCTCGGGCCGGGCGTACCCGAGTCGCTCGGCGCGGGCGAGCCGGAACCGCTCGGCGAGCCCGACGGACCGGGGCTCGGCGTACCGGAGGGGCTCGGCGTCGGCAGCACCGAGGCACCGCCCGGTACGGGGATGTTCAGCTTCTTGGCGGCCGCGAGGAGCGCCTGGTGGTGCGACTGGACCAACGCGACGGTGTCCCGCGCCACCTGCTTGACCGACCCGTCCGAACCCGCGCTCAGCTCGGTCTGCGCGGCCTGCATCACGGCCACGTCCAGGGTGAGCTGGGTGGTGACCCACTGCCGGTCGAAGGCGTTGCCGTTCAGGTTCTGCTCCTGCGCCAGCCGGTTCTGCTGGTCGGTGGTCGGCGCGTCCGGCAGGGTCACGCCGGTGGAGGCGGCGGTGCTCTTCACGGTCCCGTCGAGCTTGGCGTGGTCGGTGACGAACCGGGCCCCGAGCGTCTGGATGGTCGCGTCGCCGCCGCGCTGCTCGGCGAGGTTCCCGGAGGTGATCTGGTACAGATTCACCTGGTGGATGGTCTCCAGGAACTGCGTGTCCTGGGCCGGAGGTGCGGCCGCGGCACGCATGGTGACGACCGGTGCCAGCCCGAACACGGCCAGTCCGGCGAGCAGACCCACATGCTTGAAGCCCAACATCTTTCTCCCCCCTCGGCTGGTTGACACTCGGGGGTACCCGGATGGACGGGGTCCACGCGGGCGGGGCGAAGCTCCGCGGTTCCGACCGGAGGCCGGTACCGGCCCCGGACGTGTCGTTCGTCCGGTTCGCCCGGTGGCGACCGCGCCGGCGGTGGCGGGCGCGCCGCCGGGGGCGGGCTACTCGGCCGACTTGGCGGCGCGCGCCACCTCGACCCAGCGCTTCAGGGTACGGGCGGCCGCGCCCGAGTCGACCGCCTCGGCCGCCCGGCGCAGACCCTCGCGCATCGCCTCGACCGGGCCGCCGTCCAGGTCGGCCTGGGTGGCCAGCGCGGCGGCGGCGTTGACCAGTACCGCGTCGCGCACCGGGCCGGTCTCGCCGGCGAGCAGCCGGTGGGCCACGTCGGCGTTGAAAGCGGCGTCACCGCCCCGCAGGTCGCCGGGGGTGGACCGGGGTACCCCGAGGTCCGCCGCGTCCGCCAGCGTTTCGCTCACCCGCCCCCGATGCGCGATCCAGAGCCGGGTCGGGGCGGCGGTGCTGAACTCGTCCAGCCCGTCCTCGCCGCGCATCACCAGCACCGAGTCGCCGCGCGCGGCGAAGACGTCCGCCATCACGCCCGCCATCCGCGGGTCGAAGCAGCCGACCGCGGCGGCCCGTGGGCGCGCGGGGTTGGTCAGCGGGCCGAGGAAGTTGAAGACCGTGGGTACGCCCAGCTCGCGGCGGGGCGCGGAGGTGTGCCGCATACCGGCGTGGAACCGGGCGGCGAAGCAGAACCCGATGCCGACCTCGGTGACGCAGCGCGCCACCCCCTCGGGGCCGAGGTCGATCGGTACGCCGAGGTATTCGAGCAGGTCGGCCGCGCCGCACGAGGAGGAGGCGGCCCGGTTGCCGTGCTTGACCACGCGTACCCCGGCGCCGGCCAGCACGATCGCCGTCATGGTGGAGATGTTGACGGTGTGCGCCCGGTCGCCGCCGGTGCCGACCACGTCCACCGCGCTGGCGCGTACCTCGTCGGGCAGCGCCACCGGCACGCCCCGGTTGAGCATGGCCTCGACCATGCCGGCCAGCTCGGCCGGACTCTCGCCCTTGGCGCGCAGCGCCAGCGCGAAGCCCGCGATCTGCGCCGGGGTGGCCGAGCCGGAGATGATCTCGTCCATCGCCCAGGCGGTGTCGGCGCTGGACAACTCCTCGGCGCGTACCAACGCGGTGAGCAGGTTGGGCCAGGTCCGTTCGCCCATGGTGGGCCTCCCGAGCGGGCGGTGGGGTTGGGGGTGGTTGGCGGTGCGGGCCCCGGGGGTGGCGCCTAGGCGGAGGGAGCCTAGGCGGAGGCGGTCGCCTCGCCCGCGTGCGCGCGCAGCAGACCGGCGACGGTCTGTCCGGTGGTCACCGGGTCGAGCGGGTGCACCAGGGTCGCGTCGACCTCGGCGTACGCGGCCAGCCAGCGGTCCGCGGCCCGGGCGATCACGACGCAGGTCGGCGGGGCGTCGGCGCGGTCGTCCTTGATCTGCCGCGCGAGGCCGATGCCGCCGGCGGGGGTGGCCTCGCCGTCGAGGAGCAGCAGGTCGATCTCGTAGTCGTCGACCAGCCGTACGACCTCGTCGTAGCTGGACGCCTCGACGAACTCCACCCGCAGATCGCTGGCCGGCCGGGTGCCGACAGCCAGTCGCATCCGGTCGCGCACCTGGGGGTCGTCGCTGTAGAGCAGGACGGTGTAAAGACGGTCGGTCATCGGTCGCAAGCTCCCACGTCGTAGCTGCGGCTGATCGTACCGGTCGCCGCTTCGCCGCCCGGCCCCGCCCGCGCACCCGGGGTTCGCGGGGCCCGGATCCTGGGACCGGGCGCCGTCCCCGGTCGCGCTCGCGGTGGCGCCCACCATCGCGGGCTCGGCCCGTCAGGCCTGCTGCGCGGGGCCGGCGGCGGCGCGTTCGCGGGCCTCCTGGCGGTCCAGTTCGCGGTCGATCCGGCGGGCCTCCCGCTCGGACTGGCGGATCCACTGCACGACGAGGACGCCCAGCATGATCACGCTGACGAACTCGCCACCGGCCCAGAGGACGCCGCCGGCGGTCTTCTGGTCGGTCCAGGGGTCGACCCAGCTCAGTTCCAGCGACGGGTACCAGTCCCCGCCGAGCAGGGTGGCGCTCTGCATGATCGTGAGACCGAGCACGGTGTGGAAGGGCACCGAGAGCAGCATCAGCAGCGCCCGGCCCGGGTACGGCCAGCGGCCCGGCAGCGGGTCGAGCCCGATCAACGGCCAGAAGAAGAGGCAGCCCGTGAGGATGAAGTGCGCGTGGGTCAGCTCGTGCGCGAACTCGTGTTCGAGCGTGAAGTGGTAGAGGCCGGTGAAGTAGAGCACGAACGGGTTCACCACGAAGATGGCGTACGCCACCAGCGGGAACGTGAAGACCTTGGCGAACCTGCTGTGCAGCACGGCCAGCAGCCGCCGCCGGGCCGGCAGCGGCAGCGTACGCAGCGCCAGCGTCACCGGCGCGCCGAGCGCCAGGAAGATCGGGGCCACCATGGCCAGCACCATGTGCTGGATCATGTGTACGGAGAGCAGCGTCGTGTCGTACGCGCCGAGGCCGGTGAGGGTGACCAGCGCGATCGAGCCGAGCCCGGGGCCGAGAAAGAGCGCGGTCCGGGCCACCGGCCAGCGGTGTCCGCGCGTGCGCAGTCGGTGTACGCCGTAGAGGTAGACCGCGGCGGCGAGGACGAGCAGCACGGCGAGCCAGTTGTTCAGCGACCACTCGGTGAGGATCGTCGCCACGGTGAGGGGCGCCCGCTCGACGCCTTCCGTCGGCGCGTGCGCGAGCGGCGTAATCGAGGTGAGGGCGGTGGCCGGATCGACGTGCAGCACGTATTTCAGGCTAGGCCAGGTCAAGTCGCGGGGGCCGGGCACCCCGCAATAGAGGTCAGTTTGGCCACCCCGCCGATCGGCTGCGCTGATCGGGGGCAATAATGACCGCGTGACTGCGGCCCTAGCTATTGATAAGAGCCGGATCCACTCCCTGACGCGCCCGAACATGGTCAGCGTCGGGACGATCGTGTGGCTCTCCAGCGAACTCATGTTCTTCGCGGCGCTGTTCGCGATGTACTTCTCCATCCGCGCGGCGGCGCCGGAGCAGTGGGAGAAGCACACCGAGGTCCTCAAAATCCCGTACGCGACCACCTTCACGGTGATCCTGGTGCTCTCCTCGGTCACCTGCCAGCTCGGTGTCTTCGCCGCCGAGAAGGGGGACGTGCACGCGCTGCGACGCTGGTTCAGCATCACCTTCGTGATGGGCCTGATCTTCGTACTCGGGCAGCTCAACGAGTACCGCAACCTGGTGCACGAGGGCGTCAAGATCAACGCTGATGGGTACGGGTCGATGTTCTACCTGACCACCGGCTTCCACGGGCTGCACGTGACCGGCGGTCTCATCGCCTTCATCATCTTCATGATCCGTACGACTATGGGCCGGTTCACACCGGCGCAGGCGACCTCGGCCATCGTGGTCTCGTACTACTGGCACTTCGTAGACGTGGTGTGGATCGCGCTGTACGCCATGATCTACTGGCTGCAGTGATCTTGGCGCTGTCACGTTTCGTGTCGCTGCCCCGTCCCTGAGACAAGGTCGAGAAACCGTTAAGGACACAGGCCATGACTTCTGACATCCCCCGGCCAGGCGACCGCCGTCGTGGCGTGCTCGCGCGGCTGCGCCGCGGGCGGTCCACCCCGCGCAGCAAGGGCCGTCGCCGCGTGGGCGCCGCGCTGCGGCTGCTGGCCGCGCTGACCCTGGCCGGCGGTGCCTACACCGTTTTCGCGCCCGGCCTACAGGCGCAGGACACGCCGCAGTTGTCCAGCGCCGCGCAGGACGGTAAGGCCCTCTTCGACACCAGCTGCGTCACCTGCCACGGTCGTAACGCGCAGGGCATCGAGGGTCGCGGACCGAGCCTGATCGGCGTCGGTTCGGCCTCGGTGGAGTTCCAGGTCGGCACGGGCCGGATGCCGCTGGCGCGCCAGGAGGCCCAGGCCGAGCGGAAGCCCCCGGTCTTCACCGACGAGCAGACCCGTCAGCTCGGCCAGTACATCCAGGAGCTGGGGGGTGGCCCGCAGATCCCGCAGGACGTGGACCACCTGGCCGCCGGGGGCGACGTGGCCACGGGCGGCGAGCTGTTCCGGATCAACTGCTCCTCCTGCCACACCTTCGGTGGTGGCGGCGGCGCCCTGACCTCGGGCAAGTACGCGCCCACCATCCGCAAGGCGACCGACCGCGAGATCTACGCCGCCATGCTGACCGGGCCGCAGAACATGCCGGTCTTCGGCGACAACCAGCTCCGGCCGGAGGAGAAGGCGGACATCATCGCCTACGTCCAGAAGAACCTCCAGGAGAACAACGATCCGGGTGGGTTCAACCTCGGCCGCCTCGGCCCCACCACCGAGGGTCTGGTGATCTTCCTGGTCGGGATCGTGGCGCTGATCTTCGCGAGCCTGTGGATTGCGGGGAAGTCGTGAGCGGACGCCAGCAGCACATCAGCGAACTCCGGGCGACCGAGCCTCATGCCGTCGCCGAGGGAAGTGAGAGGACGGCATGAGCACTCGTACGGAGACCGAGGGCATCGACCTCGACGACCCGAAGCTGTCGAAGTTCGACATCGTGCGGGAGGGCGCCCGCCAGGAAGACATCGAGATCGTCCACTACGAGCCGCAGTTCCCGGTGCCGGGGACCAAGGCGGAGCGGCGGCTGGTCCGTACCGTCGCGCTCTTCTTCCTGGTCACCGGCCTGGCGGCGACCGCCTTCCTGGCGGTCTACATCTGGTGGCCGTGGGAGTGGAAGCCCGGCACCGGCGCGGACAAGGTCTTCACGCCGCTGCTCGGCCTGTCGCTCGGCATCGCGCTGCTCTGCGTCGGCTTCGGCATCCTCACCTGGGGCAAGAAGCTGCTGCCCAAGGAGGTGTCGATCCAGGACCGGCACGAGGGCCCGCTCGACGAGCGGCAGAACAAGATCGTCGGTAACACGATCACCTACATGGCCGACGAGCTGGGCGTGAAGCGGCGCCCGCTGCTCGGCATCTCGCTGCTGGCCGGCCTCGCGCCGGTCGGCGCGGTCGCCGCGGCGCCCCTGATCGGTGGCCTGATCCAGCAGCCGCACAAGAACAACCAGATGTTCACCACCGGCTGGCACCCGAACAAGGACGGGCTCATCCGGCTCACCCGCCAGGACGGCACGCCGATCCGTCCCGAGGACGTCAGCCCGGGCGGTCAGATGACGGTCTTCCCCGGCATCGAGGACGGCGTGTCGAACAAGCACGCCGACTCGCCGACCCTGCTGATCCACCTCCGTCAGGAGGACGCGGACACCGCCCGCGCGGCGAACGACCGGGTGGGCAAGGACGCCTTCATGTGGGGCAACTACATCGCGTTCTCCAAGATCTGCACGCACGCCGGCTGCCCGGCGAGCCTGTACGAGCAGCAGACCAACCGTCTGCTCTGCCCGTGCCACCAGTCGACCTTCCTGATCACTGACAACGCCCGGCCGGTGTTCGGACCAGCCAACCGGAGACTGCCCCAGCTGCCGCTCACGGTGGACGAGGAAGGCTTCTTCGTGGCCAAGTCCGACTTCACCGAGGCCGTCGGGCCGGACTTCTGGGAGCGGCCGTGAAGCGCCGAAAAATCGATGTAGCAGCCCTTCCGGGCAAGGCCGCGGTCGAGGTCGAGGAACGGCTCCGGGTAGCCACCCCGCTGCGCGCGCTGCTCAACAAGGTCTTCCCGGACCACTGGTCGTTCCTGCTGGGCGAGATCGCGCTCTTCTCGTTCATCGTCCTGCTGCTCACCGGTACCTTCCTGACCTTCTTCTTCGAGCCCGCGATGACGGAGGTCACCTACACCGGCAGCTACGCGCCGCTGCGGGGCATGCACATGTCCGCCGCGTACGCGTCCGCCCTGGACATCTCGTTCGACGTCCGCGGCGGCCTGGTGATGCGGCAGATGCACCACTGGGCGGCGCTGCTCTTCGTCGCCTCGATCGTCGTGCACATGATGCGGATCTTCTTCACCGGAGCCTTCCGCAAGCCGCGCGAGCTGAACTGGGTCATCGGCGTCCTGCTCTTCTGGCTGGGCTTCCTGGAGGGCTTCACCGGCTACTCGATCCCGGACGACGGCCTCTCCGGTACGGGTCTGCGGATCGCCTCCGCGATCATGCTCTCCATCCCGGTGATCGGTTCCTGGGTGACGTCGTCGATCTTCGGCGGCGAGTTCCCGGGCGACATCATCATCAGCCGCTTCTTCATCGCGCACGTGCTGCTCATCCCGGCCATCCTGCTGGGTCTGATCAGCGTGCACCTCGGCCTGGTCTTCAAGCAGAAGCACACCCAGTGGCCCGGCCCCGGCCGGACCAACAACAACGTGGTCGGCGAGCGGATGTTCCCGCGCTACGCGATCAAGCAGGGTGGCTTCTTCATGATCGTGTTCGGGGTCATCGCCATGCTCGGCGGGCTGGCCCAGATCAACCCGATCTGGCTCTTCGGCCCGTACGAGGCATGGGTGGTCTCGGCCGCCAGCCAGCCCGACTGGTACGTCATGTTCCTCGACGGCTCGACCCGGCTCATGCCACCGTGGGCGATCAACATCCCGATCGGCAACGGGTACACGATCCCGCCGATCTTCTGGCCCACGGTGGTGCTACCCGGCATCCTGACCGTGCTACCGATGTTCTATCCGTTCATCGAGGCGCGGATGACCAAGGACCGGCGCAGCCACAACCTGCTCCAGCGTCCGCGTGACGTGCCGAACCGCACCGCGCTCGGCGCCATGGCGCTGGCCTTCTTCGTCGTGCTGACGCTCTCGGGCGCCAACGACGTGATCGCGGCCAAGTTCGCCATCAGCCTCAACGCGATGACCTGGATCGGCCGGATCGGGTTGCTGATCGCCCCGCCGATCGCCTACTACTTCACCTACCGGATCTGCCTGGGTCTCCAGCAGCACGACCGCGAGGTGCTGGCGCACGGCGTCGAGACCGGCATCATCCGGCGGCTGCCGGACGGCCGCTTCGTCGAGGTGCACCAGCCGCTGGCCGGCGGGCACGACGGCCACGCGGAACTCGACTACGTCGGCTGGGTCGTACCGAAGAAGATGAACCGGCTCGGGGCGCTCGGCCCGGCCATCCGGGGCTTCTTCTACCCGATCGAGAAGCCGGCCGAGGCTCCGGTCTCCCCGGGGCACCCGCCGGTCGAACCGGGTACGGAGCGCGAGGAGATCGGCAGCGGCTCCGGCCACTGACCGCTCGCCCAGTCACCACGTGGCGCTCGCCGGGGTCTCCCGGCGGGCGCCACGTTCGCGTTCGGCCGGCCAGGCGCCGCCGAGCGCCCTGCCAGCCGCCAGCCAGGCGCGCCGCCCCGCGAGCCGCCAGCCGGGAGCCGTCGGCTGCCGGTCGCGGGCGCGCGGCTTGACTTCGAGCGCGCTCCAGACCGTAGCTTTGCGATCATGACTGTTTCCACGTCGCCCGAGATCGCGCCCGGCGGGCTCAGCCGGCGCCGCCGGCTCCTGGTCCTCGCGATCTGCTGCGCCAGCATCGTGGTCGTGGTGATGGACGTCTCCATCGTCAATCTCGCGCTACCGGCGATCCGTCGGGACCTGGGCGCCTCGGTCGCCGGCCTGCAGTGGACCGTCGACGCGTACACCCTGGTGCTGGCCAGCTTCCTGGTGCTGGCCGGCTCCACCGCCGACCGGGTCGGCCGCCGGCGGGTCTTCCAGGTCGGTCTCGCCGTCTTCGGGCTCGGCTCGCTGCTCTGCGGCCTGGCGCCGAGCATCGGCTGGCTGATCGCGGCGCGGGTGTTGCAGGCGGTCGGTGGGACGATGCTCAACCCCGTGGCGATGGCCATCGTCGCCACCACGTTTCCCGATCCGGCCGAGCGGGCCCGGGCCATCGGCGTCTTCGGCTCGATGAGCGGCGTGTCGCTGGCGCTGGGTCCGATCCTCGGGGGCGCGCTGGTCGACGGCCTCGGCTGGCACTCCATCTTCTGGATCAACGTGCCGATCGTCGCCGCCGGGATCGTCGGCACCGCGCTCTTCGTACCCGAGTCCCGGGCCGCCCGGGCCCGCCGGTTCGACCCGGTGGGCCAGGTCCTGATGATCCTGGTACTGGCCGGCGTCGTCTACGCGATCATCGAGTCCCGTACGTCGGGCTGGGGCTCGCCGCTCATCCTCGGCCTGCTCGCCGTCGCCGCGCTCAGCGCCCTCGGCATCCTCGGCTACGAACGGCGCCGGGCCGACCCGCTGCTGGAACTGCGCCTGTTCCGCAGCGTGCCGTTCAGCTCGGCGATCCTGATGGCGCTCTTCGCCCTGTGCGGATTCAGCGCGTTCCTCTTCGTGACCACCCAGTACCTACAGGACGTGCGCGGCATGTCGGCGCTGACGGCCGGGCTGTGCCTGCTCCCGGTCGGTGTACTGGTCGTGGTGCTCTCCCCGCGCACCGGCCGACTGGTCGGCGCCCGCGGTCCCCGGCTGCCGCTGGTGGTCGCCGGAGCGGCACTGGCGCTGGGCGGCGCCGCCTCGCTCTGGCTGGGCCCGGCCACCCCGCTGCCGGCCGTGCTCGCGACCTACCTGTTGTTCGGCGTCTTCCTGGGCACCGTCAACCCGCCGATCACCAACACGGCGGTCTCCGGGATGCCCCGCTCGATGGCCGGGGTGGCCGCCTCGCTGGCCTCCGTCGGCCGGCAGACCGGCACCACCCTCGGCGTCGCCATCGCCGGAACGATCGTGGGGTCGGCCTTCGGCGGCCCGGCGGCGACCACCCGCGCGGCGTACGGCGTGTGGTGGCTGGTGCTCGGGCTCGGCGTCGGCGTCCTGGTCCTCGGGCTGCTCAGCACCGGGCGCTGGGCCCTTCGGACCGCCGGGCCGGCGGCGGCGCTGTTCGACGAGGTGGACCGGGGCGCCCGCGCGTCGTCGCCGCGCTGAGCGGTGGCCGGGCGGGCGCCCCGTCGGGGTCGCGGCGGTGGTCAGTCCGCGTCGCCGCGCTGAGCGGCGCTCCCGATTGGCGCGGCGGTGATGGTCAGTCCGCGTCGGCCAGGCCGATGGCGAACGCCTCTTCCAGGTCGTGCTGGGAGTAGGCCCGGAAGGCGATGTGCGACTCGGTCTTGATCACCCCGGGCACCTTCGAGATGCGACCGGCGATCACCTCGGCGATCTGGTCGAACTCGCGTACCCGGATCACGGCGATCAGGTCCACGTGGCCGGCGACCGAGTAGACCTCGCTCACCCTGGGCAGGGCGGCCAGCGCCTCCGCCACCTCGGGAATCGAGTCGGTGGCGCAGTCGATCAGTACGATCGCGGTGATCACGGACGGGCTCCTCTCGTCGCAGCCGTGGCTCATGCTAGTGCCGCGTTCGGCGAGCTTCTCGCCGTACCCGGTGTTGTCCGGTCGTCGTGGCCCGGGAACGGTGGCCGGCCGCGCCGGCGTCGGACGGCCGGCGGGCCCGGGCCGGCGGGCCGGGCCGGTGCGGCGGCACGGCCGACGGCGGGTGACCTACGGCCGGACCCGGGCGGGTCGCGCGGACCTTGGCGCGGATCGGCCCCTGTGGGGGCCGCTGGTTTCCAAGATCGCGGAGCCCGCTCTGCCCGATCCCTGTGACCGCCCGATCCCTGTGACCGCCCGATCCCTGTGACCGCCCGGTCACCCGACACCCTCTCAGCGGGGGGTGACCTGGACGGTGAGGTCGTGTCCGGCGCGGATCGCGTCGGTGAGGCGCTCGCCGGCCGCCACGACGCCGCCGGGCCAGACCACGGCCCGGGTGAGGTCGCCGTGCACCTCCGCGCCCGCGCCGACCACCGCCCGGTCGCAGGCGCCGGTCACGGTCGCGCCGGGATCGACCAGCACGCCGCCGCCGGCCGCGTGCAGGTTCGCCGCGAGGTAGTCGCCCGGGGTGCCGGTGTCCAGGTACGTCCCGTGGAAGCCGACCACCGTCGACTCGCCGGCGGCCTCGGCCGGACGCCAGACGGCGCGTACCAGGTCGCCGTGCTCGACGGGTAGCTCGCGGACCCGGTGCCAGGGCAGCAGCGACCAGCCGGCGAAGCGGTGCCCGCTGAAGCTGCCCGGCTCGTCCGGCCCGTCGATCGGCTGGCCGAGCAGGCGCACCCCGACGCCGTCCCAGCCGTCGAGCAGGGCGGCGATGTCGGGCCCCGGCGGAGCCTGCGGGTCGGCCAGGTACGCGTCGGCGTTGCCGACGAGCACCCCGCGCCCGTCGATCCAGTCCCGCAGGTTGGCCAGCCCGCCCGCGGTACCGAGCGGATCGCCCGGCTCCACCGAGAGGTGTGCCCGGTCCCCGACGTGTGTCACCACCTGGCTGCCCAGGTAACAGGCGTTGACCGCGACCCGGTCCGGGCCGGTGAGGCCGAGCCCCGCCAGCCGTGCCAGCACCCGGTCGAGCAGCGGTACGTTGCCGACCGGGCAGAGCGCCTTGGGCCGGTGTTCGGTCAACGGCCGCAGCCGGGTGCCCTCGCCGGCGGCGAGCACCACGGCACAGATGTCGGGCGCGCTCACCGGCCCGGCCGGTCAGCGCCGGCGCCCGCGCCGCCGCCACTGCCCGCCTCGCCGCTGCCCGCCTCCGCGCTGCCGCCCGCTGCACGCCTACCCGCCTCGCCGGTGGCCGCCTCCGCGCGGCCCGCCTCGGCGACGCCCGTGCCGCCCGTGCCCGCCCCGCCGGCCGCCGTCTCGCCCGCGGCTGTCTGGGCGGCGGCTGTCTCGGTGGCGGCTGTCTCGCCGGCCAGGGGGCCGATGCCGTAGTAGGCGAGCAGCTTTGCGGTCGCCCGGGTCAGCCGGGGCAGCTCGTCGAGGCGGTGCCAGGCCGCCTCGTACACCTCCGCGCCGTCGACCACGAACTCGCTCGTGGAGGCCGGTACGCGGGCCGTGAAGACGACGTCCACCCACCCCTTGGCGTGGACGATCGCGTTCGGTACGGCGGGCGCCAGCTCGTGGGGCGCGAGCCGGATGCCGGACTCCTCGTGCAGTTCCCGGGCGGCGCCCACGATCGGGTCCTCGCCGCGTTCGAGGAGCCCGGCCGGGAGGCTCCAGCCGGTGCCGGGCGGCTGGCGCAGCAGCAGCAACCGGCCGGGTTCCGGCGCCTCGGAGTCGTGCACCAGGGTCACCGCGCCCACGATGTACTTCGGTACGGCCATCCGGACCAGCCGCCGCCGCACCGGTTGGGGAAGGCGGTAGAAGACACCGTAGGCGAAGGCTCGGACGGCCGAGCGGCGGTTGGTCACAGGGTCAGGCTAGAGGTCGTCCGGCGCGCGGATCGCGGCCGGGGCGATGTCGTTTCACTTGCGGTGGTCGACCAGCGCGATGAGCTGCTCCACCACGGCGTCGGGCTCGATCGTCCGGTCCACGACCGCGACCAGCATCGTCTCCAGGTCGGGGTAGCCCAGCTCCTCGGCGAGCTGGCGCAGCGGCAGTTCGCTGGCCAGGCCCCGGTCGTGCTTGCGCAGGATGAGCCCGATGGTGGCGCGGCCGAGGCGTACCTTGTCGGCCAGCGAGATGGCCGGCTCCTGGTGCTCGGCGAACCACCGGTTGATCTGCATCTGGGCGTGCGGCGACTTCACGAAGCCGAGCCACTCCTTGCGCGGCCCCGGCGGGGCGACCGCGATGTCGAACTCGGTGTGGCCGTCGGCCTCGGTGAAGATCTCCACCACGTCGCCGTCGTCCAGCTCGGAGCCGAGCGGGGCGAGCCGTCCGTTGATCTTGGCGGCCAGGCAGTGGTCGCCCCGCTCGCGGCCCAGCTCGTACGCCAGGTCCACCGGGGTCGAGCCGGCCGGCAGGACGACCTGGCGGCCCTCGGCGAAGACCTGGATCTGCGACTCGGCGAGGTCGCAGCGCAGCGACTGGAGGAACTGGTTCGGGTCCGCGGTCTCGGGCTCCCAGTCGAGCACCCGGCGCAGCCACTCCAGCTGCTCCGCGTGCCCGGTGCTGGTCCGGCCCGGCTCGGGGAACCGGAAGTCGGCCGCGACGCCGTACTCGGCGGTGCGGTGCATCGCCTTCGTGCGGATGAGCACCTCGAGGATCTGCTGGTCCGGGCCGACGACGCTGGTGTGCAAGGACCGGTAGAGGTTGTTCTTCGGCGAGGCGATGAAGTCCTTGAAGCGGCCGGCGACCGGGCGCCAGAGCCGGTGTACCGCGCCGAGGGCGGTGTAACAGTCGGTGTCCGGACCGTCCACCACGATCGCGATCCGGGGCAGGTCCACCGGTACCGCGTGGTTGCCCGCGATGGTGTCCTTCCAGATCGAGTAGAAGTGCCGGGGTCGGGGGGCGATGGTCGCGACGATCTTGTCGCGCCGCAGCGCCCCGCGCGCCTGCGTGATCACCGACTGGAGGTAGCCCGCCCAGCCCGACCGGGCCTTGACGTGCTCCTTGATCTGGGCGTACGCCTCGGGTTCGAGGTGCTCCAGCACGACGTCGTCGAGTTCGCGCTTGAGCGCCTGGATGCCGAGCCGGTCCGCGAGCGGTACCAGGACCTCCTGGGTCGCACGGGCGATACGGGCCCGGGAGGCGGGCGAGCGGGCGCCGAGCGTACGCATGTTGTGCAGCCGGTCGGCCAGCTTGATGATCAGTACCCGGACGTCCTTGCCGGCCGCGAGGATCATCTTGCGGATCGTCTCGGCCTCGGCGGCCTTGCCGTAGAAGGCCTTGTCGAACTTGGTGACCCCGTCGACCAGCAGCGCCACCTGGGGTCCGAAGTCCTCGTCGAGCGCCTGGAGCGTGTAGTGGGTGTCCTCGACCGTGTCGTGCAGCAGCGCCGCGACCAGGGTGGTGGTGTCCATGCCCAGGTCGGCGCAGATCTGCGCGACCGCAAGCGGATGCGTGATGTACGGGTCGCCGCTCTTGCGGAACTGTCCCCGGTGCATGCTCTCGGCGATGGTGTAGCCGCGACGCAGCACGCCGGTGTCGGCACCCGGGTGGATGGACTTGTGGGTGCGGGTCAGGCAGGTGACGGGATCGTCGTCCGGAGAGGGGCGGGAGAGCAGGGACCTGAGGCGTCGCGCCAGCGGGAACTCGGTCGGCTGAGGCAACCGGGCGGCCCCGAGGGCGGCGCCGTGTCCGGCGTCGACATCCACCGCGGGGACACCTCCTCACCCAACTCCCGAGCCCGGGGAAGGACCCCGTGCGCGAGAGCAAGCCACGAATCGGGCAGGACTGCACTTCTCTAACAGCCTAAGCGAGCGGCCGTCGTCCGATCGGCCACATGCTCATGTGCGTTCGGACGATAGTTGGTGTCCGGCGGCGGCTTCGGCCCGCGCGAGGAGGTCCCGGAACCGCGCCGCGCCCCGTACCGGCGAGGCCCAACCCGAGGAGGCGTCCACCAGCCGGGTCTCCGGTCGCTCCAACCAGGACAGGATCCGTTCCGACTCCTCGGCCGAGGCGTTCGGCACCGGGCCGTGGCCGGGGCCCACCGTCTCGGCCGTGCGGCGGACCAGGTCGAGCACCGGGCGCGGCGGCACGCCGGGGCGGGCCATTCCGGCCCCGGCCAGCCGGCCGTGCCGGACCAGGGCGATCTCCCAGCCGCCGTCGGCGGTGCGGCGCGCCGCGGCCAACTCGGCGATGCGGGCCAGCCCCAGCAGCCGCTGCATCCGTACGGCCGCGCGCAGCACCGCCGCGAGCCGGGTACGCGCCACCGCCGCCTCCTCGTACCGCTGGTCGCCGGAGAGCGCCGAGATCCGGGCGAGCAGCGCGTCGACCACCACCTGCGGGTCGGCGCCGGCCGCCGCGCGGAACGGTTCGGCCGCGCGGGCGTCGTACTCCTCCGGAGAGATCCGGTGCTCGCAGGGTGCCGGGCAGCGGCCCAGCTCGGCCAGGGCGCAGGCCGGCATGGTGCGGCGCGGCGAGAGCCGGTGGGTGCACTGGCGCAGCGGCAGCGCGTCGTAGACGCCCGCGGCGGCCAGCTCGGCGGCGCGGCGCGAGCCGAACGGACCGAGGTACGCCTCGTCGCCGGCGCCGAGCTCCCGCACCACCGAGAGCCGCGGGTACGCCTCCGTGGTCAGCTTCAGCCAGACCGCCCGCTCCGGGTACTTCGAGCGCCGGTTGTACGGCGGCGCGTGCGCCGCGATCAGCCGCAGCTCCCGGACCTCGGCCTCCAGCGCGTGCGCGCACTCGACCGCCTCCACCCGCTCGGCGGCGGCGAGCATCTCCGACATCCGGGCCCGCTTCTCCGCCGCCGTGAAGTAGCTGCGTACCCGGGTGGCGATGTCCTGCGAGGTGCCGACGTAGAGCGGCCGGTCGTCGGCGGCGCGGAAGATGTAGACCCCCGGCACCCGGGGCAGCCCCTCGGCCAGGTGCCGCTTGCGCCGCTGGGTCGGGGTGACCGCCCTGGCGAACTCGATCGCGTCCCCGAGCGTCTGCACCCCGTGGCCCGCCAGTCGGGCGATCAGGCCGTGCAGCACGTCGACGGTGGCCTGCGCGTCGTCCAGCGCCCGGTGGCTCGGCTGCCGGACGGTACGGAAGAACGCGGCAAGGGTGCCGAGCTTGCGGTTGGGCACCTCGTCGCGGGTGAGCGCCCGCCGGGCCAGCGCGGCGGTGTCGAGCACCCGCGGGTTCGGCCAGGCGTAGCCGTGCCGGGCGCAGGCGGCCTTGAGGAAGCCGACGTCGTAGGGGGCGTTGTGGGCCACCAGGACGGCGTCGCCGAGGAACTCCAGGAAGCTGGGGAGCACCGCCTCGATCGGGGGCGCCGGCGCGACCATCGCCTGCGTGATCCCGGTCAGCACCGTGATGAACGGCGGCACCGGCTCGCCCGGGTTGACCAGCGTGGCCAACACCCCCAGCTCCTCGCCGCCGCGCACCTTGACCGCGCCGATCTCGGTGATCCCACCGCCGTCGGGGGCGCCGCCGGTGGTCTCGAGGTCGACCACCACGAAGGTGGTGAGGTGCAGCGGCTGGGCCGCCTCGGCCGCGCGGCCGCCGGACTCCGCGCCCGCCAGCAGCCCGTCGAGGGTGCCCTGCAGGTATTCGGGTTGTGCCACGACCAGGCACGCTACGGACCGGGTACGACACATCCTCACCACTGGTCCCGTCCGTCCCGCGCCATCCGTCGCCAAGTCGTCGCTCAGCGTGATGGGGTGCCTACGAAGAGAGATCATTTGAGTCGTGGAGCGATCCGGGGGCCGGCGGTGGGAGACTTGACCCATGCCCCTCACCGATCCGTCTGACGGCCGCCTCCCCGGCGAGGCCGCCGCCACGCCCGCCGGCGGAGCGGACGGTGCCGGGCCCGAGACGGCCGAGACCTCCGATCCGTCGCACGCCCCCGAGCAGGACCCGGCCGCCGATCACGACCTCGCCGCCGACCACGACTCGGCCCCCGAACCCACACTGCCGGAGCCGGTCCGTCAGCGCATCGTGACCCTCGCCGCCGCGGTGCTCACCGCGCTGCCCGGCGACGAACTGCCGGTCCCGCTGCGGCGGGTGGCCCGGTTCACACCCAACCGCCGGGCCCGGCTCGGCGGACCGGCCATCGCGGCGCAGCTCAGCGCCGACCCGCTGTTCCGGCAGCGGGTCGCCGCCCGGGTGCTCACCGAGGCGGGGGAGCTGGGCGCCGCGGTCGTCGAGGGCGCCGCCCCGGCCGCCGCCGACCCGGTCGAGGTCGCCGCGCTCGCCTACCTGGTACGCCCGCCGGGGTGGCGGGAGCTGGTCGAGGCGGCCGGCGCGGAGGTGCGCGCCGAGGCGGACCAGGCTCTGGTCGCGGAGGCGATCCGCGAGGCCGAACAGCGGGCCGCCCGGGCCGAGCACGACCGGGCGGTGGCCCGGGTGGAGGCCGACAAGCTCCGCGACGAGCTGGCCCGGGTCCGGGAGGAACTGGGCCAGCTGCGCGAGGAGGCCCGGGTGCTGGGCCGCACGCTGCGCGAGACGCAGGCCCGCGAGCGCAAGGCGACCGAGATGCTCGCCACCGAGAAGGGGCGGGCCGCCCGCGCCAACGCCGACCACGACGCCGAGCTGCGTCGGCTGCGCGCCCGGCTGGCCGAGGCCGAGACCGTCGCGGGCGCGGCCCGGCACACCGCCCGGGAGGCGCGTTCGGTCGACGACGCCCGGCTCTGGCTGCTGCTGGAGACGATCGGCCGGGCCGCGGTCGGGCTGCGGCGGGAGCTGGCGCTCGACCCGGCCGACCGGCTGCCGGCCGACTTCGTGGCCGAGGCGTACGCGGACCAGCCACCCCAGTCGGGCGCCGCCACCGCGGCCCGCGCCCGCGACACCGACGACCCGGCCCGCCTGGACGAGCTGCTCGCCCTGCCCCGGGCCCACCTGCTGGTGGACGGCTACAACGTGACCAAGCGCGGCTTCGGCGAGATGTCGCTGGAGCAGCAGCGCAAGCGGCTGATCACCGGTCTCGGCGGGATCGCCGCGCAGACCGGCGACGAGGTGACCGTCGTCTTCGACGGCGCGGAGCGGGTGCACGGACTGCCGCCGGCCCCGCGCGGGGTGCGGGTGCTCTTCAGCCGCAAGGGCGAGACCGCCGACGACCTGATCCGCCGACTGGTCCGGGCCGAGCCCGCCGGCCGGCCGCTCGTGGTGGTCTCCTCCGACCGCGAGGTCGCCGACGGGGTACGTCGGCACGGCGCGTACCCGCTCGGCGCCGACGCCCTGCTGCGCCGCCTCTCCCGTTCCTGACGGTTCCGTCCGTCGCGTTCCGTGTCCGGCGGGCGCCCCGCCGGCGCCCGCGTCGCTGGTCTTGTCGTACCCCTGTCCTAGCGTCGATGTAACCGACGGTGGCCGGGCTGCGACACGACCGCCTCCCGGGTGCCGGAGGGGACGTCGACGCGGTGCGCCGGCGTACCGCCGAGGAGTGGAGGCACCATGCTGATCGACTGCGACAGCTGCACCGTGCGGGGCGCCGCCTGCGCCGGGTGCATGATGAACGCCCTGGTCACCGAGCCGCCCCGAACGCCGCAGCGGGACGGACCGGGGCACGACACCCGGCTCACCGGCGCCGAGCTGCGCGCCATCGAGACGTTCGCCCGCGCCGGCTTCGACGTGGAGGTGCTCGGGCAGAGCGGGGGACCGGCGCTGCGCCCGGCCCGGCGGCCGCACCGCCGGCACCACGTGGCCTGACGCCCCCTCGCGGGCCGGCCCGCTCCAAGCCCTTCCTCGCTCGCCCGCGCCTTTCCGGCCCGCTGTGCTCCGGCCCGCTGTGCTCCGGCCCGCTGTGCTCCGGCCCGCCGTGCTCCGGCCCGCCGTGCTCCGGCCCGCCGTGCTCCGGCCCGCCGTGCCCATGCCTTCCTGGCGCGTGCCCACATCTCTGCGGCCCGCCGTGCTTCCGGCTCGGCCTGCCGCGCCGGTGGGCCGGCCGCCGACGCGTCGCGGGCCATAGGATGGGCCGGCGCCGACGCGGGCGATGCGGCCGGGCGGTGCGGCGCAGGGCGACGACGGGAGGAGTGACCGGGCATGACCGGGCAGAGCAGGGGCGGGACGGCGTGACGCCGCGCGGCTGGGCCGTCGTCACCCTCGCCGGGCTCGTGGTCGCGCTGGCGGTCACCGCGCTGCTCCTGGTGCCCTGGCACCGGCCTCCGGCGCCCCGCGCCGACCAACTCGCCGCCCTCCGGACGCTGCCCGCCGCCGAGGTGGCCCGCGGCCGGGCGTTCCACGCCGACCTGCGCCCCGGCAGCTACGGCGCCCTGGCGATCGGGCTGCTCGCCGCGCTGGTACTCGGACTGACCCCGCTGGGGGCCCGGCTGGTCGGGCTCGCCGGCCGCCCGTTCGGCGACCACTGGATCGCGCAGGCGGTGCTCGGCGGGCTCGCCGTGCTGCTCGTCGCCGACCTGGTCACCCTGCCCTTCTCCGCCTGGCGGCACACGGTGCTGGTGCGGTACGGGCTCTCCACGCAGGGCTGGGGCGGCTGGACGGCCGACCTGCTCAAGTCGTACGCGGTCAGCGCCGTCATCGGCGCGGCGGCGCTGCTCGGCTTCTACACGGTGACCCGGCTCGCGCCGCGCTGGTGGTGGGCGCTCGGGGCGGCCGGCGCGGCGGCGCTGGTGGTGCTCCTCTCGTTCATCCTGCCGGTGCTGGTCGAGCCGGTCTTCAACAGGTTCACCCCGATGGAACCGGGACCGCTGCGCACCGAGCTGACCGAGCTCGCCGCCCGGGACCGGGTACCGGTACGCGACGTGCTGGTGGCCGACGCGTCACGGCGTACCCGGGCGGTCAACGCGTACGTCTCCGGCCTCGGCCCGACCCGCCGGATCGTCGTCTACGACACGCTGCTGCGCGAGGCGTCGCCGCAGGAGGTGACCAGCGTGGTGGCGCACGAACTGGGCCACGCCAAGGACCGGGACGTGTTCACCGGCACGCTGACCGGCGCCCTCGGCGCCGCGGCCGCGGTCGTCGCCCTCTACCTGCTCGGTTCGTGGGGCGGGCTGCTGCGGGCCGCCGGGGTGGACTCGATCGCGGCACCCCGGGCGCTGCCGCTGATGATCGCGGTGGTGACGGCGGTCGGCCTGGTGGCGGGGCCGGCGCAGGCCCTGGTCTCCCGCCGCGTCGAGGCACGGGCCGACGCGCACGCGCTCGCGCTGACCGGCGACCCCGCCGCCTTCGAGGCGATGCAGCGCCGCCTCTCCACCGTCAACCTGGCCGACCCGGATCCGCCCCGCTGGGAGTACCTCTACTCCGCGTCCCACCCGTCCACCGTGGAGCGGATGGCCGCCGCCCGCGCCTACGCCAGGGAAGCCGGCAAGTGAACCGCACCGAACCGGGACCGGACGGGCCCGCGAGCGTACCCGCCCCGGCCCAGGCACCGGACGGCACGACCGCCGGACGGACCCTGCTGGTCACCAACGACTTCCCGCCCCGGCTGGGCGGGATCCAGTCCTTCGTGCACCAGCTCGCCCTCGGCCAGCCGCCCGGCTCGCTGCTGGTCTACGCCTCGACCTGGCCCGGAGCGGAGAAGTTCGACGCCGACCAGCCGTTCGAGGTGGTCCGCGAGCCGACGAAGATGCTGCTACCGACGGCCCGGGTCGCCCGGCGGGCGGTGGAACTCGCCAAGGCCCACCACTGCGACACCGTCTGGTTCGGCGCCGCCGCGCCGCTGGGGCTGCTCGCCGGCCCCCTGCGGCAGCGGGCCGGGGTCGAGCGGGCGGTCGGGCTGACCCACGGGCACGAGATCGGCTGGGCGGCGCTGCCCGGGGCACGCGCGCTGTTGCGCCGGATAGCCCGGCAGAACGACGTCCTCACCTACCTGGGGGAGTACACCCGGGTACGCCTGGAGCGGGTCCTGGGCGGGCTGACCGAGCTGCGCCGGCTCGCGCCCGGGGTGGACGTCGAGGCGTACCACCCGGGGGTCGACGGCGGACCGGTCCGGGCCCGGTACGGGCTGGCCGACCGGCCGGTGGTGGTCTGCGTCTCCCGGCTGGTACCCCGCAAGGGCCAGGACGCGCTGATCCGGGCCCTGCCCGAGCTGCGCCGCCGGGTACCGGACGCGGCGCTGCTCGTGGTCGGTACGGGCCCGTACCGGGCGACCCTGGAGAAGCTGGCCCGCCGGGTCGGCGTCGAGCGCGACGTCGTCTTCACCGGTCCCGTGCCCGGCGCCGAACTGCCCGCGCACTACGCGGCCGGCGACGTGTACGCGATGCCGTGCCGCACCCGCCGGCGCGGCCTGGACGTGGAAGGGCTGGGCATCGTCTATCTGGAGGCCTCGGCCTGCGGGCTGCCGGTGGTGGCCGGCGACTCGGGCGGCGCGCCCGACGCGGTCCGGGAGGGGGAGACCGGTTACGTGGTCGACGGGCGCGACCTCGCGCGGCTCACCGACCGGCTCGCCACCCTGCTGACCGATCGCGAGCTGGCCCGGCGAATGGGTACCGCCGGACGCGCCTGGGTGGAGCGGGAGTGGCGCTGGGAGACCCAGGCCCGGCGGATGACGGAGCTGCTGGCGGACCGGGCGTCACGGGCGTAGCGGCTGACGGAGCTGCTGGCGGACCGGGCGCCCCGGGCGTCACGGCGTTGTGGCGGCCTGGCGGTCGCCGGCGCGTACCGCGTCGAGGTATTCCGCCACCGCGTCCCGGTTGCGGGTCAGGCAGGCGATCCGCTCGGTCATCCGGTCGCGTTCCCGCTCCAGTGTGGCGAGCATCTCGGGGGTGGCGTCGGAGAAGTGGATCACCCGTGGTTTGTCCAGGCACGGGAGGATCTGCTTGATGATCCGGGTCGGCAGCCCGGCCTCCAGCAGCCCCCTGATCTGCAACACCCGGTCCACGAACCGCTCGTCGTAGCTGCGGTAGCCGTTCGCGCAGCGGTCTGCGACGATCAGTCCCTGCTCCTCGTAGTAGCGCAGCAGACGCCGGCTCGTGCCGGTGCGCTTCGAGAGTTCGCCGATGCGCACGCCGTCACCTCGCTCTTCCCGCCGTACGGTGAACCCGGCTTGACCATCACATAAGTGTGAGGGTTTGAGCATACGCGGCATGCGTAACCACACCCTCGAACCGGCCGGCGCGCAAGCCGCCGACCAGCGCCGACGGCTTCCGCTGTCGGCGCTGTTGGCGCTGGCCACGGCCGTCTTCATCACCAGCCTGACCGAGACGCTGCCCGCGGGTGTCCTGCCCGCGATGAGCGCCGACCTGGGCGTCGGCGAGTCGGCCATGGGGCAGTCCGTGACGATCTACGCCGTCGGTACGGCGCTTACGGCGATCCCGCTCACCGCCGCCACGGCGGGCTGGCGGCGCAAGCGGCTGCTGCTGACGGCGGTGGTCGGCTTCGCCGCCGCCAACACCGTTACCGCGGTCTCGGCGAACTTCCCGCTGACCATGGTCGCCCGGTTCGTCGCCGGGGTGGCCGCCGGGCTCGCCTGGGCGCTGCTGGCCGGGTACGCCCGCCGGCTCGTCCCCGTCGAGTCGCAGGGCCGGGCGATCGCGATCGCGATGACCGGGATCCCGGTCGCGCTGTCGCTCGGCGTACCGGCCGGCACCTTCCTCGGCCAGGCGTTCGGCTGGCGGGTGGCGTTCCTGGCCATGAGCGCGCTCACCGTCGTCCTGATCGTCTGGACCGTGGCGGTGGTGCCGGACCAGCCCGGCCAGCGGGCGGGCGGCCGCAGCCCGATGCTGCGGGCCGTCACCGTGCCCGGCGTGGGCGCGGTCCTCTTCGTCACGCTGGTCTTCGTACTCGCCCACACCATCCTGTACGCGTACCTCGCCACCTTCCTCGACCGGCTCGGCATGGGCGACGCCACCGACCTCGTGCTGCTGGTCTTCGGCGTCGCCTGCCTGGTCAGCATCTGGATCGTGGGCGCGCGGATCCACCGGCACCTGCGGTCGCTCACCATCGCCAGCACGCTGCTCGTGGCGGTGGCGGCGGGCATCCTGGCGCTGTCGTCCGGCAGCACCACCCTGGTCTACCTCGCGGCGGCGCTCTGGGGGCTCGGCTGGGGCGGCGTACCGACGCTGCTGCAGACGGCGGCGGGCGACGCGGGCGGCGACGCGGCGGATGCGGCGCAGGCCATGCTGGTCACGCTCTGGAACGCGGCGATGGCCGGTGGCGGCGTCGCCGGGGGCATCCTGCTCGACTCCCTCGGCGCCGACTCGTTCCCGTGGACCGTGCTGTTGCTGCTGGTCCCGGTGCTGGTCGTGGTGGTCGCCGCGCGGACGCACGGCTTCCCCGCCGCGCCGCGCGCCGGCCGGGCCTGACCCGCGCGGGATCGCGTCTGCCGCCTGGGCCTGGCCTGTCCGGGATCGCGTCTGCCGCCTGGGCCTGGCCTGTCCGGGATCGCGTCTGCCGCCTGGGCCTGGCCTGTCCGGGATCGCGTCTGCCGCCGCCCGCGTGCCGGCCGGGCCTGACCCGTTCGGGATCAGGGACGCCACCGGCGCGCCGTCCCTGATCTCGTCCGTCCTCGGCCCTGCCACGGGTCTGCCCGGTCGGCGCGCTCGGCAGTTGCGCCGCGTGGCGAAGGTTCGTCAGGCCCGCGGTGCCCGGGCGTCCTGCTTCGCCGAGCGGGCCGGGGACGCCAGGGCGAGTAGCAGGTAGCCGCCGGCGCTCACCAGGCTGCCGAGGCCGGGGGCGGACCCGATGGCGGGCGGACTGGGCATGGCCATGAAGGCGAGGAACGCCAGCGCGACCAGCACGACGGAGGACAGCAGGGTCCACCGGGGCGGCCGACCCGGTCCGTTGCCCGCCGCCGCGATGGTGACCACGGCGATCGCCATCGCGGCGGCGGCCAGCAGCAGGCCCAGCCAGTGGGCGTAGAGGTAGCGCCACAGGTCGAGCGGTTCGCTGGGCAGGCCCGTTCCGGCGTGCGCGGCGACCTCCAGGTACCCGACGTCGACGTGGCCCTGCCCGGTGTAGGTCCGGATCCAGGGCAGGCCGAAGAAGCCGACCAGCATCGCCAGGGCGGCCGCCGCGACGGTCACCCAGCGCACGGCCGGCGGGGTACGGCCGGCGCCGCCCCGGTCGCCCGTACCGGTGAACGAGTCCGCCAGCGCCGCCCGAGGCGAGGCCGGGCGTTTCACCGGCGGCGAGCCGGGTGACGGCGAGCCGGGTGACGACGGGGGACCGCCCGGCGGCGGCGGAGAGGCGGGTTCCGGCGGAGCGGTGGGCTCCGCCGGATCGTCCATCGTGGACGGGCCGGTCGGGGCGACGAGCGCGCCGTGCGCCACCACGATCTCGGGCTGTTCGAGCACTACCGGCGCGATCCCGCCGACGCGGTGCAGGGTGGTGGCGACCAGCGGAACCCGGGAGGCGCCACCGACCAGGAAGAGCCCGGCGAGCTGGGCCGGCGCCACCCCGGCGGTACGCATCACGTCGACCGTGAGTTGCGCCGTGGCCAGCAGCCGGGGCTGGGCAAGCCGCTCGAACTCCTCCCGGCCGACCAGCACCTCCTGGTCCACGAAGGGCGCGTAGAGCGTGGCGCTGGTCTGGCGGGAGAGGATCTCCTTCGCGGCCCGGGCGTCGTCCCAGAGGGTCCGGAAGGCCCGGCGCTCCTCCGGGCTCGCGGGACTCTCCAGTCGGCGTCGCGCGGCCGGATCGTGCCGCTCGATTACCGCTGCCACCCGTTCGACCAGCAGCGCGTCGAGGTCGATCCCGCCGAAGTCGTCCTGCCCGCCGATGCCGCGTACCTCGAACCCGTCCGCGCCGCGGGCCACCACGCTGACGTCGAGGGTCCCCGCGCCGAGGTCGTAGACGACAACCTGGCTCCCGGGCGGCACCTGGTGGCCGAGCAGGGTGGTGAAGTACGCCGCGGCGGCCACCGGCTCCGGTACCAGGGTCGGAGCCGGAAGTCCGGCGTGGACGGCCGCCTCGACCAGCACCCGCCGGCGCGTCGGCCCCCAGCCCGCCGGGTGCGTGAGCACCACCGACGTGACGCGCTGCCCCGCCGCCCGGGCGGCCTCCTCGGCGACCCGGCGCAGCGTCGCGGCGATGGCGTCGCCGACCGGTACGCCGACCCCGCCGAGCAGCAGTTCCGCCTCGCCGACCCGGCGCTTCGGGGTCGGCTCGTACCGGTCCGGCCCGCTGCGGGCACCCCGCACCGCGTCCTGACCGGTCAACAGCTGTCCGCCGGGGCCGAGCTGCACGGCGGAGGGCAGCAGCGGTGACGCGTCGAAGAGCAGCTGCTGGGTCCGGCCGTCCGGCCACCGCAGCACGGCCACCGTGTTCGAGGTGCCGTAGTCGATGGCGAGTCGCACGACCAGCACTATGCCACCATCGAGATCACATCGCCCGGGTCGTGCCGTGCGGCTGACCGGAAAGCCGCAGGCCGCCGGGGGAACCGTCGCGGTCAGGCCGCCGTGACGGGGAGTTGGCGGAGGTGTTCGGTGATCCGCGACGGCGGCGCGGGCTCGCCGAAGTGCCAGCCCTGCCCGGCGTCGCAGCCGATCGCGCGCAGCCGCTCCGCCTGCCCGGCGGTCTCCACTCCCTCGGCCGTGACGGTGAGGTCCAGCGCGTGCGCCAGCGAGACCAGCGTGGCCACGATCCGCTCGTCGGTGCGGCTGGCCGGCTCGCTCGCCGGCGCGCGCAGTCCGGCCACGAACGAACCGTCCACCTTCAGCTCGTGCACCGGGAGGTTACGCAGGTAGGCGAGGTTCGAGTAGCCGGTGCCGAAGTCGTCGATCGCGATGCGTACGCCGAGGTCGGCCAGGACCCGCAGGGCGCGTACCGGCTCGCCGGTGGCGCTCATCATGGCGCTCTCGGTGATCTCCAGTTGCAGCCGGTCGGGCGGCAGCCCGGTCTGCTCCAGCAGGCCGGCGATCTCGTCCACCAGGCCGGCGCCGCGTACCTGCCGGACGGCCAGGTTCACGCTGACGAAGGGGGCCGCCGGGCTGAGCCGGCTCCACTCCCGCGCCTGGCGGCAGGCCTCGGCCAGCACCCACTCGCCGAGCCGCACGATCAGGCCGGTCTCCTCGGCCAGCCCGATGAAACTGTCCGGCCGCAACGTCCCCAGCTCCGGGTGGCGCCAGCGGACCAGCGCCTCGACCCCGCGTACCCGGCCGTCCGCCAGCGAGGCGAGCGGTTGGTAGTCGAGGTAGAACTCGCCCCGCTCCAGGGCGGCGGGCATCGCGGCGGAGAGGGCGTACCGGCGTACCTCCCGCTCGTTGCGCTCCGGGTCGAACACCGACCACCGGCCCCGGCCCGAGGTCTTCGCCCAGTGCAGGGTGATGTCGGCCGCGCGCATCACGTCGCCCGGGGAGGTACCGGCCACCGGTCCCTCGACGATGCCGATGCTCGCCGAGACGGTGATCTCGTGACCGCCGACCAGCGACGGCGTGGCGATCGCGGCCAGGGCCGCGTCGGCGACCTTCAGTACGTCGTCCGTGCAGGTGGTCTCCTCGACCAGGATGACGAACTCGTCGCCGCCGAGCCGGGCGACGAGGTGGTCGGCGACGGCGTGCCGCAGCCGCTCGGCCACCGAGACCAGCAGCAGGTCGCCGACCTGGTGCCCACGGGTGTCGTTGACCTCCTTGAACCGGTCCAGGTCGACGAAGCAGACGCCGAGGCGGGCGTCGGGCCGCGCCGGGCGGCTGATCGCGGCCGTGAGCCGCTCGGTGAAGAGCGTCCGGTTGGGCAGGTCCGTCAACGGGTCGTGGGTCGCCTGGTGGCGGAAGCGGGCCTCGCTCTCGCGCAGCGCCCGTTCCGCCTGGTACCGGGCGACCATGCCGGCGCGCCGGATCGACTCCTGCTCGTCGAGGGTGCGGTTGCGCAGGGCGCGGGCGTAGCCGGTGGCGACCGTGGCCAGCAGCCGGGCCAGCCGGTCCTGCATGTCCTCGCCGGAGAGCCCGAGGTCGCGCAGCAGCCGCAGGTGGATGACCTCGATGGTCCGGCCGAGCCCCTCCGCCGAGGCGATGTGCGCGGCGACGAGGTCCCCGCCGACCTGGTGCCCGACGCGCAGGTCGAACGGTTCGGCCTGCAGCGCCTCCGCCAGGCGTACCGTCAGGTCGCGCAGCAGCGCTTCCAGCTGCTGCTGGGTCATCGGCAGGTAGCTGGTGCCGGTCACCGCCTTGGCCCAGGCGCGGGCGAAGGTGGCCGGGCCGGGTCGGGGCGCGGCGGGGACGGCCTCGTTGCCCTGGTCAGTCACCGAGCCGTCCCACTCCACCCATGAAGACGGCGCGATGCGCGTCCTCGGTGCTGTCCAAGGTGTCCGGTCGCCAGTGGGGTACCCAGACCACGCCCGGGTCGAGCAGGTCGAACCCGTCGAAGAGGTCGGTCAGCCCCTGGCGGGTACGCATGAAGAGCGGGTTGTCGGTGCGCCGGTAGACCCGGTGGGCGTCCTCCCGTTCCCCGTCCGTACGACCGTCGTCGGTGGCCTGGGACAGCACGAGGTAGCTGCCCGGGGCGAGCGCACGCCGGATGCTGGCCAGGATCCCGCGCGGGTCGTCCGAGTCCGGGATGAAGTGCAGCACCGCGACCACGATGACCGCGATGGGCTCGTCGAAGTCGAGCAGCTCGCGTACCTCGGGGTGGTTGAGGATCCGGTCGGGCCGGCGCAGGTCCTCCTGCACCACGGTCGCCCCGCTGACGCCGTACAGGATCTCCCGGCTGTGCGCCACGGCCACCGGGTCCACGTCGACGTAGACGACGCGCGCGTCGGGCTCCACCCGCTGCGCGATCTCGTGCACGTTGCCGACCGTGGGGATGCCGGAGCCGATGTCGAGGAACTGCCGGATGCCGGCACCGGCGAGGTACTGCACCGCGCGGCGGAGGAAGGCCCGGTTGGCCTGCGCCATCAGCGGGGCGTCGGGCACGGCGGCGATCATGGCTTGGGCGGCGGAGCGGTCGACCGCGAAGTTGTGCGACCCACCCAGGTAGTAGTCGTACATCCGGGCCACGCTGGGCCGTTCGATGTCGATGCTCTCCGGTGCCCACTCCGGCCGCCGCATACTTGCCCCTCTTGTCGACAGCGTGTTGGTTTGTTGACCGTCCGGTGTTCCCCGGTATTCTGCCCGCCCGCTGCCGTCGTAGCCAGACCACGATCAGGCGCCGCCGGCCCCGCCGGGGGCGCGGGACGCCGCCGGCCGGCGGGAAGAAGCGATGGTACGGCGGAAAGAAGCGCCCGTACGACCGGAAGAACGCGACGGGGGAGAAGCGCCGGTACGGCGGAACGGGGCGGCGGCGGCCCCGGTGGCGCTGGTCGGCGCCACCGGCGGCGTGGCAGAGTGGGCACCGTGGAAGGTCCCACGCTGGCCGGGGCGCTGGTGGTCGTGGCCGTGCTCGCGGTCGCCACCGGATTCGGGCTCTGGGGCCAGCGGCGCGACGGCCGGTTGCGACCGGTCGCCGGCCCGGAACCCGTTGGCCCGGAACCCGTTGTTGGCCCGGCACCCGTTGGCCTGGCGCCGGCCCGACCCGGGACGCCGGCTTCGGCTCCGGCCGGGCCCGCGACGCCGACGCCGGTAGCGGCCCCGGTCGAGTCCGGCGTGCTCGCGGGGCTGGGCGTCGAGCCGGGCGTACCGGCCACCCTGGTGCAGTTCTCGTCGGCGTTCTGCGCCCCCTGCCGGGCCACCCGCCGGATGTTGGACGAGGTGAGCGGGTTGCTGCCGGGCGTACGGCACGTGGAGGTCGACGCGGAGAGCCACCTCGACGCGGTCCGGGCCCTCGACATCTGGCGTACGCCGACCGTGCTGGTGGTCGACGCCGACGGCCGGATCGTCCAGCGGGCCGCCGGGGTTCCCACCAAGGCCCAGGTCGTCGCCGCGCTGGCGCCCCTGCTCTCCGGCGCCCGCCCATGAGTCGCCGTACGCCCCGCGCGAGCGGCTCGGTCGTCGTTCGGTCGAGCGGCGTGCGGTCGAGCGGGGGAGTGCGCCTGACCCGGCGCCGCACCGTCGACCACGGCCACCTCTGCGTCAGCCTCTGTCGCTAGGCACGCCTGTCGCGCACCGCCATTCGCCGCGCGGCCACCGGTTTCCGCGCCGGCCGCTGCCGTGGCCTCCGTTTTCTCGGCGGCTGCCACCACGGCCGGGCCCCTGGTAGCCACGCCACTGGCAGCCCGCCCCGGTAGCCACGTCCGGCGGCCTCGCCCGCCACTGACAGCCCGCCCGGTAGCCACGCCACTGGTAGCCACGCCGCTGGCAGCCGCGCCTCCGGTCGCCGCCCGTCCGGTGGCCGATCCGCCCGTCTCCGGTCCCGTCGCCCTCCCGTACAGGGGTAACCATGCTTGTCGATCCTCGTGGGCCGCGCTTCGCCGCCGCCCTCACCACCGTCGTCCTGGCCCTGGTCCTGATCACCGGCTCCGGCTGGCTGGCGCTGGCGCAGGCGGTGGTCTTCGCCGTCACGGCCGCCGACCCGCGTCGCGGCCCGTACGGGCTGCTCTTCCGCGCGCTGGTCCGGCCGCGCCTGAGCCCGCCCGCGGAGCTGGAACCGGTGGCGCCGGTCCGGTTCGCGCAGCTCGTCGGGCTGGCCTTCGCCCTGGTCGCCGCGGTCGGCTACCTCGGCGGCGCGCCGGTGGTGGGCGTGGTGGCCGGCGCCGGCGCGCTGGCGGCGGCGTTCCTCAACGCGGCGTTCGGGCTCTGCCTGGGCTGCGAGGCGTACCTGGCGATCCGGCGGCTCACCGGCCGCGCCGTCCCCGCCCGCGTCCCCTCCGGGCGTTAGGACGGGAACCCGCGTCCCCGGCGGCGCCAGGACGGGAAACGGTGGCCGTCCCCGGACAGGGACGGCCACCGTTCGCCGGATACGTCGTCGATCGCCCCGGGGCCCGCGGAACCGACCTGGTGCGAGGGCCGGCCGGATCCGGTGCGGGTCCGGCCGTCCGGGCTCAGAACTTCGGGGCGTCGGGGGCTTCGAGCAGGCCGAGCCGGAGCGCGGTCATCAGGGCCTGGGCCCGGTTGGCGGCGCCGAGCTTCTCGTAGAGCTTCGAGATGTGGGTCTTCGCGGTCGACTCGCTGACGAAGAGCTGCTTGGCGATGCCCGCGACGCTCATGCCGTCGGCGAGCAGCCGCAGCACCTGACCCTCGCGGGGGGAGAGCTGCGGGCCGGACGGGGCCAGCCGGCGCTTCATCGCCTCGGCGAGGTCCGCGGCGGTGAACGCGCTGGGGGAGGAGGCGGCGTGCCGGGCCGCGGCGACGACCTCGTCGGCGGGGGCCGTCTTCGGTACGAAGGCGCTCGCCCCGGCCTCCAGCGCGCCGAAGAGCTGGTCGTCACCGGCGTACATGGTCAGCACCACGATGCCCATGGTGGCGCTCGACTTGCGCAGGGCGCGCGTCGCCTCCAGGCCGCTGCCGTCGGGAAGGCGGAGATCCATGATCACGACGTCGGGCTGCAGGGCGCCGGCCTGCCGGACCCCCTCGGCCGCCGTGGCGGCCTCGCCGACGACCTCGAACTGCCGGTCCCGCTCGAACGCGTGCCGCAGGCCCTTGCGAATCAAGTCGTGATCGTCAACAAGCAGGACCTTGGTACGAGCTGTCGGTGTGGGGCTGGTGGTCATGCTCGGGTTACTCCCCTTCTGGTGCGGTGACGCTATCGCGCACGCTATCGCGCCGGGGCGAGCTCCCCAGAACCACCGCGACGGTCGTGCCGCTCGGCTCTCGTGGTCGGATCTCCAACCGGCCTCGGATACGTTCCGCTCTCTCCGCCATGATCGCAAGACCGTACCGCCCGTCGGGGCGCTGGTCAGCGATGCCCTGACCATCATCCGACACTTCAATTTCCGCAAATGGCGGATCGACGGCACAGGTGACCCACAAATTACTCGCTCCGGCGTGCTTTCGAGCGTTGGTGACCGCCTCCTGGGCGATCCGCAGCAATTCCGCTTCGGTCGCGGCGGGCAGCCGCGCGGTCGATTCGTCGAGCGACAGATGCACCCGCAACCCGCCGGAGGCGCCGACGGTACGGGCGTACTCGGCGATCGCCGCGGCCAGCCCGCCGTGCCGGTCGACCTCGCTGCGCAGCTCGAAGAGGCTCAGCCGCAGCTCCGTGATCACCCGGGTCACCTCGCCGCGCAGCGTACGCAGCTCCTCGGCGGTCTCCTTCGCCTCCTCGGGCAGGGTGGCCAGCGCGTTGTCGATGCCGTACCCGACCATCACCAACTCCTGCGCGACCCCGTCGTGGATCTCGCGGGCCAACCGCTGCCGTTCCTCGTTCGTGGCGAGCGAGCGCACCTCGTCGAAGAGCAGCGCGGCCTCCAGTCGCAGCGCCGCCGGGCCGGTCAGCGCCGTGACCCGGGCCACCACCGGCGGCGGGTAGGCGTTGGCCACGTCGGCCTCCAGGGTCACCAGCCCGACCGTACGGACCCCGGCGACCAGCGGTACGACCAGCGCGGAAACGTCCCCGCCGGCGTGTGAGCGGGCCTGTGACCGGTGCGCGGTCTGCGGCTGCTGGCTGGCCCAGGCCTCGGCGATGGCGGAGTCGGCGTCGAGCGTGGTCTCCCAGTCGACCCGTTCCACACCCATCTGGGCGAGGACCACGAGCCGGCCGCCGCCGCTGGCGGAGAGCACGGCGGCCCGGTCGGCGCGGGCCACCACCCGCAGCTCCTCCAGCAGGTGCTCGGAGATGCCGCCCGGGTCGAGGGTGGCGCCGGGGAGCTGCCGGGCGACGCTGCGCAGCTGGGTGAGCAGCCGGGTCGCCTCGGCGTACGGCTGCGGCCGGCTCTCGCCGCGGACCTGGATGATCCGCTGGATCGTGCCGGCGGCCACGGTGCCGACCAGGGCGAGGACCAGCCACTGGAGGCAGACGGCGAGGTAGCCGAGCTGCCCGATCTGCGGCCGGTCGGTCAGGAAGGCGCCGCTGAGCGCGAGCGTGACCGCCGCGATCACGACCAGCACGACGCCCTCGGTGGAGCGCCGCCGCATGGCGGCCACGGTCAGCGGTACGGCCAGGTACGGCAGGATGGCCGAGGCCCCCCAGCCGCCGTTGATCATTGCCGCCGCCGCCACCTGGCTGGCCGCCAGCCCGACGATGATCACCTCGGCAACCCGCCCCAGCGGCCCGAGAATCCGGTGCTCGGACGCGACCAGGGCCGGGATGCCGGCGGCGGCGAGCAGCGCGATCCAGCGCAGCTGCCCGACGTCGTGCGTCGCGATCAAGCTGAGTACGGCCACCAGCGCGAGCATGACCAGGCGCGAGGCGGCCGCCAGCGGATGCGGGTGGGGCCGGGCGGATGTGGAGGCGGGCACCTGACGGATGGTAGTCAGCTCTTGTAGATATCGGCGATTTCCGCAGCGTATGTCTCATGCACGACGGCCCGCTTGACCTTCAGCGACGGGGTCAGTTCCCCGGCCGCCTCGGTCAGATCCCGGGGCAGGATGCGGAAGGTCTTGATCGCCTCGGCCCGGGAGACCCCCTCGTTGGCCGCGTCGATCGCCTCCTGCACGCCGGCCTTCAGCTCCGGGTCGTCGCGCAGCTGCTCGACCGTGGTGCCGGCCGGGTGGCCGTGCTCGGCCAGCCACTTCGGCCAGGCGTCCTCGTCGATGGTGACCAGCGCGGCGATGAACGGCTTGCCGTCGCCGATCACGACGCACTGGCTGACCAGCAGGTGGCCCCGGACGGCGTCCTCCAGCACGGCGGGGGCGACGTTCTTGCCGCCCGCCGTTACGATGATCTCCTTCTTCCGGCCGGTGATGCTCAGGAACCCGTCGTCGTCGAGCCGGCCGAGGTCGCCGCTGTGGAACCAGCCGTCGCCGGTGAGCACCTCGGCGCTCGCCTCGCGGTTGTTCCAGTACCCGCCGAAGACCACGTCGCCCTTGAGCATGATCTCGCCGTCGTCGGCGATCCGGACGGTCACGCCGGGCAGGGGCCGGCCGACGCTGCCGATCCGGGTGGCCGACGGCAGGTTCACCGCGACGGCCGGGGAGGTCTCGGTCAGGCCGTACCCCTCCAGCACGGCGAGGCCGATGCCCCGGAAGAAGTGGCCCAGCCGGGGGCCGAGCGGGGCGCCGCCGGAGATGGCGTGCCGGCAGCGCCCGCCGAGGGCGGCGCGCAGCTTCCGGTAGACCAGCAGGTCGAAGACCCGGTGCCGCAGCCGCAGCCCCAGTCCCGGCCCCGACGGGGTGTCCAGCGCCTCGCTGTACGCGACCGCCACCCGCTCGGCCTGCGCGAAGATCTTGGCCTTGCCGTCGGCCTGCGCCTTCTGCACCGCGCCGTTGTAGACCTTCTCGAAGACCCGGGGTACCGAGAGCAGGAAGGTCGGCTGGAACTCCTGCAGCTCGGGCACGAGGTTCTTGACGTCGGCGGTGTGGGCCATGGTCGCCCGCGCCTGCACCACGCCGATCTGGATGAGCCGGGCGAACGAGTGCGCCAGGGGCAGGAAGAGCAGGGTCGAGGCGCCGGCGTTGAACAGGTGCGGCAGCACCGGGATCGCGTTGCAGATGTCGGAGAGCATGTTGCGGTGGGTCAGGGTGCAGCCCTTCGGGCGTCCGGTGGTGCCGCTGGTGTAGATGATCGTGGCGCAATCCGAGGACTTGACCGATTTGCGCCGTACGTCGATCTCCGCGGCGTCGACCGGCTCGCCCCCGGCGACCAGCGCGGCCACCCCGCCGTCCTCGATCTGCCAGACCTGCCGCAGCTCCGGCAGCCGGCCCCGGATCTTGGCGAGCTTCCCGGCGTGCTCGTCGTTCTCCAGCACCACCGCCCGCGCGCCCGAGTCCGCGAGGATCCACGCCATCTGCTCGGCGCTGGAGGTCTCGTAGATCGGTACGGTCACGGCGCCGGCCGCCCAGATCGCGTAGTCGACCAGGGTCCACTCGTACCGCGTCCGGCTCATCAGGCCGACCCGGGTGCCCGGCTCGATCCCCGCGGCGACCAGCCCGCGGGCCACGGCCACCACCTCGTCGCGGAACTGCCGGCAGGTGACGTCCACCAGCCCGCCGTCCGGCCCGCGCCGGACGAACTGCACCGTCTCCGGCGCGGTTTCGGCGTTGTCCCAGACCGGATCGGTCAGGGTGGCGTTGTCGCCGACGGTGACAACCGGGGGTACCGAGAACTCGCGCACCTGCACTCCCTCGTGTTCGCACTGGCCGCCGGCCCGCCGGGTTCGCCGGGTTCGGCCATTCGAACCTACCGGCGTCCCGGTCGGGCCGCTCAGCCGGGCGGCCCGACCCGCCGGGCGAACCGGGCGTGACGATCCGGGCGGGCGGGCGCGGCGTCACGATCCGGGCGGTCGCGGCGTCACGATCCGGGCGGGCGCCGCCGGACCGAGCCGCCGCGTCGCGCGGCGCCATCGACGCGGTAGCCTGCCCAGCATGGCGGACTCCTCCACCCAGTCGATCGTCATCGACGCGCCCCCGGAGCGGGTGGCGGCGGTGATCTGTGACTTCGCGAGCTACCCGGAGTGGGCGGAGGCGGTCAAGCGGGTCGAGGTGCTGGAGGAGTACGAGGACGGCTACGCCAGCCAGGTCCGGTTCACACTCGACGCGGGCGTGCTCGCCGACGAGTACACGCTGGTTTACGAGTACGCCGAGGACATCTCCCGGATCGAGTGGCGCCTGGAGGGGCCCTCCCGGATGCAGAAGTCGCAGACCGGGTCGTACGACATCGAGCCGAACCCGGACGGCACGTCGACGGTGACCTACACGCTCGAGGTGGAGCTCTCGGTCGGGATGCTGGGGATGTTCCGCCGCAAGGCCGAGAAAATGATCATGGATAATGCGTTGAAGCAGCTCAAGCGCCGGGTAGAAACCCAGAGCGCGGCGCTGTGACGCGGGCGGAGGAGCCGGGCATGGCAGGCATCGATCCGGGTTCGGCCCGCGAGGAGGCCGAGCGCCTGGTCGCCACGGCGCTCGCCGCCGCGCGCCTGGCCGCATCCGGGCACAACCCGATCCGGTCGCACCCGCTCGGTCCGCTGGGTGACGTGATCTCCGGCTGGCTCGGCCCGGTCTCCGGCCCGACGGCCGCCGGGGGCGGATCCACGGCCGCCGGCGGCGGCGGGAGTTCCGGCGGCTTCGCCACCGGTGACCCCGAGTGCTGCGTCTGCCCGATCTGCCGGGTCATGGCCGCGCTGCGCGACCCGAGCCCCGAGTTCGCCGAGCGGCTCGCCACGGGGGCGGGCGACTTCGCCGCCGGGGTGGCGAGCCTGCTGCGCGCCCTCGCCACGGCCAACCCCCGCCCCACCGCCGACCAGGACGCCTGGGGCCCGGCCACCCGCGCCGCGGCCGGGTCGGACGGCGCGGACCCGGCAGCGCGCGCCGCCGACCAGGACGCCTGGGGCCCGGCCACCCGCGCCGCGGCCGAGCCGGACGGCGCGGACCCGGCAGCGCGCGCCGCCGACCAGGACGCCTGGGGCCCGGCCACCCGCGCCGCGGCCGGGTCGGACGGCGCGGACCCGGCCGCCGAGGCGAGCGCCCCGGCGCCGAGCGACGGCACCTGGCGGGACACCCCCGGTAGCAGGCATGATTCAGAGCCGGAACCGGAGCCGGACGTCTGGGCGGCCGCGACCCGTGCGGACAGCGACGTCCCGCCGGCCCGGTCCGCGGAGGCGACCGCGGTTGCGGTGCCGGCCGAAACCGGCCCGGCGGCCCACCGGGCCGAGGTACGTCCGGTGGTGCCGGCGACGCGGGCGCCGGCCGCCCCCGAAGGCGACGGCGCGCGAGGCGACGGGGCCTGACCAGACACCAGCCGTACCGCCGGTGGCCGGGTGCCACCTGGTGGCGGTAGGCGCAGCACAGCAGAGGGGAGCGGCAGCGGTGACGCTGACCATCGGAGTCGACGTGGGTGGCACCAAGGTGGCCGCCGGCGTGGTCGACGTGAGCGGGAACGTCCTGGCGGAGACCCGCCGGGACACGCCCGCCGACGACGTCGCCAAGACCCGCGACGTCATCGTCGAGGTGGTGCAGCAGTTGGCCGCCGGCCGGGAGATCGAGGCGGTCGGCATCGGCGCGGCCGGCTGGATCGACGCCAGTCGCTCGAAGGTGCTCTTCGCCCCGAACCTCGCCTGGCGGGACGAGCCGCTGCGCGACCACGTCCGGTCGGCGGTCGGGCTGCCGGCGATCGTGGAGAACGACGCCAACGTGGCGGCCTGGGCCGAGTTCCGGTACGGCGCGGCCCGGCACGCGGACGACTCGATGATCATGTTCACCATCGGTACCGGGGTCGGTGGCGGCATCGTCCTCGGCGGCGAGCTGGTACGCGGCGCGCACGGCGTCGCGGCGGAGCTGGGCCACATGCTGGCGGTACCGGACGGGCACCCGTGCGGCTGCGGCCGGCTCGGCTGCATCGAGCAGTACGCCAGCGGCAGCGCCCTGGTCCGCTTCGCCCGGGCCGGCGCACGGCAGGAGCCGCAGCGGGCGGAGGGGCTGCTGAAGCTGGCCGGCGGCGACGTCGAGGCGATCACCGGTCCGCTGGTGACCGCGGCGGCGAAGTCCGGCGATCCGGTCTCCACCGAGGCGTTCGCCCAGCTCGGCAAGTGGCTCGGCATGGGCCTCGCCGACATGGTGCAGATCCTCGACCCGCAGGTACTGGTGATCGGCGGCGGCGTCGTCGACGCGGGTGACCTGCTGCTCGGCCCCACCCAGCGGTCCTATGTGGACGCCCTGGCGCAACGTGGCAGACTGCCGGTGGCCGAGGTCCGGCCGGCGGAGTTGGGCAACACCGCCGGGATGATCGGCGCCGCCGACCTGGCGCGGCGACGGTAGTCCACGGCGACGAGCGAGGGGTGGGCCGTGACGCGGGCGCAGCCAGCCGGGAACGACAGCACGGGCGTACGGCTGCGGGTGCTGTCGTACAACATCCACGGTCAGCGTGACGACGTGGCCGCGCTCGCGGCGGTGGTCCGCGACGCCGAGCCCGACGTGGTGATCGTGCAGGAGGGACCGCGCCGGTTCCGGTGGCGGCACCGGTGCGCCGCCCTGGCCGACCGGCTGGGTCTGGTGGTGGCCGCCGGCGGGCTGCCGTCGCTGGGCAACCTGCTCCTGACCAGCCTGCGGGTACGGGTGCACCGGGCCTGGTACCGGCAGTTCCCACTCACCCCGGGCCGGCACATGCGGGGCGCCGTCTTCGCCGAGTGCTCGGTCGGTGTCCCGCGCGCCCGCTTCGTGCTGGCCGGTTCGCACCTCTCCACCGATCCCGCCGAGCGGCCCGGCCAGGCCGCCCTGCTCAAGCGGGACCTGGGCGAGTTGGACCAGCCGGTGATCGTGGGCGCCGACCTGAACGAGAACTCGGGCGGCGCCGCCTGGCGGACCATCGCCGACGGGCTCACCGACGCCGCGGCGGCCGCCGGCCGCACCGACCGGTACACCTTCCCCTGCGCCGCGCCGCGCGACCGGATCGACGCGGTCTTCGTCGACCGGCGGATCGAGGTCGTCGACTACGACGCGGTGGACACCGAACAGACCCGCCGGGCCAGCGACCACTTTCCGGTCCTCGCCGACCTGGTGCTGCCGCCGTCCCGCTGACCCGGGTCCCCGGCGATTCCCGGTCCGGTGGTGGGGTCGGAAGGCCCGGCTTGTCGACGGGTGAAAATCGGTGCCCGCCGACCGCGTCGTGGGCTGGACAAAGGATGACGAAAGTCGAGAGGATGCGGCAGCCACGTCGGCACTCGTGCCCGATAAGGAGAATTCTTCGGTGTCCACCTCCACCGACCCTGACAGCCCCGACAGCGCCGCGACCTTCTGGCGGGACGGGCGCCCGGTCTACGACCGGGGTGACACGGTCTGCGTCATCGGCGCCGGCGCCAGCGGGCTGACCGCCATCAAAAACCTCAAGGAGCACGGCTTCGGCGTCGACTGCTACGAACGGGAGACCAGCGTCGGTGGCGCCTGGAACTGGCGGCACGACCGCAGCCCCGTCTACGCCAGCACCCACCTGATCTCGTCCAAGCCGCTCTCCCAGTACCCCGACTTCCCGATGCCGGACTCCTGGCCGGACTACCCGCACCACAGCCAGCTCCTGTCCTATCTAGAGCGGTACGCCGACCACTTCGACCTGCACCCGCACATCTGGTTCGGCACGGAGGTGGTACGCGTCGAACCGGCCGAGGGCGAGCGCTGGGACGTCACCACGCGCAGCACCGGCGGGTACGGCGCCGAGCGGACCTCCCGGTACGCGGCCGTGGTGGTGGCCAACGGGCACAACTGGTCGCCGAAGCTGCCCGGCTACGAGGGGCTGGACGACTTTCGCGGCCAGATCATGCACTCGTCGGCGTACAAGGACGCGACCCAGCTGCGCGGCAAGCGGGTGCTGGTGGTCGGCGCCGGCAACACCGGCTGCGACATCGCGGTCGAGGCGGGACAGCAGGCCGCGAAGGTCTGGCACTCCAGCCGGCGGGGCTACTGGTACGCGCCGAAGTACCTGCTCGGCCGCCCGGCCGACCAGGTCGGCGACCAGGCGCTGGCGCTGGGCCTGCCGCTCTGGCTGCGGCAGTGGCTGTTCCAGCGGATGGTGCGGCTGACCGTGGGCGACCTGACCCGGTTCGGCCTGCCCCGCCCCGACCACAAGCCGTTCGAGACCCACCTGATCGTCAACAGCCAGCTCGTCTACTACGTCGGGCATGGCGCGATCACCCCCGTACCGGACATCGCCCGGTTCCGCAGCTACAGCGTGGAGCTGACCGACGGCAGCGAGATCGAGCCGGAGCTGGTGGTCTTCGCGACCGGGTACCTGCCGAGGTTCGAGTTCCTCGCCCCGGAACTGCTCGGCACCGACTCCTCCGGCCGCCCCACTCTCTACCTCAACACGTTCCCGCGCCGGCATCCCACCCTCGCCGTGGCGGGCCTGCTCCAGTCCGACTCCGGCATCTTCCCGCTGACCCACTGGCAGACCGTGATGATCGCCCGCTGGCTCCGGCTGCGCGAGACCGCGCCGGAGCGGGCCCGCGAGATCGGCGCCCGGATCGAGGCCGACGCCGGGCGGCGCTGGAACCCGGCCAAGGTCAAGGAGAGCACCCGGCACTGGTTCGAGGTCAGCCACCTCGACTACCTGCGGGCGGTCCAGCGCACCCTCGACGACCTGGAGGTGGCCCGATGAGCCCCCGTACGCGGATCGTCCGGTCGCGGGACTGGGCTCACCCGGTGCCGCCGGTACGTCGGGAGGTGCTGACCGCCACCCCGGAGGTGGCGGAGGAGAAGCCGCCGGTGCTGTTCGTACCGGGCTTCGGGCACGGCGCCTGGGCGTTCGCGGAGCACTGGCTGGAGCACGCCGCGGGGCGGGGCTTCCCGGCGCACGCGGTGAGCCTGCGCGGCCACGGCGGCAGCGCGCCCGCGCCGGGCGCCACCCTGCGGGCGTACGTGCACGACGTGGTCCAGGTGGCGGCGAGCCTGCCCCGGCAGGCCGTACTGGTGGGGCATGGCGCGGGCGGCCTGGTCGTGGCGCACGCGCTGGCGCGGTACCCGGCCCGGGCGGGCGTACTGGTGGCGCCGGTGCTGGGCGGCTGGGGCACGCTGGGCGCGGCGCTGCGCCGCAACCCGGCCGGCACCCTGCCGGCCGTCGTCGGCGGTCCGCTGCGCCTGAGCCGCCGGCAGCTGTTCAGCCGCGAGCTGCCGAACGCGACCGCGAAGACGTACCTGGAGCGGCTCGGACGGGCCGGCAAGCGGGCGCAGTGGCAGCTGCTCACGCACCGGGAGCCGGAGGCGGCGGTGGGCAACCCGCCGGTGCTGGTCCTCGGCAGCCCCGACGACCGGGTGGTGCCGCCGTCGGCGCTGACCCGGGCGGCCCGGCGCTACGGCTCGGCCCCGCTGCTCTTCCCGGGGATGGGCCACGACCTGATGCTCGACGCCCGCTGGCGGGAGCCGATCGACGCCATCCTCGACTGGCTCGACAAGGACACCCCGGTCTGACGCCGTCCGCCCGGCCGGGGGGGGCCCCCCCCGCCCCCCCCCCCCCCGGGGGGGGGGGGGGGTGGGCGGAGAGCCGGTTGCGATTTGGCGGCGGGAGGGACAACGGCGGAAGTGAAAAACCCCCCAACCGCCCGGTGGA
>NZ_JBFAPK010000033.1:0-95347 GCF_040676675.1 Micromonospora sp. NPDC049559 | reverse complement strand
CATAACCGACGCTCTCCCTATCTCGGACGGCCCCACGCCCGGGCGGCTACTACTGTGGGCCCCACCTTGCGGGCTATTTACATCAAGCCTGACGGGATTCGCCGGGCACGGTGGGCCCCACCCAAACCACGAGCCGCTCCCCAAACGACGAGCCGCCGGAAGGGACCAGGAACGAGCGAAGAAAGACCCGGCGGCGGCGGACGACGCTCACCCCCGTAAGCGCCGCCCGCACACACCGCCGGCAACAGGTGGCACCGTCCCCCGACGGTTGCGCCACCCGTCCCCCTGCGCCCTGCCCGGTGCGTAGACCGGAAGCCGGTCCGCTGTTCCCCCGAACATTTCCGAGCACGGCGCGTGCAATAACGTTAGTGGCGGCCGGATTCCCCGCACAACCCGAGCGGCTGTTTCGCCGGTCACATTCGGCGGTCCGGGTCGCAGTCGGCCACGTGGGTCCAACATCGGGGCTTTGTCCGCTATTCCGGCCGGCCTCCCCCGGGCGTTTCCGCCGCCATTTTCGGAGACTCAGGCATCCTCACGACTCGGGTTCTCCACCCGGAAAAAGTTACTCTGCCGTCCATCCGAGCGTTGCTCCTGGTAAATAAAGTTGAGCTTACGCACGTCGAATGACTTGAACCACTGATCCCAGGTGATCTGGCGCAGGCGGCCACCTTCCCGCCAACCCGGGAAGTTGAAGGTCAAAACGCCCGGACGGTCGCCCTTTTCCGTACCCTCGATGGTCGCCGGTTTGGCCTGCCGGTCCCGCGCCCACTGCTGGATGACCGAGTGGGCCCGGGTCACCAGGCTCCGGCCGGGACGCTCCGGACGCTCGTCCGGTGAGTTGATCTGCTGCGCGTACTTGAGCGACCGGGACGGGCCCTTCGTGGCCTGTCCGCCGCCCCGGCTCCGCGCCGACGTGGTCTTCTTCGCCGCGCCCGTCTTCTTCGCCGCGCTGGTCCGCTTCGCCGGCGCGGCCCGCTTCGCCGCCGTACCGCCGCGCGCCGGACCCGTGCCGGTACGGGCCGTCGTGGCGCCCGCCCGGGTGCCGCCCGTGCTCTTCCGCGCCGCCGCGGTGGTCTTCTTGGCGGCGGGCGCGCGCCGGCCGGCTGCCGTACCGCCGCCCCCGCGCTGGTCCGATCGCATCGCCCTCGCCAACGCGTTCACCAGATCGGGCTTACGGAGTCCGGACGTCCCGGTGACGCCGCGCTGCCGCAGTCGGGCGCGGATCTCGTCGACCGTCATCTGCCCGATTTCGCTCGCGCTCATACTGCCTGAGCTTTTCGACCGGTTTCGGGCAGCGGTCGCGGTCCCGCCGCGACCCGAACTGCTCTGCTGAGCCATGAGACCCTCACGCTCCCTCGACAGTCTCGTCATCGGCAGGCGACACCGGTCGGGCGTCGCCAAGCCGTTGCGTACCCGTCAGGAGCGATCCGAACCGGCGCGGCCGGAATCCGTACGGTCCGGATCCGCGCCGTCCGCGCCCGGCGTACCGGTACCGGCGGACTCAGCTTCGAAAAGATGCGCGAACGCACGTAGATTCGCCACCGACTCGCCCCGTTTGACGCGCCACTCCCATTCGCGGCGAATGGCCGAGCCGAAACCGATCTCAAGCATCGTGTCGAAGGACTCGTCGGCGTAACTGAGTACCGCGCCGAGCAGGCGGTCGAGTTCGGCCTCGGTGACCGCCGCGAGACTGGTCCGGCCGGTGAGGTACACGTCGCCGGCGGCGTCGATGGAGAAGGCGACGCCGTACATCCGGGCGTTGCGCTGGAGCAGCCAGGCCCACAGCTCCTCGCGCCGCTCGTCGGGCTGGCGCATCACGAACGCCTCGATCCGCAGCGCGTGCTCGCCGACGATCAGGTTGCAGACGGTCTTGAGCTTGTGCGTACCGGGCAGCGTCACCGCGTACGAGCGCTCGCCCGTCGGCTCGCAGGCCAGCTCGCGCTCCGCGCAGGCCGCCTCAATCAGCGCCGCGACCTCCCCCGGGGTGGTCACCGCGCACCCGCCGTCAGCGGGCCGTTGGTCGGGCAGTCGTCGGGCGGGAACCGACCGGCACAGGCGAATCCGTCCGCGGCCGGGAGGTCGCCCGACCCGCCGCCGGCCAGCTCCCGTTCCCGCATGTCCCGCTGCGCCAGCACCGCCTCACGGTAGACGGCGAGCAGCCCGGACGCGGTACGCGACCAGGAGAAGTTCCGGGCGTGCCGGACCGCGCCCCGCGCCAGCTGCGCCCGCCGTCCCGGGGCGCGCAGCAGCGACTCAATCACCCGGGCCCAGTCCACCGGATCGTGCCCGTCGACCAGCACCCCGCTCGCCTCGTCCCGTACGGCCGTGACCAGCCCGCCCACGGCGGCGGCGACGACCGGGGTGCCGCTCGCCTGCGCCTCCAGCGCGACCAGGCCGAACGACTCGTTGTACGACGGCACGGCGACCAGGTCGGCGGCCCGGTAGAGGGCCGGCAGGTCCGCGCCGGTCTGCGGCGGCAGGAACCGTACGGCGTCGGAGACGCCCAGCGAGGCGGCCAGCTCCATCAGCGCCGTGGGGCGGTCGAGCCCGGTGCCGCTCGGACCGCCCACAATGGCCACGGTCACCTCGCCGGCCAGCTCGGGACTGCGTTCCCGCAGCGCGGCGAAGGCGCGGAGCAGCACGTCGGGGGCCTTGAGCGGCTGGATCCGGCCGACGAAGGCGACCAGGTGCCCGCGCGTCGGCAGGCCGAGCCGGCGCCGCCCGGCGATCCTCGCCTCGTCCTCGTGTCCGGCCGGGGCCGGCACGAACCGCCGCAGGTCCACCCCGGGCTCGACCACGTGCACCCGGTCCGGCCGCGCGCCGTACCGGGCGATCAGGTCCCGGGCCTCGACGGCCGTGTTGGCGACCAGCCGGTCCGCCTCGGCGACGACCTGTTCCTCGCCGATCAGCCGCGCCTTGGGCTCGGGCCGGTCACCCGCGGCGAGCCGGGCGTTCTTCACCTTCGCGAGGGTGTGCGCGGTGTGCACCAGCGGCACCCCCCAGCGCTCCTTGGCCAGCCAGCCGACCTGGCCGGAGAGCCAGTAGTGCGAGTGGATCAGGTCGTAGTAGCCCGGCGGTCGGGCCGCCTCGGCGCGCAGCACGCCGGCGGTGAAGGCGCAGAGCTGCCCGGGCAACTCCTCCTTGGCCAGCCCCTCGTACGGCCCCGCCGTGACGTGCCGGACCCGTACCCCGGGAGCCATCTCGACGACCGGCGGCAGGTCGCTGGCGGTGGCGCGGGTGAAGACCTCGACCTCGACGCCGGCCTCGGCGAGGCAGCGGGCGACCTCGATGATGTAGACGTTCATCCCGCCGGCGTCGCCGGTGCCCGGCGCGTGCAGCGGCGAGGTGTGCACCGAGATCGTCGCGATGCGGTGCGGCGTCGGCCACGGCTGCGCACCCCGCTGGCGTCCGACGCCGCCGTGCATTTCCCCCACATCCGCTCCTTACGATCACGAACGTATGCCGTCCCCGCACGACCGGCGCCTCCGGCTCAACCTCGGGCCCTCCCGTCATCTTCCCGATCGAGCGTTGACCATGCATCACGGTGTGCCGCAGAGGTGACCGACCTCATCGCCGGGACGGCCCGTCACGGTCCCCGATCCCCGTGCGCGGTGGTCGCCGGCGGGGTGGGAAAGAATGGTGGGATGAGTTCAATCGCGATCGTCACGGGCGCCTCCAGCGGGATCGGCGCCGCCACCGCACGGCGGCTCGCCGCCGAGGGCTTCCACGTGGTCGCGGCGGCCCGGCGGGCGGATCGGCTGGCGACGCTGGTCAAGGAGATCACCGAGGCCGGGGGTACCGCCACCGCGGTGGTCTGCGACGTCACGTCGGACGGGTCCGTCGCCGAACTCGCCACCGCCGTGGGCCGGCTGGACACCCCGGTCACGCTGCTGGTCAACAACGCCGGCGGGGCGCGCGGGCTCGACCCGGTCGAGTCCGGCGCGGTCGGCGACTGGCAGTGGATGTACGAGGTGAACGTGCTCGGCACCCTCCGGGTCACCCAGGCGCTGCTGCCGGCGCTGGAGGCCTCGGGCGCCGGCACGATCGTGGTGGTCGGCTCGACCGCGAGTTTCACCGTGTACGAGGGCGGCGGCGGCTACACGGCGGCCAAGCACGCGCAGACCGCGGTGGCCGGCACGCTGCGGCTGGAGCTCTCCGGCCGGCCGATCCGGGTGATCGAGATCGATCCGGGGATGGTGAAGACCGACGAGTTCGCGCTGGTCCGCTTCGACGGCGACGCCGAGCGCGCGGCGGCCGTCTACGCCGGGGTGGCCGAGCCGCTGGTGGCCGAGGACATCGCCGACTGCGTCGCCTGGTGTGCCACCCGGCCGCACCACGTGAACGTCGACCGGCTGGTGGTCCGGCCGCTGGCGCAGGCCGCGCAGCACAAGGTGCACCGGGTGCTGCCCGGGACCGAATGACTCCGATGGCCGGATCGCGGCCGCTGGGCGCCGTCACCCGGGGCACCACCAACCCCAACCGGCTGCGCCGGGTGGACAACTGGATCGCGTACGCCTGCGGCGGAGCCCTGGCCGATGCGGCGGACCCGCTCGTCGTCGACCTCGGCTACGGCGCGACCCCGGTCACCACGGTGGAGCTGCGGGCCCGGCTGGCCGCCGCGGTACGCCCCGACGTCCGGGTGGTCGGTCTGGAGATCGATCCGGTACGCGTCGCCGCGGCGGCGCCCGCCGCGGACCCGCCCGGGCTGGCCTTCGCCCGGGGCGGCTTCGAGCTGGCCGGCCTGCGTCCGGTGGTGGTACGGGCCTTCAACGTGCTGCGACAGTACCCGGAGGCCGAGGTCGAGCCGGCCTGGCGGACGATGACCGCCGCCCTGGCGCCGGGCGGGATGGTCGTCGAGGGCACCTGCGACGAGTTGGGCCGGCTCGCGGGCTGGGTGCTGCTGGACGGCTCCGGCCCCCGCTCGCTCACCCTGGCGGCGCGGCTGGCCACGCTCGACAGCCCCGCCTCGCTGGCCGAGCGCCTGCCCAAGGCGCTGATCCATCGCAATGTGCCGGGCGAGCGCGTACACGGGCTGGTCCGGGCCCTGGACGAGGGGTGGCGGGACGTCGCCGGGTACGCGGTCTTCGGTCCCCGGCAGCGCTGGCTGCGCGCGGTCGCGGCGGTACGGGACGCCGGCTGGCCGGTGCTGGACCGGCCGGCCCGGTGGCGCCTGGGCGAGCTGACGGTGGCCTGGGCGGCCGTGGCGCCGGCCGGGCCGGCTGGACCCGGCGCGCCGGCCGGGCCGGCGGACGGTTGAGCGGCGCTCTCCCGCCTACAGCTCGCAGTTGACCAGTACCGGCTCCGGGTGCAGGGTGACGCCGAACCGGTCGTGCACGCCGTCGCGGATCTCGCGGGCGAGGTCGAGCAGGGCGGCCGTCGTGCCGGTACCGCTCTGGTTGGTCAGCGCCAGGGTGTGCTTGGACGAGATGGCCACCCCGTCCGGGCCCCGGTGCCCCTTGCGGAAGCCGGCCTTGTCGATCAACCAGGCCGCGCTCACCTTGACCACGCCGCCCGGCCCCGGCCAGGACGGCGGCTCGCCGAACTCGGCCGCCCGGGCGCGCAGCGCGGCGTACGCGGGCTCGTCCAGCACGGGGTTCGTGAAGAACGAGCCCACCGAACGGGTGTCCGGGTCGGCGGCGTCCAGCACCATCCCCTTCTTCGCCCGCAGGGCGAGCACGGCCGCCCGGGCCTCAGGGAGCGGCACCTGGTCGCCGACCTCGACGGAGAGGGCGCGGGCCAGTTCGGCGTAGCGGACCGGGGTCGACAGCGGGGAGCGGTCCAGCCGGAAGTCGACGGTCAGCAGCGTCCAGCGCGAGTTGTGCTTGAAGACGCTCGACCGGTAGGCGAACCCGCACCGGTCCGCCGGGATCTCGACGACCTCGCCGGCCAGCCGGTCGTACGCCGTCACGCCGAGCACCGTCTCGGCGACCTCCTGGCCGTACGCCCCGACGTTCTGGATCGGGGTGGCGCCGGCCGAACCGGGGATGCCGGAGAGGCACTCGATGCCGGCGTACCCCGCGTCGACGGTGGCGGCCACCAGGTCGTCCCAGGTCTCACCGGCCTGGACCCGCAGCGTGACGCTCACGTCGTCCTCGGCGAGCGTCTCGTACCCCCGGGTCCGGACCAGCACGGTCCTGCCGGGAAAGCCGGCGTCGGAGACGACGACGTTGCTGCCCCCCGCGAGGATCAGTATTGGCTGATCGGCCAGCTCGGACTCTCGCACGTTTTGTACGATTTCATCCTGATGTGTTGCTGTAATGAGCTGGTTGGGCGCGCCGCCGAGGCGCAGCGTCGTGTACCGGGCGAGCGGTTCCGGCTCGCCGGGGCCAACGGCGGGAGTCGGCTGGGCACTAACGTCTGGCACGCCTTTCACCCTAGGCTGAAGGGCAGCCGCGTCACCCACTGGTGGCCCGGTCGCACGGGAGGATCTCGATGAGCAGGTTGCACGGCACCAAGGACTTCTGGATCGGAGCGCTGCGCACCGAGGGGCCGGCGTTCCAGGCCGCGATCGCCGAAGCGCCGCCCGACACACCGGTACTCTCCTGTCCGGAGTGGACCGTGACCGATCTGGCACAGCACCTCGGCTCGGTCTACGGCTGGGTACGCGGCCTCGTCACCTCGGGCAGCACGCAGGCCCCGCCGCGCCGGCAGCACCCCACCGACGCGCCCGGCGGGGATGCCGTGGCCGAGTGGTGGCGGCAGGAGTTCGAGCAGCTCATGGCCGCGCTCGACGCGGTCGATCCGGAGGCGCCGGCGTGGAACTGGGCGCCGCAGCCGAAGCGGGCCAGCTTCTGGCACCGCCGGTTGGCACACGAGACCGCCGTGCACCGGTGGGACGCCCAGATGGCGGTGGCCGCCGGGGAGCCGATCGAGGCGAAGCTGGCCGCCGACGGGGTGACCGAGGTGCTGGACAGCTGGCTGCCGGGCGGCCGGCGGTTCGCGCCGGGCTCCTGGCACGGGGTGGTCCAGTTGGTGGCCGTCGACGCCGAGCAGGAGTGGTTCCTGCGGCTACGCGGCGAGGGCGTGGCGCTGCTGGACACCGACACGATCCTGGACGGCGACGAGCCGCACGCGCGGGTGCACGCCACGGGCACGGCCAGCGACCTGCTGCTGGCCCTCTGGGGGCGGATCGGCTTCGACGTGCTCGACGTGACCGGAGAGACGAGCCTGCTGGACGGCCTCCGCGCCGGCTGAGTTTTCGCGCTCGCGCGCTTCGCGGCGCCGTGATCCCGCGCTCGCGCGCTTCGCGGCGCCCGAAAGGTGGCGTCTTCCCTTCCGCGGCGGCGTGGGTGGGTGGCCGCTCCGCCGCGACGCTTCAGTCCAGACACCGCCGGCGCCGCTCCGCCCACTCGTGAGGGCTCCGCTGCGCCGGCTCGCCTGAGCGGCGACGTGGGGTCGCCGCCGCCTTCGCATCCGCCGTATGCGAAGGACGTTCACGGTCGGGTCAGCGCGGCCGGGATCTGGTATACGGTGGGCAGGCAGCGGTCGTGAGAGCGCTCTCTCTCCGACCCTCGTCCCGCCGCCCACCCCGGCGGTGGCCTCCCTCGAAGGTGCGGTGAAACGTGAACACTCCCGAGACAGTGGCGCCCCACTCGACCGCCATCCGGCCGGCGCCGCCGGCCGACGGCGCCGGCCGGTACGAGCCGAACGGCGAGGCGCCGCGCCCCGCCGGCGACCCCGGCGAGCCGACCCTGCACTTCCCGCCCGGCTTCATCTGGGGCGCGGCGACCGCGGCGTACCAGATCGAGGGCGCGGCCCAGGAGGACGGTCGCGGACCGTCGATCTGGGACACCTTCAGCCGTACGCCCGGGAGGGTGCACGCCGGTCACACCGGTGACATCGCCTGCGACCACTACCACCGGTACCCGGACGACATCGCGCTCATGGCGGAGTTGGGGCTGCGGACGTACCGGTTCTCGGTCGCCTGGCCGCGCATCCAGCCGGACGGCTCCGGCCCGGTGAACCCGCGCGGCCTGGACTTCTACGACCGGCTCGTGGACGAGCTGCGCGGGCGCGGCATCGACCCGATCGTCACGCTCTACCACTGGGACCTGCCGCAGACGCTGGAGGACCGGGGCGGCTGGCCGAACCGGGAGACCGCCGAGCGCTTCGCCGAGTACGCGGTCGCGGTACACGCCCGGCTCGGCGACCGGGTGCGGACCTGGACCACGCTGAACGAGCCGTGGTGCTCCGCGTACCTCGGGTACGGCAACGGCGTGCACGCGCCCGGCCGGCAGGACCCCGCGGCCGTCTTCGCCGCCGTGCACCACCTGCTGCTCGGCCACGGGCTCGCCGCGCGGGCGCTGCGCTCGGCGGGCGTGTCGGAGATCGGGATCACCCTCAACCCCGCCGCCGTCACCCCGGCCGACCCGGAGAGCAGCGAGGACCTGGCGGCGGTACGGCTCGTCGACGGCCTGCAGAACCGCATCTTCCTCGACCCGCTGCTGCGCGGCGCCTACCCGGCCGACATGCTCGAACACACCGCCCGCTTCGGCAACCAGGGCTACCTGCGCGACGGCGACGAGAAGATCATCGCGGCCCCGATCGACCTGCTCGGCATCAACTACTACTCCCCCACCTACGTGGCGGCCCGTCCGGGCGCGCCGGGCGGCGGTGGCGCCTTCCCGGGCACCGAGGGGATCGAGTTCCTGCCGGCGGTCGGGCCGCTGACCGACATGGGCTGGTCGATCGAGCCGGCCGGGCTGACCCGGCTGCTGGAGCGGATCGCCGCCGACTACCCGGGGGTACCGCTGCTGATCACCGAGAACGGCGCGGCGTTCCCGGACAAGTTCAACCGGGACGAACCGGTCGGCGAGGGGCGGGTACCGGACGCGGACCGGATCGCGTACCTCGACGGGCATCTCCGGGCCGCGCACGAGGCGATCTCCCGGGGCGTCGACCTTCGCGGCTATCTCGTATGGTCGTTGCTGGATAACTTCGAGTGGGCCGAGGGCTACCGTAAGCGCTTCGGGATCGTCTACGTGGACTATCTGACGCAGCGGCGGGTGCCCAAGGACAGCGCGCGGTGGTACCAGGATGTGATCCGCCGCAACGGATTGTGAGCTTGGAGGAGTCGATGAGCCTGGCTCGCGAGCGGCCGACGCTGGAGGCGGTGGCACGGCGGGCCGGGGTCTCCCGGGCCACCGTGTCCCGCGTGGTCAACGGCTCCACGACGGTCGCGGGTCCGATCCAGGAGGCCGTTCGCCGGGCGGTGCAGGAGTTGGGCTACGTCCCCAACCTCGCCGCCCGGAGCCTGGTCACCCAGCGGACCGACTCGATCGCGTTGATCCTGCCCGAGGCGGCCAACCGGGTCTTCTCCGACGACCAGGTCTTCCCGGGCATCATCCGCGGGGTCAGCCAGGAGCTGGAGGCGGCCGACAAGCAGCTGGTGCTGATGCTGGCCGGTTCGGCCGCGAGCCACGACCGGGTGGAGCGGTACGCGACCGGCCGGCACGTCGACGGCGTGCTGCTCGCCTCCCTGCACGGGGCCGACCCGCTGCCCGGCACGCTGGCCCGGATGGGCATACCCGTGGTGTGCAGCGGGCGCCCGCTCGGCCACGCCCCGGCCCCGGTGCCGTACGTGGACGTCGACCACGTGGGCGGGGTGGCCCGCGCGGTACGCCACCTGCTCGACTCGGGCCGGCGCCGGATCGCCACCATCGCCGGCCCGCAGGACATGGTCGCCGGGATCGAGCGGCTCGCCGGCTACCGCAGCGAGCTGCGGGACTCGCGGCGGCGGTCGATCGTCGCGGTCGGCGACTTCACCCGCGAGTCGGGTCGGATCGCCATGCGCCAACTCCTGGACGACGACCCCGACCTGGACGCGGTCTTCGTCGCCTCCGACCTGATGGCGCACGGCGCCCTGGTCACCCTCCGCGAGGCCGGGCGCCGGGTACCCGACGACGTCGCCGTGATCGGTTTCGACGACATCGAGATGGCCCGGTACACCGATCCGCCGCTCACCACGGTGCGCCAGCCCATCGTCCAGATCGGCCGGGAGATGGCCCGGCAGTTGCTGCGCCTCGCGGCCGGTGAGCCGGTCGAGCCGGCCGTGATGCTCCCCACCGAGCTGATCATCCGCGACTCCGCCTGACCCGGAGCCCCCTCCTCGCCCCGGAGCCCCCTCCTCGTCGATCTAGGGCAAATCGTCGTGATTAGAGATCAACTCACGAGGATTTGCCCTAGATCGCGGGGGAGAGCGCTAGGCGGCGGCGACGCGGCTCGCCGTCGCGAAGGTGTCCAGGCCGAAGAGGACCAGGCGGGCCTCGTTGACCGGCGTCGTCGCGGCCCGCTCGCGCAGCACGGCCAGCGCCTGCCGGACCGCGTCCTCGACGGGCCAGCCGTAGACGCCGGCGGAGATCAGCGGGAACGCCACCGAGGCGGCGCCGAGCTCCTCGGCCACCAGCAGGCTGTTGCGGTAGCAGTCGCGCAGCAGCGCCGAGCGGTCCTCGTCGTCGCTCCAGACCGGGCCGACCGTGTGGATCACCCAGCGCGCCGGCAGGTCGCCGGCCGTGGTCGCGACCGCCTGCCCGGTCGGCAGGCCGCGACCGTACCGGGAGGCGCGCAGCGCCCGGCACTCCGCCAGGATCGCGGGCCCGCCCCGCCGGTGGATGGCGCCGTCCACGCCACCGCCGCCGAGCAGCGACGAGTTGGCGGCGTTGACCAGCGCGTCCACCCGCTCGGCCGTGATGTCCCCCTCGACCAGCACGATCTCCATCATGGGCGGCCACCGGCCACGCCCGGGCCCAGCTCGCCCGCCGCCCCGGCGGCCGTCGCCCCGACCGGCGCGGGCCCCTCCGTCGTCGACTGGCCGAGGACGGTACGGGAGAGCAGGGCCGCACCGGCGACCGCGGCGGGCATCAGCAGCACCGCGCCGAGCGGGATCAGGAAGCAGACGAAGACCGCGACGCCGAAGCCGAGCGCGATCGGGCGGTTCGCCCGCAGCAGCCGGCGCCGGTCCGGCAGCCGCAGCCCGCGCCGGTAGAACGGCACCCCGACCAGTTCCAGCGCCAGGAACCAGCCGCCCACCGCCGCGCCGAGCGCCGGTACCACGGTCTGTCCCACCACGGGGATGAACCCGGCGAAGAAGAGCGGGATGCCCACGAGCGTGGACATTGCGATCAGCCGGATCGAGTCGCCGAGGCTGCGCCGCAGCGACCGCCACCAGGACAGCTCGACCTCGCCCGGCACCCCGCCGTACCGGGCCTCCACCCGCTCGGAGATCTTCTCGTAGAACGGGTCGCCGATGAGCAGGGTGACCGCGGTGAAGGTGAGCACGCCGACCAGCCCGGCCAGGCCGAGGAAGGCGAGCCCGGCGACGACCCGGAGCAGGTCGCGCGACCACGCCGACCAGTCGTCGGCGAAGGGCGTGACCAGCCGCGCGAGGTCGTCGACAAAGTAGATCAACGTCGCGTACCCGGCGACGAAGAGGGCACCGGAGATCAGCGCCGGTACCACGCCGAGCAGTACCAGGCCCGGACTGCGGGCGTAGAGCCCGAGTCCACGCAGGAGCAGCCCGACGCCGGTGAAGAACTGACGGGCCGCCCCGGTCGCGGGGGCCGTCGCTGCGCGTACGTCCACGAGCGGGAAGCCTAACGCCGCGCGACACCGCGCGCTCCGCATCAACCGGATGGTGGATTCCGCCACCACCGCCGACGGATGGGGCGGGTCGACCGGAGCCGCGCCCCGGCACCGCCGGCCGGGCGATTCGCCGAGGCGCCCCGCCCGCGATGCTCGATCCGTGGCCAGCACGGCCGGGGAGGGACGGGGCGGAATGCCGATCATCGAGGTGACCAACCTGCGGAAGCGGTACGGCGACCGGGTCGCCGTACGCGACGTGTCGTTCGAGGTGGCGGAGGGGGAGATCTTCGGACTGCTCGGGCCGAACGGCGCGGGCAAGACCACCACGGTGGAGTGCGTCGCGGGGCTGCGGATCCCGGACTCCGGTGCGGTGTCGGTGCTCGGGTTCGACCCCCGGCGGGACGCGGCCGAGCTGCGCCAACTGGTCGGCGTGCAGTTGCAGGAGAGCCGGCTGCCGGACCGGATCAGGGTCGGGGAGGCGCTCGACCTCTACAGCTCCTTCTACCGCCGCCCGGCGGACTGGACCGAACTGCTCGACGAGCTGGGGCTGGCCGAGCAGCGGAACACGGCGTACAAGAAGCTCTCCGGCGGGCAGCGGCAGCGACTCTCGATCGCGCTGGCGCTGGTCGGCAGCCCGAGGGTGGCGATCCTGGACGAGCTGACCACCGGGCTGGACCCGCAGGCCCGGCGGGACACCTGGCAGCTGATCGAGCGGGTACGCGAGCGCGGCGTGACCATCGTGCTGGTCACGCACTTCATGGAGGAGGCCGAGCGGCTCTGCGACCGGCTCGCGGTCATCGACTCGGGCGGGGTGGTGGCGGTGGACAGCCCGGCCGGGCTGGTCGCCCGCGTCGACCCCGAGCAGCGGCTCCGGTTCCGGCCGTCGGTACCGCTCGACGACGCGCTCCTGACCGGCCTGGCCGAGGTGACCTCGGTACGGAGCAGCGGCGGGCAGACGGTGGTGACCGGCCGCGGCGACCTGCTACAGGCGGTCACCTCGGTGCTGGCCCGGCACCGGATCGTCGCGGCGGACCTGCGCATCGAACAGCCCAGCCTCGACGACGCCTTCGTCGAGTTGACCGGACACCGGCTCGACAGGTGAGTGGGGAGCATCCGATGTACGCGTTTTTCAAGATCCTCAAGATGGAGGCGAGGCTCAGCCTCCGCGACGTCGCCCCGGTGGTCACCGCGGTCGTCCTGCCCACGGTGATCATGGTTGTCCTCGGCGCGGTACCGGCCCTGCGCCGGCCGGACGACGTCTTCGGCGGGCAGCGCTTCGTCGACGTCTTCGCGCCCTCGCTGCTCGTGGTCACGCTGGTGATGGCCGGGCTGAACGGGCTGACCAACGCGCTCGCCGGCTACCGGGAGCGGGGCGTGCTGCGGCGACTGTCGACCACCCCGGTCTCGCCGGGCGCGCTGCTGGCCGCGCAACTCCTGATCCACCTGGCGCTGGCGGCCTGCGGCGCCGTACTGCTGGTCGTGGTCGGCCGGGTCCTGTTCGGCATACCCCTGCCGGCGCGCCCGTTCGTCTTCGCGCTCGCCTTCCTGCTCGGCGCGGCGTCGCTGTTCGCGGTCGGCCTGCTGATCGCGGCGTCCGCCCCGACCACGGGCACCGCCAACGGGCTGAGTTCGCTGCTCGGCGCGCTGGTCATGTTCCTCGGCGGCGTGTACCTGCCGCGCTACCTGCTCCCCGACGTCCTGGTCCGGGTCGGCGACCTCACCCCGCCCGGGGTGCGGACGCTGCAGGACGCCTGGACCGGGGCGTCGCCAGAACTCCTGCCGCTGGCGATAATGGCAGCTGTCGCCGCCGCGGCGGGGATCGCGGCGGCGCGGTTCTTCCGCTGGGAATGAGTGGGTACAGGATGACGACCGCGGCGGAACAGGCCAGCGCGCTCAGCGCCTGGGAGCGGCGCGAGGGAACCTTCAACCGGTGGAGCCCGTACGCCGCGCTGGCGCTCTCGGCCCTGCTCACCGTGGTCGCTCTTCCGCCCGCGGACGGCACGTCGCTGGTCGTGACGCTGCTGATCGCCGTTGGCACGGCGGGCTGGATCGCCTGGTTCGTCACCCTGCACCCGCACTGGCGGACCCGCCGCGCCCTGATGGCGGTCTACTACCTCGGCCTGCTCGCCCTCGGCGCGGTACTGGTGGTCCGGGCCCCGCTCTTCGGGTTCTTCGTGTTCACCGGTTACCTGCACGCCTACGCGGTGCTCCCCGGCAGGTGGCGACTTGCCGGGGTGGCCTGCACCGGCGTGCTCGCCGGGACCTCCCAGTCCGGCGGCCTGCCGCACGACCCCGGCGCCACCGCGCTCTGGGCGGGTCTGGTGCTTCTCAACGTCACCCTCGCCACCGCGTTCAGCTGGTTCGGCTGGCTGCAGGACCAGCGCAGCGCGAGCCGCAAGGCGATGGTCGAGCAGTTGGCCGAGGCGAACCGGAAGCTGGAGGCGACCGTACGGGAGAACGCCGGGCTGCACGCCCAACTGCTCGCCCAGGCCCGGGAGGCGGGCATCCTGGACGAGCGGCAGCGGATGGCCAGGGAGATCCACGACACGCTGGCCCAGGGGCTGACCGGCATCATCACCCAGTTGGAGGCGGCCGGGCAGGCGCGGCACCGGGACACCGACTGGCAGCGGCACATCGACAACGCGGTACTGCTGGCCCGGGAGAGCCTCTCCGAGGCGCGGCGCTCGGTACGGGCCGGGCAACCCGAGCCGCTGGAGCTGGCCCGGTTGCCGGAGGCGCTGGCCGACCTGCTCGATCGCTGGTCGGGGATCAACGGCGTGGCGGCGGAGCTGACCTGCACGGGCGAGGTCCGGCGGATGCACCCGGAGATCGAGGTGACCCTGCTGCGTACCGCCCAGGAGGCGCTCGCGAACGTGGCCAAGCACGCCAACGCCGGCCGGGTCGGGCTCACCCTCTCCTACATGGAGGACCTGGTGACGCTCGACGTACGCGACGACGGCGTCGGCTTCGATCCGGCCGCCCCGCTTCCGCCGGTCGCCCCGGAGCGGACCGCCGGGAGCGCTCCGGCGCCGACCGCCGGGGCCCCGCCCGCTCCGCCCGGCGGCGCCGAGGACGTGCGCAGGGGCGGCTTCGGGTTGGCGGCGATGCGGCAGCGGGTGCAGCGGGTCGCCGGCCGCCTGGAGATCGAGTCCGAGCCGGGCGCGGGTACGGCCATCTCGGCCACCGTGCCCGCCATCGCGACCGGTACGTGACCGGAGGAGAGGGAGCATGGCCCAGCCGATCCGCCTGATCATCGTCGACGACCACCCGGTGGTCCGGGACGGGCTGCGCGGCATGTTCGCCGGCGATCCGGACTTCGAGGTGCTCGGCGAGGCGGCCGGGGGCGCGGAGGCGCTGACCCTGGTCGAGGCGCGGCAACCGGACGTCGTACTGATGGACCTGCGCATGCCGGGCATGGACGGCGTCACGGCCATCGGCGAACTGGCCCGGCGCGGATCCGCCGCGCGCGTCCTGGTCCTGACCACGTACGACACGGACAGCGACGTGCTGCCGGCGATCCAGGCCGGGGCGACCGGGTACCTGCTCAAGGACGCCCCGCGCGAGGAGCTGTTCCGGGCGGTACGGGCCGCGGCGCGCGGCGAGTCCGTGCTCTCCCCGTCGGTGGCGAGCCGGCTGGTGGGACGGCTGCGCAGCCCGGCGCGCGAGCCGCTCAGCCAGCGGGAGCTGGAGGTACTGGGCCTGATAGCCCGCGGCTCGACCAACCGGGAGGCCGCCGCCCACCTCTTCATCAGCGAGGCGACCGTCAAGACGCACCTGCTGCACGTCTACGCCAAGCTCGGCGTGAACGACCGGGCCGCGGCCGTGGCGACGGCGTTCGAGCGCGGGCTGCTCACCCCCGGCAACCGCTAGCGGGCGCGGCTCGCCGTCGGAGACGACCGGCCGCACCCGCGGGCGCGGACCGGGACCGGCGGGGAGCCCGCCGGTCCCGGTCACCGGGGCGGTGAGCCTAGCGGGCGGCGAAGAGCTGGCCCGGTACGAAGGCCGAGTCGCCGGCCGCGGTGTGCACGACCACCCGGAAGGTGTTCACCTCGCCGCCCTCGGGCCCCGGCCACCACGCCGCCCACCAGCCGGCGCGCACGCTGGGGCGGATGACCTCGCCGTCGGGCATGACCAGGTCGATCCCGACGACCGACGCCCCGACCCGGCCGACCACGTTCGAGTACTGCGACCTGCCCTCGCCCACCGAGCTCATCGTCTCGATCGTCACCGTGCCGTCGGGCGGGGTGGCACCCGGCCCCTCCGTCAGCCCCATCCACGCGGTCACCTCGTGGGAGTCCAGGCTCAGGCACTCGGCGCTGCCCGCGCCCCGCTGCATGATCAGCAGGCTGGCGACGCCGCGCCGCTCGGCCACGATCACGTCGTCGGCGCCGGGGGCGCCGGCCTCCCACGCCTCGGCGCACTCCCGGGCGAGCGGCAGCACCTGGCTGCCGGTCAGCTCGGACGGCTCGGGCGTCCACGCGGCGGACGCCTTCTCCGCGGTGCTGGGCAGCAGCGCCGGGACCACCACGACGCCCGCGGCGGCCACCGCCGCGACCGCGCCGACCAGGGCGAAGCGCCGCCCCAGCGGCCGCGGCCGGGCGCGCGCGTCGGCCGGCTCGCCGGGGGCGATCATCCGATCGACGGCCGCGCGGGCCCGGATCCACTCCTCCGGGCTGGGCTCACGGCCGGCGGCCGGGTCGAGCACGGCGAGGTCGGCCAGGTCGCCGCCCCGCCCCGCGTTCTCGTTCAGCTCCATGCCTGCTCCTTGATCTTCTCTTCCACGGTCGCCCGGGTGGGCTCCAGCGCGGCCTGTAGCCGCTTGCGGGCGCGGCTCAATCGCGTGGTGTACGCCGTCGGGCGGCAACCGAGCACCCGCGCCGCCTGCTCGGAGGTGAGGTCGTCGAAGGCGGCCAGCGCCAGCACCTCCCGGTCGGCCGGGCGGAGCGTCCGCCAGGCCCGGACGAGGTCGAGGCGTACCGCCGTCCCCGCCGAGCCGTCGGCCTCGACCGGCTCCCCCTGCGCGGCGACGCGCACGTCCAGGGCTCGGCGACGCCACACCCCCCGGACCTGGTTGACCATCGTCCTGCGGGCCACGGCGAACAGCCACGGCCGCGCGTCCTCCGGTACGTCGTCCAGCCGCCGCCAGGCGGTGAGGAAGACGGTGGCGACCACGTCCTCGGCCTCGCTCGGGCTGATCCGCCGCTCGACGAAGCGGAGCAGGTCCGCGTACGTCCGCTCGTGCAGATCCCGGAAGCGCCGTTCCCGCTCGGCCGAGCCGGTGTTCCGCCCGCCCGCGCCCATCAGTGCCTTTCCCTCGTCCACACCCCTACCTGTCCGGACCCCCGGTCCCTGTCACAGCACCGCGGAAGAAAATCTGGATCCGCCGGCCGCGCCCCCAACCCTGCCCGACCAGGTCGCCGGGGCGAGGGCCGCGCCCGGCAGGATGGTGGGATGCGGGCGGCCCGACTGATCTCACTCGTCCTGCTGCTCCAGGCGCGGGAGACCATGACCGCCGCCCAGCTCGCCGCGGAGCTGGAGGTCTCCGAGCGGACCGTCTACCGCGACATCCTCGCCCTCTCGGCCGCCGGCGTACCGGTGTACGCCGACCGTGGCCGCGCCGGCGGCTACCGGCTGCTCGGCGGCTACCGGACCCGGCTGACCGGGCTGAGCCGGGACGAGGCCGACGCGCTCTTCCTCTCCGGGCTGCCCGGACCGGCCAGCGAGATGGGGCTGGCCGGCGCCGTGGCGGCGGCCCGGTTGAAGGTGCTCGCGGCGCTGCCGCCCGGGCTGCGGGACGCGTCGGCCCGCGCCGGGCAGCGCTTCCACCTGGACGTACCGGGCTGGTTCCGGGAGTCGGACCCGCCGCCGTGGCTGACCGAGTTGGCCCGGGCGGTGTGGCAGGACCGCGGGGTCGAGCTGCGGTACCGCCGCCGCGACGGGGAGGTGACCCGGGCCGTCGAGCCGTACGGACTGGTGCTCAAGGCGGGCACCTGGTACCTGGTCGCCCGGGTCGGGGACGGGCACCGCACCTACCGGGTCGACCGGATCACCGGCCTGACCCTGGGCGAGGAGAGCTTCGCCCGGGACGGGACGTTCGACCTGCCGGCCTTCTGGGCGGCCAATTCGGCGCGCTTCCTCCGGTCGATGCTGGCCGAGTGGATCACCGTACGGCTGAGCCCGGCCGGGCTGCGGGCCCTGCGGTACGCCTTCGAGCCGCCCGCCGTCGAGGAGGCCCTGGCGGCGGCGGGCGAGCCCGACGGGCAGGGATGGGTGGTCACCCGGCTGCCCGTCGAGTCCGTCGACGTCGCGTACACCCAACTGCTCGGCCTCGGTCCCGAGGCCGAGGCGCTGGACCCGCCGCAACTGCGCGCCCGGCTCGCCGACGCCGCGCACCGGATGGCCGGCCGCTACCCGCCGCCGCCGAAGTAGCCGGCGGCGCGGGAGTAGCCGGCGGCGCGGCAGTAGCCGGCGGCGCGGCAGTAGCGGGCGGCTCCGGTCAGCGGTACCCGGTCGCGTCGGCCGGCTTGCCCTGGCTCTCCACCTCGGCGATGTAGCGCCACGCGTCGGGCCGGCTGCCGTCGAGATCGGTGAAGCCGTACACCTGGGCGAGTTGCGCGCTGGAGAGGACCTGCCCGGACCAGCGGTCCCGCTCCGGGTCGGCGGCGAGCGCCGCGACCGCCCGCCCGACGAACGCCGGGCTCTCCGAGATGACGAAGTGCGGCTCCCGCTCGGTCGCGTCCCGCCAGTTCTCCTCGGTGACGCCGAAGTGCTCCAGCATGCTCTCCGAGCGCAGCCAGCCGGGCGTGAGCGCGACCGCGGTGGCCCCGTACGGGCGCAGCTCGTGCGCCTGAATGAAGGCGAGCCGGTTGACCGACATCTTCGCGAGGTCGTAGAAGACGGAGAGCCGGTAGTTCGCCTCGTTGTACTCCTTCGTGCCGTCGCCGATCTCGACCACCAGCCCACCCGGCCGCCGGATCAGCAGGGGCAGCGCGAAGTGGCTGGTCACGACGTGCGTCTCGACCGCGAGCCGCAGCGTACGCAGCCCCGCCTCCAGCGGCTGCTCCCAGACCGGCTTGTCCCAGGTGACCAGTTGGTCGGCGCCCCAGATGTCGTTGACCAGGATGTCCAGCCGCCCCTGCTCCCGGTCGATCCGCTCGACCAGCGCCCGCACCTCGTCGGGTACCAGGTGGTCGACCCGCACCCCGATGCCGGTACCGCCGGCCGCGTCGACCAGCTCCGCCGTCTCCTCGATCGTCTCGGGCCGGTCCATCTCCGAGCGCTGGGCCCGGGTGCTCCGGCCGGTGGCGTAGACGGTGGCCCCGGCCGCGCCGAGCTGCACCGCGATCTGCCGGCCCGCGCCCCGGGTCGCCCCGGCGACCAGGGCGACCTTTCCCTTCAGCGTTCCACTCATGGCTCCGGAGCCTGGCAACGAATCCTGACAACCGGCGTCCGGTTTTCCGACCGGCCGGAAAACCGCTTCTCCGCGCCGGCACCGCCAGTGGATCATCGTTGGATGCATCCCCTGCTCGCCGGCGTCGTCGGTTCGACCGCGTACGGGCTGGCCGGGCCGGGCTCGGACGTGGACCGGCTCGGTCTCTTCGCCGCGCCCACGGTCGACCTGCACGGGCTGCACCCGCCCCGCGAGTCGATCGTCAGCACGGACCCGGACCAGACCTGGCACGAGGCGCGCAAGTACTGCCGGCTGGCGCTGAGCGGCAACCCGACGGCGACCGAGCTGATCTGGCTCCCCGACGACCTCTACGAGGTACGGACCGGGCTCGGGGATCGGCTGATCGGGATCCGCGCGGCGTTCCTCACCGCCGGGCGGGTACGTGACGCCTACCTCGGGTACGCCGCGCAGCAGTTCCGCAAGATCGAGAACCGGCACGCCGGCGCGGGCGAGACGGGCCGGCGTACGGCGAAGCACGCCCGCCACCTGGCCCGCCTGCTGCACCAGGGCCGGCGGCTCTACGCGACCGGCCGGCTGCCGATCCGGCTCGACGATCCACGCTGGTACGTGGAGTTCGGCGAGCAGGTCGCCGCCGGGCAGCTCGACCGGGCCCGGGCCCTGCTCGCCGAGGCGGAGCGGGACTTCGCCACGATCCGCAGCCCGCTGCCGGAGCGGCCGGACGAGCCGACGGTCGAGCGCTGGCTACGCGACGTCCGCACCGCGCATCTCTAGTGCGGGCCCGCGAAAGCCCTACGACCGAACCGCCGGCCCCCTCCGCTGGTGCCACGACTGTCGTTCCGAGGGAGCGGCATGAATTCCGACGGGCCAGAACAACCGGCCGGGCACCGCCGGGGCGGTTCCGGCCATGGCCCGGACCGGCGGGTGGGTTGGTGTTGCGGCCGACCCACCCGGATTGTCCGGCGATTCGGCTCACAATTCCCCGCCAGCCCTATACATGACAACGACCAACCGCTTTTATTGCGGCGCGCGCCCCTATTCCGCGCAATTTAGTCAATATTTATAGGGATGCCCCGTGTCGTCAAGCCACCTCACCCGACCCGCCGAGCTCACCGAAGCCGAAGCCCACGGCCGGCACACGGCGGCGACCGCCGAGCCCACAGAGAAGATCACAACAGCGCTCGTCGAGTGCGTCGAGGTCGAGCTCAACGTGGCGATTGTCGCGCTGCTACCCGCCGTCGTCCGCGAGAGGTACGGCTTCGCCGTGCGTCGCGTCGGCGGGGGCGCGTCCCTCGCCTACCGCGAGGGCAACCTGCACAAGACGCTCGGGCTCGGTCTCACCGAGCCGGTCACCGAGAAGCTGATCGCCGACGTCATCGATTGGCACCGCGAGCACGGCAGCACCGCGCTGCGCATCCAGATCGCCCCGGATGCCCTGCCGTCGGACTGGGACGAGATCTGTGCCGTACACGGGCTCACCGGCGGGGGCTGGACCGTGAAGCTCGCCGGTGCGGTCGACGCCATCCAGTCGCGTACGACGGATCTGCGGATCGCGCCGGTCACGCCGGCGCAGGCCGGGCAGTGGGCGTCCCTGATCACCGACGTGTTCGGAATGCCGGAGCCTTTCACCATGGCGACCGCCGCCTCGGTGGGACAGCCCGCCTACCGCGGGTACGCCGCCTGGGACGGCGACGAGATGGTGGCGGCGGCGAGCCTCTTCATCCACGGCGAGGCCGCCGCGCTGAACTCCGACGCTACCGAAGAGAGCCACCGTGGACGGGGCGCGCAGTCGGCGCTGATCGCGGCGAGGGCAGCGGCTGCGGCGGCGGTCGGATGCCGCTGGCTGGTCGCCGAAACCGCCCGACCCGAACCGGGTGACTCGACCCCGTCCCTGAACAACATGATCCGCCTGGGACTCACCCCGTTGTACGACCGTCAGGACTGGGTCTGGCAGGCGGCGACCTCAGGACGACCGTCCTGACTATCGCACCGGCCACCCCCGGGCGTCTCAGTCGGCGAGGCGTACCCGGACCCGGCGGTTGGCCCGGCCCTTGCTCTCCACCTTGACCACCCGCACCTTGCCGATCTGGGCGGTGGAGGCGACGTGCGTACCGCCGTCGGCCTGCACGTCCAGCCCGACGATGTCGACGATGCGAATCTCCTGCTCGTCGGCGGGGATCAGGTTCGACTGGGTACGGATGATGTCGGGCAGCGCCAGCGCCTCGTCCCGGGGCAGCACCCGCACCGCCACCGCCCGGTCGACCGCCACCTCGGCGTTGACCTGCTCCTCCAGCCGCGCCTTGAAGTCGGCGGGCACCTCGGGCAGGTTGAAGTCCATCCGGGCCTCGCCCGGCTCCATGTTCCCGCCGGTCACCAGCGCGCCGAAGTCCCGGAACACCACGCCGCAGAGCACGTGCAGCCCGGAGTGGGTACGCATCAGCAGGCTCCGCCGGGCGTCCTCGACCGCGCCCGTGACGGCGGTACCGGCCGGCGGCAGCGGATCGCCCTCGGCCGGGATCAGGTACAGGTCGTCGCCCTTGCGGGTGCCGACGATCCGGGTCTGCACGCCCTGCCAGAGCAGTACCCCGTGGTCCGGCGGCTGGCCCCCGCCGCCCGGGTAGAACGCCGAGCGGTCCAGCACGATCCCCTGCTCCGGATCGGAGTGCAGCACCGTGCACTCCCACTCGCGCAGCGTCGGATCGGCGAGGTCGAGCCGGTGCGTCCGGCCGTGGTGGGTGACGCCCATAGCCGCCCAGGTTACCCGTCTAGCCCGGCCGGGCCGGAACCGCCGGCGGCCGGAGCCCGACCGGCCCGGCGACGGCTACCCGTTCAGGAAGTCCGAGATGCGGGCGCGCAGGTCGGCGCGTTCGGTCCAGAGGACGCCGGGCCGGTCGTACACGTGCAGGACCGCCCCGGGTATCGCGGCCGCGAGCTGCTCGGCCGCCTCGACCGGATGCAGGTCGTCGCCGACGCAGCCGATCACCAGGGTCCGGGCGGTGACGCCGGCCAGGGCGGCCCGGTCCCGGATCGCCACCTGCTCGGCCAGGGTGGCCAGCGCCGGCGCGAGGCCGTCGCGCATCAGGTGGTCGAGGCGCTGGCGCAGGTACGCCCAGCCGGCCGGCGTGTTGCGCACCGCCGGCGGCAGCTCCACCGAGACCTCCTCGGCGACGGCGGACGCCTCACCGCTGGCGAGCGCCGCGAGCAGGTTCTCCAGTCGGGTACGGGCGGCCGGCGGGCGCGGCTGGTCGAGCACCGCCGGCAGGAAGAAGACGAGCCGCTCGAACCGTTGGGGGCTCTCCGCGACGACGCGGGTGAGCGCGCCCGCCCCGAGGCTCACGCCGAGGGCCCGGCTCGCCCCGCCCAGGTCCGCGATGGCGCGCAGGTCGCGGGCGAGGTCGGCGTACGTCCACGGGCCGGGTGGCGCCTCCGACCGCCCGTGCCCCCGGAACTGGAAGAAGATGCGTCGCCCCCGCACGGCGCTGCCCAGCGGCCGGGTGGTGGCGATGCCGTTGGCGAGCCCGTGGGCGAAGACCGTGACCGGCTCGCCGACACCGGTGACGAGCCGCTCCAGGCGTACCCCGTGTGGGGTGGCGACCAGCTCGGTCTCGGGCTCCGGCAGCGCCGGGCGACCGTTGCGGGGGGCGCTCGGCCCGGGTCCGTACGTCCGTGGACCGCCGTCGGGCGGCGGTGGCCAGCGGAAATCCCTCACCAGAAGCCTTTGCCGTCGGTGAGGTCGCGCAGTCCGATGCGGACGTCCAGCAGGTAGACCAGGGCCGCCGCGATACCGATCAGCGCGAAGATCGTGATGGTTCCGTACGAGATCAGTGTCAGCAGGAGACAGACGCCGAGGATGGCGATCCAGGCACCCTTGGGGAGGGTCCCGATCGCGGGGAACGCGTCGGAGCGCTGGGTGATGCAGTGCACCAGCGCGACCGCCTGCACCACGAGGGCGAAGACGAGCAGCACCAGGTCAATAACGAATCGGACGTTCTGGTAGAAGATCGGTGCGGCGGAGGCCATGCCTTGAAGCTTATGCCGGCGACCCCGGGTGCGTACCACTTGCCGCACCCGGGGTCGCCGGCGATGGTCCGGCCCGCCGGCGGCGAGCCGTCCACAGACGTGCGTTACTCGGCCTGGTCCGTGCGGGTGGCCGGGCCCGTCGACTTCGCGGCCGACCGGCGGGCCGCCGTGGCCCGGGTCGACCGGCCGGCGCGGGCCGGCCGCCTCACGCCCTCGGCGGTGGTGGGCGGCTCCGGGGCGGACGCGGTCGCCACGCCGGTCGTCCCGGCCGCCGCCTCGGCGCCCGGAGCCTCGGTCGCCTCCATGTCGGCGTTGACGGTCTCGGCCGCCTGCACGACGCCGGTGCCGACGACCCGCTCGCCGCGGGCGACGAGCGCGCCGTACGCGGCCATCGCGCGCTCCTGGGCCACCTGCGCGCTGGCGACAACCATGGCGGCGTTGCGGAACGCGGCCTGGCGGAGCCGGTCGACGTCGAACTCGCCACCGCCGGCCCGGTCACGCAGCGAGGCGGCGGTGCTGTTGGCGGTGCGCAGCGTGGCGGCGGCCCGCTCGCGCAGCTCGGCGGTGGTCATGGCGGCCTTGCCGCCGATCTCGTTGACGACCTCCGGCAGCCGGCGCAGCTCGAAGGCTCCGGTGGCGGCGCGGTCGCGCAGCTCGGCGGCGCCGGTCGCGGCCTTGCCGCTCAGCTCGTTGACCACGGCGGGCAGCTTGCGCAGCTGCTCGTACGCCAGCTCGCCGGCGCCCGCCGCGGCGTAGAGCGGTGCGGGGATGCGGGTCGTCCTGGGCTGGGACATCACTTCTCCTCCTCGACCGCCGGGGCGGTCTTCCTGATCGTCCTCTTGGCGATCTTCTTCACGGGCTTCGGCTTCTTCACGGGCTCGGTCGCGGCCGCTACCTCAGGCTCGGTCGCCGCAGCCCCGGGCTCGGCCGCCGCCTCGGGTTCGGGCGCGACCTCGGGCTCGCTCGCCGCCGGCTCGGTGGCGGGATGCGCGGCGGTGGGCGGGCCGGCGGCGCCCGCCTCGGTCACGGCCACGGAGTCGAGTACCGCCTCCGCAAGGTCCGGACCTGCTGTTTTCCCCGCCGACGGGGGACGTATGCCCGCAACAGGGGAATTTTCGGCATCTTCCGTCCCGGCCGGACCCGACCCGGTCTCGGCCTGGTGGCGGGCGTTCTCCCGGCGGAACGTCTCGTAGATCTGGATGAGCGACTGCTTCTGCGCCATCGTGAGGTCCGGATCGGCCGTGATGGCGGCGATCACGCCCTGGCCCTCCCGGTCGTCCAGCAGGCCCGCCCGCAGGTACATGGCCGGGGTCGAGACCCGCAGCGCGCTGGCGATCTGTTGCAGGACCTCCGCGCTCGGCTTGCGCAACCCGCGCTCGATCTGGCTGAGGTAGGGGTTGCTGACCCCGGCCTGCTCGGCGAGCTGCCGCAGCGAGATCCGCGCGTTGCGACGAAGGTCCCGGATGAACCCACCGATGTCGCGGGGGAGGTCCTTCGGATTGGCCATACGTCGACGGTAGCTCGCGGTGCTAACTCTTGCAAGCAAACGCTAGCGACAGCTAGCAGAACCCGAATCGACGTTCATGTTGCGCTCTCCGCCGCCACTGCGTAACTTCCTGTGGTGCCAATGATCAATGTGAACGGCGCCGCGCTGGCGTACGACGACACCGGCGCGGGAAGCCCGGTCGTCCTGGTGCACGCGGGCATCGCCGACCGCCGGATGTGGCGGGAACAGATCGGCCCGCTCGCCGCCCACCATCGGGTGGTGACCCTCGACCTGCGCGGGTACGGCGACTCCGATCTGCCGACCGGTACCTTCGCCCAGCACGACGACGTCGCCGGCCTCCTCGACGCCCTGGGAATCGAGCGGGCCGCGCTGGTCGGCTGCTCGGTCGGCGGCGCCGTCGCCATCGACGTCGCGCTCGCGCACCCGCACCGGGTCAGCGCGCTGGTGCTGCTCGGGACGACCGTCTCCGGCCACGAGTGGTCCGACGAGACCAACGACCTCTGGGAGAAGGTGATCGGCGACGTCGACGCCGGGGACCTGGACGCCACCGCCGCCGCGGACGTGCGGTTCTGGGTGGTCGGGCCGGACCGGCAACCGACCGACGTGGACCCGGCGCTGCTCGACTTCGCCCGGGAGATGGACCGCCGTACGCTGGCGGCCGAGGCCACCGCCGACAACTTCGCCATGCTGCGGCTCGACCCGCCGGCCATCGGACGACTCGGCGAGATCCGGGTACCGGTGCTGGTCGGAGCCGGCGCGGCCGACGTGCCGGACATCTCCCGGCTGGCCGACCAGATCGCGGCCGAGGTGCCGGTGGCGACCCGGCTGCCGGACGTACCGGACGCGGGGCACCTGCTCCCGCTGGAACGGCCCGCCAGCGTCAACGACGCCCTACTGACCTTCCTCGCCAGCGCGAACTGACGGAGCCCGACACGGGGCGGGGCCTGACACCGGGCGGGGCCTGACACCGGGCGGGGCCTGACACCGGGCGGGGCCCGGCGCGCCGGCGCCGGCACCAGGCCGACGGGCGCGGGCAGGCCCGTCGGCGCGGCCGGAGCCAGGCGGCACGGCCGGGGCCCGCCCGGTCAGGTCGACGGGCTCAGGTGGCTCAGGCCGGCCCCGCCCCGAACAGTGGCAGCGAGCGGACCGCGCCCACCGGCGCGCCGCCACCGGACACCGGCAATGAGGCGAACTCGTCGAGGACCGGCGCGTCCACCCCGAGCCGCCGCAGCGCCGAGACCAGCACCGGAACCCGCCCGCGCGCCCCACCGTCGTCGATCTTGAGGGCCACCGCCCCCACCCCCGGCAGGGCGGCCGCCAGCACGCCCTCCGCGCCGCTCTTCAGCAGCAGCCCCGGCACGCCGGCCATCAGGTGACTGTCGTACGCGTCCGGGCCGGTGCCGGCCACGATCGTCGGGTGCTCGCGCATGGCGTCGGCGACCGTACGCTCGGCCGAGCCGGGCGCGGCCGAGACCAGCCGCAGGAACGACCGCGCGAGCGCGGTCAGCGAGATCGCCAGCACCGGCGCGCCGCAGCCGTCGACCCCGACGGCCGTCACCCGCTCGCCGGCGCACTCCTCGACCGCACCGCGCAACTGCTCCTGGAGCGGGTGTTCCGGCCGCCAGTACCCCTGCACCGGCCAGCCGGCGGCGAGGCAGGTCAGCAGCATGCCCGTGTGCTTGCCCGAGCAGTTCATCTGGACCCGCGCGGGCCCGCCGCCGGCCCGGTACACGGCCGCCCGCGCGTCCTCGGAGAGCGGCATGTCCGGCGGGCAGTGCAGCGCCGACTCGTCCAGTCCGGCGCTGCGCAGCAGGGCGCGTACCCGCTCCAGGTGGAATCCCTCGCCGTGGTGGCTGGCGCAGACCAGCGCGAGGTCCGCCGCGTCCCGCAGGCGCAGGCCGGCCCGGAGCATCCCGATCGCCTGGAGCGGCTTGTTCGACGAGCGGGGGAAGATCGCCGATTCGACGTCGCCGCTCGCCTCCAGCACCGCCCCGGCCCCGTCGAGCAGCACCACCGAGCCGCGGTGGAGGCTCTCCACGAAGCCGGACCGGACGACCTCGGCCAGCGGTACCCCGCCCCGGTAGTTGTCGTTCATGGCGTGGACCGTACCGGCCCGGTCCCGGCTCCCCGGGGCGACCCTCCGCCCGGCGGTGATCGTTCCGGCGAGAACCCTGCGTGATCGAGTCGTAGATCACATTGGAGCCGGCATGGCGCTCTCTGACCCTGGACCAGGGCCGATCGGGCCCCTGGGGGGACGAGATGGGCGAGCAGAGAGCGTCACCGCACGTAACCATCCGGGAGCTGACGCGGGGCGACGTGGGGGCCGCCGTCGCGCTGCTGATGGCGGCGAGCCGCTTCGACGACCGGTACCGGCTGGTCGACCGGCTGCGCGCGGCCGAGCCGGAGGGGACGACGTACGCGCCGGTGGCCGAGCGGGGCGGGGAGATCGTCGGGGCGGTCAAGCTGCCGGCCACGGCGACCGGGCGGCCGGGGCGCGGGCCGGCCCGGTCCGGGCGGCGGTTACGCGGCGGCGCGGGGCGGGATGCCGAGCAGCTTCCGGGCCTCGTCTGGGCGCAGCGGGGTCCGCTGGGCGAGTTGGGCGAAGCCGACCGCGCGTGCCACCAGCTGCATGTTCGAGTCGACCGGGCGTCCCTTCGCGTACGTGACGGTGTCCTCCATGCCGACCCGCAGGTGCCCGCCGGCGGAGAGCGACGCGAGCAGCACCGGGATCGTGCTGCGCCCGATGCCGGTCGCCGAGAAGGTCGTCCCCTCGGGCAGGTCCCGCAGCGCCTGCGCGCAGGCGACCAGCGCCGGGGTGGTACCGGGCATGCCCCCGGGTACGCCCATCACGAAGTCGACGTGCACGTGCCCGCCGGCCGGCAGGCCGTACCGGTCGAGCAGCCGTTGCAGCGCGGTCAGGTGACCGAGGTCGAAGATCTCGTACTCGGGGACGATCCCGCGCTCCTGCATCCGGCCGTGCAGGTCGACGATGAACTCCCAGCGGTTGAGGAAGACGTCGTCGCCGAAGTTGACCGTGCCCATCGTGCAGGAGGCCATCTCCGGGGCCGCCTCCAGCACCGCGAGCCGGTCCGCCTCCGGGTCGGTCACCGCGCCACCGGTGGAGAGCTGCACCACCAGGTCGGTGTTCTCGCGCAGCGCCGCCACGGTGTCGCGCAGCCGGCCCAGGTCGAGGGTGGGACGGGCCTGGTCGTCCCGGATGTGTACGTGGATCACGGCGGCGCCGAGCGCCTCGCACTCCTTCGCGGTCGTCACCAGCTCGTTTAGGGTGACCGGCAGCGCCGGTACCTCGGCCTTCGTCGACTCCGCCCCGGTCGGGGCAACCGTGATCAACGTCCCTGTCGCCATGCCGGCGATGGTAGACCGTGCGCCGTCACCGGTACCGCACGGCCTGAACGACGAATCAGGACCGGCCCGCGGTCAGCGGGGGTCAGGCCGGGTCGATGGCCGCCGCGGCGCCGCCGACCAGCAGCCGCGCGTCGTCGGGGACCGAGCGCTTGACCACGGCCAGCGCGACCTGGCCCAGCTCGAAGTGGCGCACGGCGGTACCGACGAAGCCCACCGCCCGGCCGTCCAGGGTCACCGGCTCGCCGACCGCCGGCAGCTCGTCGCTGGTGACGCCGTCCAGATGCAGCAGCACGAGCCGGCGCGGCGGCTTACCCAGGTTGTGCACCCGGGCCACCGTCTCCTGGCCGCGGTAGCAGCCCTTGTCCAGGTGCACGGCCGGGGCGATCAGGTCCACCTCGGCCGGGATGGTGCGGTGGTCGGTCTCGAAGCCGACCCGGGCCCGCCGGGCGGCCACCCGGACCGCCTCGTACGCCCAGAGCCCGGCCGGCCGTACGTCCGCCGCGGTCAGCTCGCCGACCACCCGGTCCAGCTCCGGCCGGGGCACCAGCAGGTCCACGCCGAGCGGCGCCCGTCGCGCCCAGCCGCCCCCGGCCAGCGGGCGCACGTCGTACCGGCTGGTGGAGTGCGGTGGGACGGACCCGGCGGCGAACTTGGGACCCGGCACCGGCACCGTCTCCGGCTCGGCCAGCCCCGCGACGCCGAGCGCGCCGGCCGCCTCGGTCGCGCGCGGCCCGACCAGCGAGAGGAGCGCCCAGTCGGCGGTGACGTCGCGCGGGTCGACCCGGCTGAAGAAGCGCATCTTCTCCAGGTAGGTGAGCAGGTCGGCGGTGCTCGCCGGCTCGGTGTCGAGCCAGGTGGTCCCGCCGTCCTCGGCGACCATGGCGTGCTGCTCGACGTGCCCGTGCGGGGAGAGGACCAGCAGCTCGGTCCCCTGCCCGGCGCGCAGGTCGGCAAGGTACTGGCTGGTCAGCGTGTGCAGCCAGCCGATCCGTTCCTCGCCCGGCACGGCGATCACCCCGCGGTGGGAGCGGTCCACCAGCCCGACCTCGGTAGCGAGCAGCCGCTGCTCGCGCATCGGGTCGCCGTAGTGCGCCGCCACGCCGCGCACCCCGGCGGCGGCGTGCTCCGGGGCCGGCCGGTCCGGCGACTCCTCGTCCAGGTCCGTCACGGCCACCGCGCCCGGGATGTCGATCATGCTTGCTCCCCACACTCGCCGCAGTCGCGGCAGACGCCGAAAAGGGCCACGTGCCCGATGTCCACCAGGAACCCGCGCTCGTCGGCGAGCCGGTCGGCCAGCGGCTGGAGCAGCTGCGGATCCATCTCGTCGACCGTTCCGCAGTTGCGGCAAACCAGGTGCACGTGCTGGTGCTCACCCGCCGCGTGGTACGTGGGAGAACCGTGCGACAGGTGCGTATGGGTAACCAGGCCGAGCCGCTCCAGCAATTCCAGGGTGCGGTAGATAGTGGTGATGTTCACTCCGGCCGCGACCTCGCGCACCGCGCTGTGCACCTGCTCCGGCGTGGCGTGCTCCAGGTCGAGCACGGCCTGCAGGATCAGCTGCCGCTGCGCGGTGAGCCGCAGCCCGCGCGAGCGGAGCAGTTCGGCCAGGGATGAATCCGACACCGCCCGATAATAGTGCGCCCGGGTCGCCCCGGCCCCCGCCGGTTACGCTCTGGAGCCATGTCGGGACGAAAGATCGTCGCCGTGGCGGGTCGCGGCCCGGTCCCGCCCGGTACACCGGTACTGCGCGCCGACGACACCGGCGTGCTGCACGGGGACGGGCTCTTCGAGACCATGCACGTCCGCGACGGCCGGCCCTGGCTGCTCGACGAGCACCTGGCGCGGCTGGCCCGCTCCGCCGCCACCGTCGAGCTGCCGCTACCGGCCGTGACGGAGCTGACCGAGCTGGTCGAGAGCGCCTGCGCGGGCTGGCCGGCCGAGACCGAGGGGGCGTTGCGGCTGGTCTGCACCCGGGGCCCGGAGGGCGGCGGCCCGACCACCGTCTTCGCCACCCTGTCGGAGGTGACGCCCGGGTTGCGGCGCGCCCGCCGCGCCGGCATCTCGGTCGCCACGCTGCCGCTCGGCGTCTCGGCCGCCGCGCGGGCCGGTGCGTCGTGGCTGCTCGCCGGGGTCAAGTCCACCTCGTACGGGGTGAGCCTCGCCGCCCGGCGCTGGGCGGCGAGGCACGGGGTGGACGACGTGCTCTGGACCTCGACCGAGGGGTACGCCCTGGAGGGGCCCTCGGCGAGCGTGGTCTGGCTGGACGGCTCGACGCTGGCGACCGTACCGGCGGAGCGCACCGGCATCCTGCCCGGCGTGACCGCCCGCTGGCTGCTCGACCACGCCGACGCGCTGGGCCTCACCGCCGCCGAGCGGCTGGTCACCCCGGCCGAGTTGGCCGGCGCCTCCGGCGGGGTCTGGTTCACCTCGTCGGTACGGGGACTGGCCGAGGTCCGGTCCCTGGACGGGGTGCACCGCCCCGCGTCGCCGCACACCGACGCCCTGCTCGACCTGCTCGGCTTCCCGAGCCGGTGACCGGCCCGGAGTTGTGGCGGCTGGGGCCCGCCGTGCCCGGCGAAGATCTCAGACCTGACGGGCTGAGCCGGGTATGGCGGGTCCCGGCCAAAGCGGTGACCGCCCCCGGGTCAGCCGCCGACGCGGATCAGGCGGGCGGAGAGGTGCGGCGTGAGCGGCTGCCCGACCGCGGCCATGTCCTGGGCGTAGAGCAGCGCGCCCTCGACGATGCCGAAGAGCCGGTGCCCGGCCGTGACCTCCTTGGCGGTGGCGGTACGCATCACCGCGTCGGTGACCAGCTCGACCCGGGTACCGCTGACCTTGCCGAGGTACAGCTCCATCACCCCGGTCGGGCTCATCATCAGCGCCTCCAGCTCGTCGGTCGGCCGGTCCCCGGCCAGCACCGGCCGCCACCAGCCGACCTCGCGGCCGGCCGGCCGGATCGGCCTGCCCTCCTCGTCGATCAGCCAGGCGCGCGACTCGTAGTAGAGGAACGGCCGCCCGTCGTGGGTGATCCGGATTTCCTGCGCGTAGTCGAAGTCCTCGATCGTCGGATAGCCGCCCCGGCCCCGGCCCCGCCACGCGCCGATGTACGGCAGCAGGTCGCGCAGCGCGGGGTGCAGCTTCGGGCCGGTGCGCAGGTCGTACGTCTCCTCGAACGGGTACGGCTCGACCGGCGGAGCGTTCAGCCACGGCGGCTGCAGCGGGTTCTCGCTCGACTGGCTGCTCGTGCTCACTCGTGTACTGCCTTTCGTTTCGCGACTGTGGCCGGCCCCGCCGCGCGCTCCCGTTGGCGGCGATCCGACTGCTCGGCACGGCGACGCGTCCACCGGTTCTACCAGGTCCCGGCGCCCGCACCGGCATCCGGCGTGTTCCTACCAGCGTCCCCGCGCGATGCGTACGGCCAGGTAGACCAGGCCACCGGCAAGCGCGCCGAACCCCGCCACCAGCAGGCTGACGAACCCAATCTCGGTAACCATGACAACGAGATCTTATGCTGACCGGTATGGCTCGCACTCTGGTCGTCAAGGCCACGGCGGGCGCGGACGCTCCCGAGCGCTGCGCCCAGGCGTTCACGGTGGCGGCGACGGCGGTCGCCTCCGGCGTCGACGTCTCGCTCTGGCTCACCGGCGAGTCGAGCTGGTTCGCGCTGCCGGGCCGGGCCCAGGAGTTCGAGCTGCCGCACTCGGCGCCGCTGGCGGAGCTGCTGCACGTCATCCTCACCAGCGGTCGGGTCACCGTCTGCACCCAGTGCGCCGCGCGCCGGGAGATCGGCGAGTCGGACGTGCTGCCGGGCGTACGGATCGCCGGCGCGGCGGTCTTCGTCGAGGAGGCGATGGCCGAGGGGGCCCAGGCGCTGGTCTACTGACCCGCCGCCGGGCCGCGCCCGGACCGCCGCGGACCGCACCCGCCGCGCTGGAGCGCGCCCGGACCGCCGGGTGCCGCGCGCGCGTTTCGCGGCGCGGCGCGGCGTTCCCCGCTCAGCTGCTTCGAGCCTGGTGTTCCCGCAGCGCGTCGGCCAGCCCCTCCCGCCGCACGCACCGGTCGAAGGCGAAGGACCCGGCCAGCGTCTCGGCCTCCGCCGGGGTCACCCCGGCGAAGCAGCGCCCGAAGTCCTCGACCAGCGGCTCGGCCAGCAGGATGTTGCGGACCAGCAGGTTGATCCAGGCCCGACGGCCCCAGGGGAACGGGTCGAACCCCGGGAACTCCTTGTCGAACAGTTCGTCGATGGGGTCGAGGATGTGGCGTACGTGGGTGTCGGTCCCGCCCCACGAGTCCGCGCCGAGCCGGATCTTCTTCTCCAGCGCCGGGGCGATCCGGCGCAGGTAGGGGCTGTCCGCGGCGGCGTGCACCAGCCCCTGGAGCCCGATGTCCTTGTACGTCCACAGCGCCCAGCTCGCCCCGTGCTCGCGGTAGATGTCGAGCTGGTCGCGGAGCAGCCGGTACCGGGCCCGGTCGCGCTCGGGTTCGCCGGTGTAGACCGGGCCGAACTCGCCGATCCAGATCGGCGTACCGGTGCGGCGCATGAACTCGGTACGCCGCAGGAAGGTTCGCTCGACCACCGCGCGGTCGAAGTACTCGCCCCGGGTGACGCCGGGGTACTCGCTGCCGACCGCGATCCCCGGCAACGCGTAGTCGTGGGCGGTGTACACGGTGTTCGGGTACGGCTCGGTGAAGGCGGAGAAGTCGGTGGAGTAGCGGTTGCCGTCGAGGAAGAGGATGTGCCGGTCGTCGACGGCCCGGATGGCCGCCTCCAGCCGGTCGTAGAACGGGCCGATCACCTCTCCGGTCGGGTCGCCCGGCTCGTTGACCGGGTTGTAGCCGGCGACGGCCGGGTTGTCCCGGTACCGCTGCGCCAGCGCCTCCCACAGGTGCACCACCCGGTCCTGGAAGTGCCGGTGCTGCCAGAACATCGCCCAGTGCGTCGGGTTGTCGCTGTGCCAGTTCTGGTTCTGGGCGCCCGGCACCGCGTGCAGGTCGAGGATCGTGTAGAGCCCCGCCCGGGCGCAGATCTCGACGACCCGGTCCAACCGGCGGAAGCCCTCCTCCTTGAGTTCGAACGGCCGGTCGTCGTCCTCGAAGTGGCGGTAGTTGAAGGGGACGCGTACCGAGTTGAGGCCGAGCGAGGCGAGGTACTCGACGTCCGCGGTGTCGAAGAAGTCTGTCAGGAACCGGTCGAAGAACCGGTGATAGCCCTCGTCGCCGAGCACCCGGCGCAGCTGGGCGCGGTGCAGCGACTCGGTGGCCGGGTAGCCGGTGATGAAGTTCTCCATGTTCATCCAGCCGCCCAGGCCGATGCCGGCGAGGACGACGGTACGGCCGGAGCCGTCCACCAGCCGGTCGCCGTCGGTACGGAGCCAGTCCAGGCCGTTCATCGTGCCTCCTTGCCTCGCCCGGTCGGGGCCGGACCGGTGCTGTCCCGGACGATGAGCCGCGGCTGGAAGTGCACGTTGTGCCCCGGTGGCTCGCCGCTCATCAGTGCCCACAGCCGGTCCCAGGCCTGCCGGCCCAGCTCGTTGCGGGGAATCGACGCCGTGGTCAACGGCGGGGTGGTGTAACGGGCGAACGGGATGTCGTCGAAGCCGGCGATGGAGATCTCGTCCGGCACGCCGATCCCGAGTTCGTGCAGGCCGCTCAGCACGCCGAAGGCGACCATGTCGTTGTAGGCGACGACCGCGCTGGCGCCGGTGGCGACCACCGCCCGGGCCACGGCGTGCCCGTCCTCGAAGGTGGCGCCGCAGGCCATCTCGGTCAGCTCGAAGCGCGGGCCGGACCCGGCGGCCAGGTGCAGCGCCGCGAGGCGGTCCCGGTTGGAGGTGCTCGCCTCGGGCCCGGCCAGGTAGGCCAGGTGCCGGTGTCCGAGCGCGCGCAGGTGGGTCACGATCGCCCGGATGCCGGCCGCGTAGTCGACGGAGAGCGAGGGCAGGGCCACCCCGGGGATCTCCCGGTTGAGCAGGACGAGCGGGGCGAGCCGCTCGCCGAGCGCCCGCAGCTCCGCGTCGGGCAGCCGCGGGGCCGCGAGGACCAGCGCGTCCGAGCGGCGGCGGGCCTCGACCGCCAGGATCGACTCCTCGCCGGCGTTCTCGTTGGACTCGGCCACCAGCAGCCGGTAGCCGCGCGCCGCCGCGGCGTGGCTCAGCCCCCTGAGCACGTCCTGGAACATCGGATTGGACAGGTCCGGCACGATCAGCGAGACCGTGCTGGTACGCCCCAGCGCGAGGCTGCGGGCGACGAGGCTCGGTTCGTAGTTCAGCGCCTCGGCGGCGGCCCGGACCCGGGCGGCCAGCTCCGGGGCGACGGTGGGGCTGCCGTTCATCACCCGGGAGACGGTCGCGCGCGAGACGCCGGCCGCGTCCGCGACCCGGCCGATGGTGGCCCCGCCCCGGTCCCGACGCCGGCCACCCCGGCGGGCCGGTCTCAGGTGCGCCGGCCCGGACTCCTCCTCGCGTCGAAGACCGTCAGCGCCCACGCTCATCTCGACTCTCCCATGCACGCCGCGGACGCCGTCCGTACGGCATCGACCGCGACGGTTCTCGCCGACCGGTCCGCCCGGCCGCCGGCGGCCGAACCGAACGGCTCCCACCTGCGGATCCTGCTCCCGACCGGGTCGACCTGACCCCCGGTGGGGGCCGACGCGGCAACCGTCGCCGGATCAAGATACCGGTTACCGGAACGGCTCAGCAATCGGTTTCTCGATCTTGTTTCCGCGACCGACGGTGCCGCGTTTACGCAGGTGGTCAGCGCTCATAGAGATCATTGACAGGGCATGACGCCTCTGTTAGAAACTGGTTACTCAGCCCCCGGGTGAGGGCCCTGCGGCACGACGGGCAAACGTTGAGGCCCCACTCCTGAGCGATTCCGAAGGGTGCCGGATGAGTAATCGCAGCGGCGCACGTTCACCCACACCACCCCCGCGGCCGGCGACCGAGCCGGCCACGGTCCCGCCGGGCGGCACGGCCCTGGCCCTCGCCGGGCCGGGCATGCCCGGACCCGCACCGGCCACACGCGCGCGGACCCGGGCGTCGGTGCGGCGGGACCGGGCGGCCTACGCCTTCCTGACCCCGTGGTTCATCGGGATGGTCCTGTTCACCATCGGACCGATCCTCGCCTCCCTCTACCTCTCCTTCACCGACTACACGATGATCACCCCGCCGCGCTGGCTGGGGCTGGAGAACTACACCCGCATGCTGGACGATCCCCGGCTGCACAAGTCGCTGATCGTCACCTTCGAGTACGTCTTCGTCTCGGTACCGCTGCAACTGGTCCTCGCCCTGGCGCTGGCCATGCTGCTCAACCGGGGCGTACGCGGACTGAGCATCTACCGCTCCGTCTACTACCTACCGTCGCTGCTGGCGGGCAGCGTCTCGATCGCGATCCTGTGGCGACAGATCTTCGGCAGCGACGGTCTGATCAACCAGCTGCTCGGCCTCGTCGGGATCCACGGGGTCAGCTGGGTCGCCCATCCGGACTTCGCCCTGGGCACGCTCGTCCTGCTCAACGCCTGGACGTTCGGCGCACCGATGGTGATCTTCCTGGCCGGGCTGCGGCAGATACCGACCTCGTACTACGAGGCCGCCTCGGTCGACGGCGCCGGACCGGTCTCGCAGTTCTTCCGGATCACCCTGCCGCTCCTCTCACCGATCATCTTCTTCAACCTGATCCTCCAGATGATCGGCGCGTTCCAGAGCTTCACGCAGGCCTTCGTGGTCAGCGGCGGCACCGGTGGGCCGGCCGACTCGACCCTGCTCTACACGCTGTACCTCTACGATCGCGGTTTCGGCTCGTTCGACATGGGCTACGCGTCCGCCATGGCCTGGACGCTGCTGCTCATCATCGCCGTCTTCACCGGGATCAACTTCCTCTTCGCCAGGAAGTGGGTGTTCTACGGTGACTGACCTGACGACGAGCCCGACCACGGCCCCGGAGGTCGCCGGTCGCGCCGGCCGGCTGCCCTGGCGGGTGTCGAAGCACGTGCTGCTGATCGCCTTCGGCGTGGTGATGCTCTACCCGCTGCTCTGGATGGTCTCCAGCTCGTTCAAGCCGAGCGACGAGATCTTCCGGGACCCGTCGATCTGGCCGAACCGGTTCGACCTGGGCAACTACGCCGGCGGCTGGACCGCGCTGCGGTACCCGTTCGAGCGGTACCTGTGGAACTCGGCGGTGATCGCGGTACTCGCCATCGTCGGCAACCTGCTCTCCTGCTCGCTGGCGGCGTACGCCTTCGCCCGGCTCGAATTCCGCGGCCGGAAGATCTTCTTCGCGGCCATGCTGGGGACCATGATGCTGCCGATCCACGTACTGATCGTCCCGCAGTACGTGCTCTTCTCGCAGCTCGGCTGGATCAACACGTACCTGCCGCTGGTCGTACCGAAGTTCCTCGCGCACGACGCGTTCTTCATCTTCCTGATGGTGCAGTTCATCCGATCACTGCCCCGGGAACTGGACGAGGCGGCCCGGATGGACGGCTGCGGGCACTTCCGGATCTACTGGCGGATCATCATGCCGCTCTCGGTACCGGCCCTGGCCACGTCGGCGCTCTTCACCTTCATCTGGACCTGGAACGACTTCTTCAGCCAGCTGATCTTCCTCACCAACCCGGAGCTCTACACCGTGCCGGTGGCCCTGCGGTCCTTCATCGACGGTCAGGGACAGAGCGCCTGGGGACAGCTCTTCGCCATGTCCATCGTCGGTCTGGCCCCGATCTTCGGGTTCTTCCTCGCGGGCCAGCGCTACCTCACGCAGGGGCTGGCAACGACGGGCCTCAAATGAATCGTTTCACCCCCACCCACCCCCACGGAAGGACACCCCCGTGACCCCCAGATATCTCAGACCGGGCCGCGCGGCCGCCATCTGCCTCGCCGCCGTCACCCTGCTCGCCGCCGCCGCCGGCTGCGGCGGCGACTCCGGCGGCAAGGACGGTACGGTCCAACTGCGCTTCTCCTGGTGGGGCAACAACGACCGGGCCGCCGCCACCCAGAAGGTGATCGAGGCGTTCCAGGCGCAGAACCCCGGCATCAAGGTCGCCGGCGAGACGGCCGACTTCAACGCGTACTTCGACAAGCTCGCCACCCAGACCGCGGCGAACGACGCGCCGGACGTCATCACCCTCGGCGGGGCCTACCCGCAGGAGTACGGCGCCCGGGGCGCGCTGCTGGACCTCTCCCGCGTCAGCGGCGAGCTGAGGACCGACCAGATCGACGGCGCGGCCCTGGGCAACGGGAAGTTCGGCGGCAAGCAGTACGGCGTGCCGACCGGCGTCAACACGTTCGGCGTCGTGGTCGACCCGGTGGTCTTCGAGAAGGCGAACGTCCCGCTCCCCGACGACAACGCCTGGACCTGGGCCGACTTCGTCGAGATCGCGAAGAAGGTCGCCGCCGGCTCCCCCAAGGGCACGTACGGCGTCGCCGACCCGAGCCGGCCCGACGCGCTGGACCTCTACTCCCGCCAGCGCAGCGAGGGCCTCTACACCCCGGACGGCAAGGTCGGCATCAGCAAGCAGACCCTCACCGACTGGTTCACCATGACCACCGCGCTGCGCGACTCGGGTGCCGCCCCGCCGGCCTCACTCACCTCCGAGCTGGCCGGCCAGCCGGCGCCGGAGCAGACGCTGGTCGGACGCGGCCTGGCCGGAATGCAGATCGACTGGAGCAACCAGCTCAGCGCGCTGCGCAAGGCGTCCGGGCACCCGCTCAAGCTGCTGCGGGCCCCCGGCGAGAACGCCGGCAAGCAGCCCGGCATGTGGCTCCAAGCCTCGCAACTCTACACCATCAGCTCGCGGAGCAAGCACCCGAAGGAGGCGGCCAAGCTGGTCGACTTCCTGGTCAACAGCCCCGAGGCCGGCAAAATCATCCTCACCGACCGCGGCATCCCGGCGAACGCCCAGGTGCGTACCGCCATCGAGCCCACCCTGACGCCGGACCAGACCGAACAGGTGCAGTTCATCGCCAAGGTCACCGAGAAGGCGGGGCCGCCGCTGGTGATCGGCCCGGCCGGCTCCACCGACAGCGTGAAGATCCTCCAGCGCGTCAACGCCGAGGTCCTGTTCAACCGGGAATCGCCGGCCAAGGGCGCCGAGGACTTCATCGACCAGCTCCAGGCTGCGATCAAGAAGTGATCGGAGCGGTACCCGGGCGCGGGCTCGACCGGAGGGCACTCGTCGCGCGGCACGCGGTCGAGGTGACCGGGGTCGAGCCCGCGTCCCCGCTCTCCGTGGGCAACGGAGAGTTCTGCTACACGGTCGACCTGACCGGCCTGCAGACCTTCCCGGAGCGCTACCCGGTCGCCGACCACACCGGGGCCGGCGCCGGCACGCTGCTCGGCACCCAGTCGCAGTGGGGTTGGCACAGCACGCCCGGCGGCGAGCGGTACGACCTGGCGCAGACCCGCCGGGACTACGACACCCCCCGCGGCCCGGTCCCGTACGTGGACATGCTCGGTGAGCTGTCGGCGACCTCCGAGGCGCCGGGCTCCGGGGCCGAGTCCTGGCTGCGCAACAACCCGCACCGGCTCGACCTCGGCCGGATCGGCCTGGTGCTCGACGCCGGCACGGCGCCGCGCCCGCCGGCCCCGGACGAGATCGGCGAGCCGCACCAGCGGCTGGACCTCTGGACCGGCGTGATCGAGAGCCGGTTCCGGCTGCGCGGCGAGCCGGTCCGGGTGACCACCGTCTGCCACCCCGAGCGGGACGCCGTGGCGGTACGGATCGAGTCCGCGCTGCTCACCTCGGCCGGGCTCGCGGTACGGATCGCCTTTCCGTACGGGTCGGAGGGGTGGAGCAACCCGGCGGACTGGTCCCGCCCCGGGGCGCACTCGTCGGTGCTGGCGCCCGCCGGGCCGGGGTACACGGTCGAGCGGGTGCTCGACGACACGACGTACGGGGTCGGGCTGCGCGCCACCCCCGACGCCGAGGTGACCCGGACCGGACCGCACGAGTTCGTCGTCACCTCCGGCGGGCCGCTGCTCGAACTGGTGGTCGGGTTCGCCCCCGGCCCGGTCCGCGCCGGCGCGCCGGCCGTCCTCGGCCCGCCGAGCTACCCGGCGACGCGGGCGGCGTCGGAGCGGCACTGGGCCGAGTTCTGGACCGGCGGCGGCGCCGTCGAGCTGGCCGACAGCCACGACCCGCGCGCACCCGAGCTGGAGCGGCGCATCGTGCTCTCGCAGTTCCTGACCGCCATCCACTGCGCGGGCTCGCTGCCGCCGCAGGAGACCGGTCTGATGGTCAACAGCTGGCGCGGCCGTTTCCACCTGGAGATGTCCTGGTGGCACGGTGCGCACTTCCCGCTCTGGGGCCGGCCGGCCCTGCTGGAGCGGAGCCTCGGCTGGTACGCCTCGATCCTGCCCCGGGCCCGCGAGACCGCCCGCGAGCAGGGGTACGAGGGCGCGCGCTGGCCCAAGCAGGTCGGCCCGGACGGCCGGGAGAGCCCGAGCACGATCGGCACCTTCCTGATCTGGCAGCAGCCGCACCCGATCTTCCTGGCCGAGCTGGTCCGCCGCGCGACCGGCGCCGCCGACGTCCTGGAGCGGTACGCCGACGTGGTGCTCCAGTCCGCCACGTTCATGGCCGACTTCGCGGTACGGACCGACCGGGGCTACCAGCTCGGTCCGCCGCTGGTGCCGGCCCAGGAGTCGTACGCCGGGCAGCGGGCCACGCTGACGAACCCGACGTTCGAGCTGGCGTACTGGGCCTGGGCGCTCGGCGTGGCGCAGCGCTGGCGGGAACTGCTCGGGCTCGCCCCGGAACCGCTCTGGGCGGCGGTCGCGGAGAACCTGGTCCGGCCGCACGTCCGGGACGGGGTCTACACCGCGATCGACACGCCGCCGTACACGGTGCCCGAGGACCATCCCTCGATGCTCTACGCCCTGGGGGTCGTACCGCCGACCGGCCTCGTCGACCCGGAGATCATGCGGGCGACCCTGCGGCGGGTGCTGGCCGAGTGGAACTGGGAGAGCACCTGGGGCTGGGACTATCCCGCGATGGCGATGACCGCCACCCGGCTGGGCGAGCCGGAACTCGCCCTCGACCTGCTGCTCCTCGACACCCCGAAGAACATCCACCTGCGCAACGGGCACAACCGGCAGACCGCCAACCTGCCGATCTACCTGCCCGGCAACGGCGGGCTGCTCGCGGCGACCGCGCTGATGGTCGCGGGCGCCGACTCCGGCCCGGCCGGCGCGCCCGGATCGCCGGGCGGCAGCGGACCATCGGGCGACACCGGCACGCGCGGCGGCAGCGGCACGCGCGGCGCGCCGGGCTTCCCGGCCGACGGCAGCTGGACCGTCCGGCACGAGGGCCTGCACCCGATGCCGTGAGCCCGGGCCGGCACCCATGCGACGGCCACCCGCGCCCGTGGGGCGCGAGCGCGGGTGGCCGTCCCCCGCTCCTGGAGTGGGCGGCACGCTCGCTCGTGGACCGGTCGGCAGCGGGCGTCGCCCGTGGACCCGTCACCCGTGGACGTCGCGGCGGATTGGTCAGCCGCAGGCGGTGGTGGCGGCCACCCGGATCTCGCCGCCGCCGGCCTCGGCGAGCACGCTGAGCGGCCCGGACCGGTAGGCGTACCGGTCGGGCTCGTCGGTGACCACGACGGCGTCCGGGCCGGCGAGCGGACGCAGCGCCCCGGCGAGCGACCCGGGCGCCGGGGCGCTGCCGGCCAACCGCGCCGTGTACGCCGTACCGCCGCCCGGACAGGGCGCCGTGATCCGCTCCGGGGACGCCCCGGCGGTACCGCCCAGCGCACCGAGGACCCGGCCGGCCGTCCGCTCGACGTCGTAGGTCCCGGCCGGTCCGACGACCCGCGCCTGCGGGGGACCCTCGGGGCGGCAGCCGGTGTCGACGCTCAGGGTGGCGGTGCCCGGTGCGGTGAAACGCCCCTCGACGCCGACGAACTCGCCCGCGTCGGCGCGCAGCCGGGTCTGCTCCCCCGCCCCGCGGGTACCGGCCCGGTAGTCGGCCGGGAGCCGCTCGGCGATCCGCCGCAGCAGCGCGTCGGCGTCCGCCCCGGCGGCCCGCACCACCACGTCCCGCTCCAGGGTCGCGCCCGCCCGTACCGGGGTGACCCGACAGTCCCGCGCCAGGCGCGGGGGCCGCAGCTCGACGACGACGTCCGGATCGGCCGCCGCCGCGGCGGCGAGCGCCCCGACGGCCCGGTCCACCACCGGGGCCGCCTCGGCGAGGTCGCGCTGTTCCCGTACGGTCGGCGCGTCGTGCCGCAGCGAGACGTACGCGAGCACCAGCAGCAGCACCGCCCAGCCGGCGACGGCGACGATCAACCAGCGCTGCCGGGACCGGGCGGGCGATGGGTCGGGCTCCCCGGTCGGGCGCGGGTACGCCGGCGCGTCGGTACTCACGCGGCCCATCGTGGCACGCGCCGTCCCGCCCCTGCCCCTCCCCCGCCCCAGCGTCGCCCCGCCGCCGTCGATCATGGACTTGTGGCGGACGGTTGATCCATCAACGCGGCTTTCGTCCCCGCCACGACTCCATGATCGCCCCCGGAGGGGTAATCGCGGAGGTTCTGGAGCAAATCCGGTCGTACGCCAATAGGCTGCTCGTACGAGTCTTCCGCTGCGCCGGGAGCGCGGGCGCGGAGGGTGGTGGCCGTCATGAACGGAGCGGAATCCCTGTTGCGTACGCTCGCCGACGCGGGCGTCGAGGTCTGCTTCACCAACCCGGGCACCACCGAACTGCACCTGGTCGGCGCGCTGGACGCCGTGCCGCGGCTGCGCGCCGTACTCGGGTTGTTCGAGGGTGTGGTCACCGGCGCCGCGGACGGTTACGCCCGGATCGCCGGCAAGCCCGCGGCGACGCTGCTGCACCTCGGGCCGGGGCTCGGGCACGGCCTGTCGAACCTGCACAACGCGCGCCGCGCCAACTCGCCGATCGTGAACATCGTCGGCGACCACCCGAGCTACCACAAGCCGTACGACCCGCCGCTGGAGTCCGACATCGAGACGGTGGCCCGCTCGCTACGGGGCCCGGTCCGGCGGCCCGAGAACGTCGCCGGGGTCGGCTCGGACGCGATGTCGGCGCTCGCCGAGGCGCTGGAGCCGCCCGGCCAGATCGCCACGCTGATCATGCCGGCGGACGTCTCCTGGTCCGACGGGGCCTCCGCCGACGGCGCCCGGTCCGGGCCGAGCGTGCCGGTCCGGCCCGTGCCGGCGGTCAACCCGGCCGTGGTCGAGCGGATCGCCGGGGCGCTGCGCGGCGGGGAGGAGGCGGCGCTGGTCATCGGCGGTCCGGCGGGCCGGGCCGAGGGGCTGCTCGCGGCGAGCCGGATCGCGGCCGGCACCGGTGCCCGGGTCTTCCTGGAGACCTACTCCAGCCGGCTGGAGCACGGCGCCGGCCTGCCCTCGTTCCCGCGGCTCAGCAACTATCCCGACCAGGTCCTGCGGCAGCTCGACGGGGTCCGGCACGTGGTCGTGGCCGGCACCCCGGTGCCGGTGGCCTTCTTCGCCTATCCCGACCAGCCGAGCTGCCTGGTACCGGCCGAGGCGCAGACGCACGTCCTCGCCGAGGTCGGCCAGGACGCCGTGGGCGCGCTGACCGCGCTCGCCGACCTGCTCGCCCCGGGCCAGGCGCCCGAGCGGGTCGGGCCGGGCCGTCCCGCGATGCCGACCGGCCCGCTCACCGTCGCCACGTGGCCGGCGGTGGTCGGTGCCCTCCTGCCGGAGAACGCGATCGTCGTGGAGGAGACCATCAGCTCCGGCATCGCGCTGCCGGCCGTGACCGCCGGCGCACCCCGCCACGACGTCCTGGCGATGTGCGGCGGCGCGATGGGCGAGGGGATGCCGCTCGCCATCGGGGCCGCCGTCGCCGCGCCGGACCGGCCGGTGATCGCCCTGGAGGCCGAGGGTTGCGCGATCTACACCATCTCGGCGTTGTGGACCCAGGCCCGCGAGGGCCTGGACATCACCAACGTCATCCTCAACAACCACTCCTACGCGATCCTCCGGGACGAGTGGCACCACCTCGGTCCGGGGCCGTCGGACCCGCACACCAATCCGCTGCTCGATCTCTCCGGTCCCGACATCGACTTCGTCGGGCTCGCCCAGGCCTTCGGCGTACCGGGCAGCCGGGCCGGCACCGCCGAGGAGTTCGCCGAGCAGTTCGGCCGGGCGGTCAGCGAGCCCGGCCCGCACCTGATCGAGATCGTCATCCCACCCGTCGCGTAGGACACTTCGCCCGTCGCGTAATACCCCTGCCCGTCGCGTGCGGCACCCGCCCGTCGCGGGGGCGGGGATCAGGCGAGGGCGAGCCGGTAGCCGACGCCGCGCACCGTGTGCACCCGCGGGCCGCCCTCGACCGCGCGCAGCTTGCGGCGCAGCCGCTTCACGGCCGAGTGCAGGATCGACGTGTCACCGAGGTACGCGCCGCCCCAGACCGATCCGAAGAGCCGCTCGTACGTCCAGACCCCGGCCGGCGGCGTGGCCAGCCGGGCCAGCAGTTCCCGCTCCAGCCGGGTCAGCGCCAGCGGCTCGCCGCGCCAGGTGACGACGTGGTCGACGGGGTCGATCGCGAGGTCGCCGAGGTTGACCCGGACCGGCGCCGGCAGTGGGGCCGGCTCGGCGGTCACCGGCTGGGCGAGCATCGCCCGCAGCTCGGTCAGGTCGGCGCAGATCACCACGGTGCCGAAGCCGTCCAGCCGCCGGATCACCCGTTCCCGGACCGCGACGTCGGCGGTGACACAGAACACGAGGGAAACGCCATCGATCACTGCACTCCTCCCCGCAGTTCGGCTGGCATCAGCCAACGCCCTTTGATCGACATAGTCAACAGTCGGGCGGCGCCGGAGAACTGACGGAATTCAGCCCGATTTCTGGCTGAAAACTGCTCGACAACACACATTGTTCATGATGCGAGTCGACTGTGGACCGCCGTCCGGGCCGGCGCTGGGAGCGTTTCCGGTGCTCAGGGCCGGGAATCGGGGCGGCCGGCCGGCGCGGGCGGCGCGAGCACTCCGTAACGGGATTCGGGCAGCGATCCCGCGCTACCGGCCGGTAGCGCCGGGTGCGCAATCGCGACGGTGCGGAATGTACCCGCCGATCAGCTGGGGATGCGTCATCCGGTAGTCGGGTGGCGCTCGTCCGAACTGGCGGCTAACGGCCACCCTCGGCGCGCCGGTCACCACTTCCGGTCAGGCGGCGACCGGCCGGACGGCTGACCTCATTCCGCCCGGTAACTGCCCGAATGCTGCCCGCGAGAGTGCCTTGATCAGCAACAGTGATCAACTCACCATGATCGAAGTCGTTCCCGAAGGACCCCCTTCGATCCCGCCTCCGGGAACGGCCGGCGGCACCGGACGTACCGGCGCCGCCGAGATCGGTGACCCCGAACCGGGGTCGCCGGGAGAGTGGGGAGGAAGAGTGTCCGTACGACTAGCCCGCTGGAGCGGGAGACGCTCCAGATTCGGGCCGCCGGTCGCCGTCCTGGCGGCCGCGGTTCTCGGCGCGACGGCCCTGCCGGGCATCGCCGTGGCCGCGCCGTCGGCCAGCGCCACCGTGGACAGCCAGGTCCTCAAGGACCTGAGCGGCAAGGGCAGCACCAGCTTCATGGTGTTCCTCAAGGACCGGGCCAAGTTCGACGGCGCCGCGAAGCTGCGCGACGCCGACGCGAAGGCCGCCGAGGTGCACCGGCAGCTGACCGGTACCGCCGAGCGCAGCCAGGCCGGGCTCCGGGCCGACCTGGACGCCAAGAAGGTCGACTACACCTCGTACTGGATCGCCAACGCGCTCCAGGTCAAGGGCGACAAGGCCCTCGTCGACGCGATCGCCGCCCGCCCCGAGGTGGCCCGGATCGAGCCGGTGAAGGTCTACCCGCTGATCACCCCGACGCCGAGCAGGACCACGGTGCAGGCCGCCCCGAACGGCGTCGAGTGGGGCCTGACCAACATCGAGGCCCCCCGGGTCTGGTCCGAGTACGGCGACCGCGGCGAGGGCATCGTCGTCGCCAACATCGACACCGGGGTCCAGTACGACCACCCCGCCGTGGTGGGCAAGTACCGCGGCAACCTGGGCAACGGCAGCTTCGACCACAACTACAACTGGTTCGACCCGGCCGGCGTCTGCGGCAGCGCGGCACCCTGCGACAACGCCGGCCACGGCACCCACACCATGGGCACCATGGTCGGCGACGACGGCGCGGGCAACCAGATCGGCGTGGCGCCCGGCGCCAAGTGGATCGCGGCGAAGGGTTGCGAGAGCAGCAACTGCTCCGAGAGTTCCCTGCTCGCCTCCGGCCAGTGGGTGCTCGCCCCGACCGACCTCAACGGCCAGAACCCCCGGCCCGACCTGCGCCCCGACATCGTGAACAACTCCTGGGGCGGCGGTCGCGGCGACACCTGGTACGAGCAGACGGTGAGCGCCTGGCGCGCGGCCGGCATCTTCCCGGCGTTCGCCTCCGGCAACACCCTCGGCGGGGCCCCCTGCGGCTCGGCCAGTTCCCCCGGCGACAACGTGCCGTCGTACGCCGTGGGCGCGTACGACGTCAACAACAACATCGCCGACTTCTCGAACAAGGGGCCCACGGTCGACGGCCGGACCAAGCCGAACATCGCGGCCCCGGGCGTGAGCGTCCGCTCCAGCGTGCCGGGTAACGCGTACGACGAGTACGACGGCACCTCGATGGCCACGCCGCACCTCGCCGGCACGGTCGCGCTGGTCTGGTCGGCGGCGCCGAGCCTGCGCGGCGACGTCACCACCACGGAGACGCTGCTCGGCGACACCGCCACCGACGTCGACGCGCTCGACTGCGGCGGCACCGTCGACAACAACAACATCTTCGGCGAGGGCCGGCTCAACGCGTACCGGGCCGTCACGGGCGCACCGCGCGGACCGGTCGGCCAGGCCACGGGCACGGTCACCAACAGCGCCACCGGCGCCGTGCTGGCCGGTGCCACCATCACCGCCGGGGCGCGCAGCGCCACCACCGGCACCGACGGCCACTACTCGCTGACGCTCTCGGCCGGCGAGCAGACCGTCACCGCCAGCGCGTACGGCTACGCCGACCAGGCGGTCACCCTGACCGTTCCCGAGGGCGGCGCGGTCACGAAGGACTTCGCGCTGGTCGAGACCCCGCCGGTGACGGTCACCGGCAAGGTCACCGACGGCTCGGGGCACGGCTGGCCGCTGTACGCGTCGATCGAGATCGCCGGCCGGCCCGGCGGCCCGGTCTTCACCGACCCGACCACCGGCAAGTACAGCTTCACGGTGCCGGGCAACACCAGCTACCGGCTGACCACCACCGCCCGCTACCCGGGCTACCAGCCGGTGCAGACCACGCTGGACCTCGGTACGGGCACGAAGACGGCGAACCTCACCGTCCCGGTCGACGCGGCCTGCACGGTCGCCGGCTACTCCGCCACCCTGGGCGAGCCGGTGCTGGGCCAGAGCTTCGACGGCACCTCGGCGCCGGCCGGCTGGTCGGTGGCGAACCGCACCGACGGTGGCGGCTGGACCTTCACCGACGAGGGCGAGCGGGGCAACCTGACCGGCGGCAGCGGTGGCTTCGCCATCATCGACAGCGACCACTTCGGCAACGGCAAGACGCAGGACAGCGACCTGGTGGCGCCGGCGATGGACCTCTCCGGGATCACCGCGCCGTACCTGAAGTTCAACAGCGACTTCTGGGCCGTGGGCGGCGACAACACCGCCGACATCGACGTCAGCGCCGACGGCGGCGCGAACTGGACCAACGTCTGGCACCAGAACAACTCCCGGCGCGGCCCGCGCGTCGAGGAGGTGCCGCTGACCCCGGTCGCCGGCAAGGCGAACGTCCTGCTGCGCTTCCGGTATAACGGCAGCTTCGCCTGGTTCTGGGAGGTCGACAACGTACAGGTGATCAACCGGGTCTGCACCCCGCTCGCGGGTGGCCTGGTCACCGGCTTCACCACCGACAAGAACACCGGCGAGGCCCTCAACGGGGTGACGGTGACCAGCGTGGACCAGCCGCAGGACAAGGGCGTCTCGGCGGCCACGCCGGACGACCCGAACATCGGCGACGGGTTCTACTGGTTCTTCTCCAGCCTGACCGGCGCGCACTCGCTCAACGCGACGAAGTCGCCGTACCAGGCGCTGGCGAAGGACGTCACGGTGGCCCCGAACGCCGTCAAGAAGGCGGACTTCGCGCTCAAGGCGGGCCGGCTCACCATCGGTCCGGCCACCATCGAGTCGCATCAGCCGTACGGCAGCACCCGCAGCACGACGGTGACCGTCAAGAACACCGGTAGCGCACCGGCCAAGGTCGACCTGCTGGAGCGGTCCGGCAAGTTCGACCTGCTCTCGAAGCCGGGCGCGCCGCTGGTGGAGCGGCAGCTCAAGGGCCTCAGCCCGGCCATGACCGGGGTGCGGTACTCCGCCGCGCCGGCCTCGGCCGGCCCGATGGCCGACAGCGCCTGGACCCGGATCGCCGACATGCCGTCGGCGGTCTTCGACAACGCCGCCGCGATCCTCGACGGCAAGGTCTACTCCTTCGGTGGCGGCACCAACACCGGCACCGAGCGCAAGGCCTGGGTCTACGACCCGGAGGCCAACTCCTGGAGCGCGCTGCCCGACCTGCCCCGGGTCCGGGCGAAGGGCTCCGCCGTGGCGGTCGACGGCAAGGTCTACCTGCTCGACGGCTGGGCCACCGACGGCACCCCGGTCGCCGAGGTCGACGTCTTCGACCCGGCGAGCGGCTCGTGGAGCACGCTCGGCGCCACCAACCCGGCACCGGCCTCGGCCGTGGGCACGGCCGTGGTCGACGGCAAGGTCTACCTGGTCGGCGGCTGCACCAACGGCACCTGCGCGACGACGGACGGGGTGGTCGTCTTCGACCCGGCGTCGGGCAGCTTCAGCACCGCCGCCAAGTACCCGAAGTCGGTGGGCTGGATGGCCTGCGGCGGCATCGGCACCGGCGTCTACTGCGCCGGTGGCACCTCGGGGTCGGCGACCTTCAAGAACGCCTACTCCTACGACCCGGCGGCGGACCAGTGGACCGCGCTGCCGGACGCCCCGCTGGACATGTGGGGCGCGCAGAGCGCCGCGGCCGGCGGCCTGCTGGTGCTCGCCGGTGGTGTGGCGAACAACTCGTCGGGTCTGACCAACCGGACGGTGGCCTACGACCCGGCGGCGGGTGCCTGGAAGGACCTGCCGAACGTCGGCTTCCCGGTGTACCGGGGCGCGCTCGCCTGCGGCGCGTACAAGGTCGGCGGGGCGCCCGCGCCGTTCGTGGCGGGCAAGGAGTCCGAGAAGCTCGGCGACCTCGGCGACTGCGAGGGCGGCGGCGACGCGGCGTGGCTCGGCACGACGCCGGTCAGCTTCACGCTGGCGCCGGGCGCGTCGCAGAAGGTGACGGTCACCCTGACCGCCACCGCCGAGGCCGGGATCGACCAGCCGGGGACGTACCGCTCGCAGTTGGCGCTGCGGTCGGACACCCCGTACCAGGTGCCGGCGGTTGGCGTGACGATGAACGTCTCGCCGCCGGAGACCTGGGGCAAGGTCCAGGGCACCGTCACCGGCCAGACCTGCGACGGCACCCGCGTACCGGTCAAGGCCACCATCCGGCTCAACCTCGGCACCAAGGCCGGCTACACCCTCACCGCCGACGGCCAGGGCAAGTACGCCTACTGGCTGCCGAAGGGCAAGTACCAGGTCATCGTCGCCAAGGACGGCTGGATCCCCGAGGTGACGAACCAACAGATCGAGGCCGGCTTCGTGTCGACCCTCGACCTGACCCTCGATCCCGTCTCCCCCTGCGACAGCCGGGTCGGCGGAATCTGACCAGCACCTGATCCATCGATCTACATCGCACCATCGGTGGCCGCCGGATCCCCCGCGATCCGGCGGCCACCGCCGCATCTGCGCCCGTCGCGCGGGCATTCGCAGCGGCGTCGGTCGAGAGATCAATCGACCAAGATCAGTACGACGGGTCGGGTCGCTGACCCAATCCCGCCCAGCTACTGCCCGAATACTGCTCATCGAGAGGCATTGATCATTAACACTGCGACGCACAGCATGACTCATAGCCGACGCGGGGGCCACCTTCAGTTACCCGAGACCACCCCCGCGCGCGGCCGGCGGTACGGGACATCCCGGTACCGCCCGATCGGTGACCGGTGGGGACCGGGGCACCGAATACGTGGGGAGGAAACATGTCACGACGACGAGGGAGCTGGGCCATGGGCCGGTCCAGACTCCGGCGTTCGCTCACCGTCCTCGCGGCGGTCGTGCTCGGCGTCACGGCGCAGCCCGTGCTCGCCTCGGCCGCCACCCCGAGCGCCACGGTGGACGCGCAGGTACTCAAGGCGCTCTCCGGCCAGGAGAGCACCGACTTCATGGTCTATCTCCGGGACCGGGCCACGTTCGACGGTACGGCCGGCCCGCGCGACTCCGGCGCGAAGGCCACCGAGGTCTACCGGCAGCTGACCGGTACCGCCGAGCGCAGCCAGGCCGGGCTCCGGGCCGACCTGGACGCCAAGAAGATCGACTACACCTCGTACTGGATCGCCAACGCGCTGCGGGTACGCGGCGACAAGGCCCTCGTCGACTCGATCGCCGCCCGCCCCGAGGTGGCCCGGATCGAGCCGGTGAAGGTCTACCCCCTGGTCAAGCCGACCGCGCGGACGGCCAGCACCACGGCCGCCCCCGCCGCCGCCGAGTGGGGCCTGACCAACATCGAGGCACCCCGGGTCTGGTCCGAGTACGGCGACCGCGGCGAGGGCATCGTCGTCGCCAACATCGACACCGGCGTCGAGTACGACCACCCGGCGCTGGTCGGCAAGTACCGCGGCAACCTGGGCAACGGCAGCTTCGACCACAACTACAACTGGTTCGACCCCGCCGAGGTCTGCGCGACGGCCGCGCCCTGCGACAACAACGACCACGGCACCCACACGATGGGGACCATGGTCGGCGACGACGGCGCGGGCAACCAGGTCGGCGTCGCCCCGGGTGCCAAGTGGATCGCCGCGAAGGGCTGCGAGAGCGACAACTGCTCCGAGGACTCGCTGCTCGCCTCCGGCCAGTGGGTCCTCGCCCCGACCGACCTCAACGGCCAGAACCCGCGCCCCGACCTGCACCCGGACATCGTGAACAACTCCTGGGGCGGCGGTCGCGGCGACACCTGGTACGAGCAGACCGTCACCGCCTGGCGCGCGGCCGGCATCTTCCCGGCGTTCGCCTCCGGCAACACCCTCGGCACGGCCCCCTGCGGCTCGGCCAGCTCGCCCGGTGACAACCTCTCCTCGTACGCCGTGGGCGCGTACGACGTCAACAACAACATCGGCAGCTTCTCGAACAAGGGACCGACCCTCGACGGCCGCACCAAGCCGGACATCGCCGCTCCGGGCGTCAACGTGCGCTCCAGCATCCCGGGCGGCGGCTACGCCGCCTTCAACGGCACCTCGATGGCGACCCCGCACCTCGCCGGGGCCGTCGCACTGATCTGGGCCGCCGCGTCCAGCCTGCGCGGTGACATCACCGCCACCGAGGCGCTGCTCGACCAGACCGCCACCGACGTCAACGCGCTCGGCTGCGGCGGCACCGTCGACGACAACAACATCTTCGGCGAGGGCCGGCTCAACGTGTACCAGGCCGTCACGGCCGCACCGCGCGGACCGATCGGCCGGGTCAGCGGTACCGTCACCAACTCCGCGGGCGGCGCCCCGGTGGCCGGCGCGACGGTCAGCGCCGGGTCCCGCACCGCCACCACCGGCGCGGACGGCCGCTACGCGCTCACCGTCGAGGCCGGCACGTTCGAGCTGAGCGTCAGCGCGTACGGCTACGCGGGCCAGACCGCGACCGTCACCGTCGGTGAGGGCGGCGCGGTCACGAAGAACTTCGCGCTGGTCGCCGCGCCGACGGTCACCGTCTCCGGCAAGGTCACCGACGGCTCGGGGCACGGCTGGCCGCTGTACGCGTCGATCGAGATCGCGGGCAAGCCGGGCGGCCCGGTCTTCACCGACCCGATCACCGGCAGGTACTCCTTCTCGGTGCCGGGCAACGCGAGCTACCGGCTGACCGTCAGCGCCCGCTACCCGGGCTACCAGACGGTGACCCGGGACGTGGCGGTCGCCGCCGCCGCGACCACCGTCAACATCCCGGTACCGGTGCAGGCCGCCTGCACCGCCGCCGGTTACTCGGTCAGCGTCGGTACGCCGCTGCTCGCCGAGAGCTTCGACACCACCGCCAAGCCGGCCGGCTGGTCCGTGGTGAACCGGACCGAGGACGGCGGCTGGACCTTCGAGGACCTCGGCCGCCGGGGCAACCTCACCGGCGGCAGCGGCGGCTTCGCGATCGTCGACAGCGACCAGCTCGGTACCGGCAACACCCAGGACACCGACCTGGTCACGCCGGCGCTCGACTTCTCGGCCGTCAGCGCGCCGTACGTGAAGTTCAACAGCGACTGGCGGGCGGTGAACAGCGGCGACAGCGCCGACATCGACGTGACCAGCGACGGCGGCGCCACCTGGGCCAACGTCTGGCACCAGACCGCCAGCCGGCGCGGCCCGGTGGTCGAGGAGGTCTCGCTCGCCCCGGTCGCCGGCAAGGCCAACGTCCAGATCCGGTTCCGCTTCCGGGGCACCTTCGCCTGGTGGTGGGAGATCGACAACCTGCAGGTGGTCAACCGGGTCTGCACCCCGACCGGGGGTGGCCTGGTCGCCGGCTTCACCACCGACAAGAACACCGGTACCGCGCTCAACGGGGTGACCGTGTCCAGCCCGGACGCGGCGACCGAGAAGGGCGTCAGCGCGGCGACCCCGGACGACCCGAACATCGGCGACGGCTTCTACTGGCTCTTCTCCAGCCTGAGCGGCGAGCACCCGTTCACGGCCGTGAAGACGCCGTACGAGTCGCTGTCGAAGCAGGTTTCGGTGGTCACCAACGGCACCCGCAAGGCCGACTTCGCCCTCAAGGCCGGCCGGCTGAGCGTCACCGGCGGCAACATCGAGTCGCACCAGCCGTACGGCAGCACCCGCAGCACGACGGTGACGCTGAAGAACACCGGTAGCGCGCCGGCGACGGTGGAGCTGCTGGAGCGTTCCGGCCAGTTCTCGCTGCTCTCGCTCACCGGCGCGAAGCCGACCGAGCAGAAGGTGAAGGGCCTCACCACCGCCAGCACCGGCGTCCGGTACGGGGCCGCCCCGGTCTCGGCCGCCCCGCAGGTGGACGAGGCCTGGGCCCGGGTCGCCGACCTCCCGGCGGCGATCTACGACAACGCCGCGGCGGCGCTCGACGGGAAGGTCTACTCCGTCGGCGGCGGCACCAACACCGGCAACGAGCGCAAGGCGTGGGTCTACGACCCCGAGGCGAACAGCTGGAGCGCGCTGCCGGACCTGCCGACCGCGCGGGCGAAGGCCTCGGCGGTGGCGGTGAACGGCAAGCTCTACGTCCTCGGCGGGTGGAGCGCGAGCGGGGCGCCGGTCGCCTCGGTCGACGTCTACGACCCGGCGAGCAACGCCTGGAGCACCGTGGCCGGCGCGACCAACCCGGCACCGACGGCGGCGGCCGGCGCGGCCGTGGTCGACGGCGTGGTCTACCTGGTCGGTGGCTGCAGCGACGGTAGCTGCGCCAGTTCGAACAAGACGGTCGTCTTCGACCCGGCGACCGGCGCGTTCAGCACCGGCGCCAACTACCCGCACGCCTTCGCCTGGGGCTCCTGCGGCGGCATCGGCACCAGCGTCTACTGCGGCGGCGGCTCGGCGGGCACGACCGCGTACAAGGACGCCTACTCGTACGACCCGGCGGGCGGGACCTGGACGGCCCTGCCCGACCTGCCGATCGACCTGTGGGGTTCCCAGTACGCGGCCGCCGGTGGCCTGCTCGTCATCTCGGGCGGGGTGACCGGCAACTCGACCGCGATCACCAACCGGACCGTCGGGTACGACCCGGCCGCCGGGGCGTGGCGGGACCTGCCGAACAACCAGTTCCTCCGGTACCGGGGTGCCGGCGCCTGCGGCGCCTACAAGATCGGCGGTTCGCCGTCGTCCTTCGTGGGAGCCAAGGAGGTCGAGCGGCTCGGCGGCCTCGAACTCTGCGACCAGGCCGGGGACGTGTCGTGGCTGAGCGAGTCACCGACCACGTTCACGTTGGCGCCGGGCGCGTCGCAGAAGGTGACGGTCACGCTGACCGCCACCGCCGAGGCCGGGGTCGACCAGCCGGGCACCTACACGGGTGAGCTGGGCTTCAAGTCCAACACCCCGTACCAGGTGTCGAGCGTGGGGATCAAGCTCAACGTCTCGCCGCCGGAGACCTGGGGCAAGGTCCAGGGCACCGTCACCGGCCAGACCTGCGACGGCACCCGCGTACCGGTCAAGGCCACCATCCGGCTCAACCTCGGCACCAAGGCCGGCTACACCCTCACCGCCGACGGCCAGGGCAAGTACGCCTACTGGCTGCCAAAGGGCAAGTACCAGGTCATCGTCGCCAAGGACGGCTGGATCCCCGAGGTGACGAACCAACAGATCGAGGCCGGCTTCGTGTCGACCCTCGACTTCACCCTCGATCCCGTCTCCCCCTGCGACAGCCGGGTCGGCGGAATCTGACCAGCACCCGAATAACCGACACCTGATTACCGGTGGCCGCCGGACCCCAGTCGGGTCCGGCGGTCACCGCCGTATCGGGGACCGGTTCGTGCGTACCGGCTGGCGCGGTGTCGACGCTCGCGGCCGGACCCGGCGCAGCCCGGCGTACTGCACCCAGATCGTCCGCCGCTCGACCGCGTCACCCCGACCATCCAGGACGTACCCGTCCAGCCACACCCACCCCTCGTACGTCGACCAGTCGTGCGCCCGGATCACCCGGAACCAGAACGCGTCGACGAACTGAACACTCGCCGCGCGGGAGACCTGAACGATCTCGCCGGCAGTCGGAATGCCCGGCCCGACCCGGACCCCGGACGGTCCGGGCGGGCCGAGCGGCAGCCGGTCCTGGGTACCGCTCACGACAACGCCCGCCGCAGCGCCTCGACCGACACCTGCACCTCCCAGCACCACGGCCCGTGACAGTCCACCGACTGCCACGTGCAGGAGATACCGTGCGCCAGCAACCACGCCCGACCCGGTTCGGCGGCCGGCTGCGTGTCCACCACCCGCAGGTGAATGTGATGATCGGCCGCGACATCCGGTCGTGGGTACCACTCGCCGGCCGGCAACCGCACGACCGTGCCCCAGGGCAGCTTCGGCACGTCCGCGCCAGACCCGGCCACCGGCCCCGAATCCCGCCCCGGCTCCCGGCCGTCGCGGCTCATCGGGTCCGCCACGGCGCCACCCTGGCCAGCACCAACCGGCCGCTGCGGATCAGCAGGCTCCGCGCGTCCCGGCGCGGCATACACGGGTACGACTCACCGCACGACCGGCACGAACGCCACTCCCCCGGCAGATGGACCTGCATGACCCGGTGCGCATCCTGGATCGCATCAGCCAACCCCACGTACTCGGTCCTCATCGCCGCCCCCGGTAGCCTGCCGGATGCTCGTTGCGGGCGACGGCGATGACCCGCCGCCTCGCGGCGCTGGTCTCGGCGGCGTCGCGCCGTCGCCCGGCCGCCTCGGCGGCGGCACGGCGGGCCCGGCGTCGGGCGGTCAACCATCCGAGCAGGCAGTTCATCGCACCTCCCAACGGGGTGGGAGTGCGGCGGTCGCGCTGGCCGGCTCGTGACTTGGGCAGGCCGCCGCACCCCCTATGGACGGGCGCCGACCCAAGCCCGCGCCCGGTTTCTACCTCCGGCACGGCTACAGGGAGGTGGGACGCACGCCCGGCATGCCGGACGGATCAGCGAAGCACCACTTCCACAAGGCGCTGTAGCGATGGCATCGGCGCAGGTCGGAGCCACGGACCGGGTGGTGGTTGATCCTTAGTCCCGTTCCGGTGCCCCCGAGGCCCGCAAACACCGGTTTGCAGCTAACAATCATGGGACGCCCGCCCGTTCGGTGGTACGTCAGAGACATCAAACCGCCCCGGTGACGTCTCTGGTGTACCACCCACGCGAGCGGCGGTGCTCCGTTCTCCGAACACGCCACGCTGGCGGTCGATGGTCCTTGCGCGCGCCGTCACCTGAACACCAGAGGCGTTACAGGGCGCGGATAACGCCACTGGCGTTCAGGTGACGACGACGTCCGCCAGCCGACGTCGATCGGCCGGCGCTCACACTCCTCGCCAAGCGAACCGATCGACCTGATTTGTCCGCTTTGTCCACCACAATGCCGTACGACGACCGCCGCCCGGGCGCGATGCCCGGGCGGCGGTCGTTTGGTACGTGGGTGCGGACGTCAGCCGACGGTGACGCCCACCTCGGTGATGCCGCGACCGGCGGTCACCAGCGTGTCGCCGTTGCCGTGCCGGGACAGCGCCCGCAGCGTCCAGGTGCCCGGCGCCGCGAAGAACCGGAACTGGCCCTCCGGCGAGGTGACCACCTCGGCCGTGAACTCACCGGTCGAGTCGAGCAGCCGGACGTACGCCCCGGGCACGGCCTCGCCGGACTCGGCGCTGACCACGCCGGTGATGACGGTTTCCTTCGTCAGGTCCAGGCCGGCCGGCAGCGGGGCGGACTGGTCCGGCGCCGCGCAACCGGCGGCCGTGGCGGAGATCGGAGCTGTCATGTCACGCCTCCCCGGGCTCGTCGCCGAGGGCGACCGGCACGCCCACCAGGGAGCCGTACTCGGTCCACGAACCGTCGTAGTTCTTCACGTTCTGGTGGCCGAGCAGCTCCTTGAGCACGAACCAGGTGTGCGAGGAGCGCTCGCCGATCCGGCAGTACGCGATGGTGTCCTTGCCGTCGTCCAGCCCGGCCGCCGCGTAGATCTCCCGCAGCTCGTCGTCGGACTTGAAGGTGCCGTCCTCGTTGGCCGCCTTCGACCACGGCACGTTCACCGCGGTCGGGATGTGGCCGGCCCGCTGCGCCTGCTCCTGGGGCAGGTGCGCGGGGGCGAGCAGCCGGCCCGCGTACTCGTCGGGCGAGCGCACGTCGACGAGGTTCTTGGTGCCGATCGCGGCGACGGCCTCGTCCCGGAAGGCCCGGATGGAGACGTCCGGCTCGCTGGCGACGTAGCTGGTCGCCGGGCGGGTGACCGCCTCCTTGACCAGCGGGCGGGCGTCCAGCTCCCACTTCTTGCGACCGCCGTCGAGCAGCTTCACGTCGCGGTGACCGTAGAGCTTGAAGTACCAGTACGCGTACGCGGCGAACCAGTTGTTGTTGCCGCCGTAGAGGATGACGGTGTCGTCGTTGCTGATGCCACGCTCGGAGAGCAGCGCCTCGAACTGGCTCTTGTTGACGAAGTCCCGGCGTACCGGGTCCTGCAGGTCGGTCTTCCAGTCCAGCTTGATGGCGCCGGCGATGTGGCCGGCGTCGTAGGCGGTGGTGTCCTCGTCGACCTCGACGAAGACGACGCCGTCGGCGCCGAGGTTCTTCTCGGCCCAGTCGGCCGAGACGAGTGCGGTGTCGCGACTCATCAGATCACTCCCTGGTGAGGATGGTGCCCGACCGGAGTGTCGACGGTCGGGTCGGTGACAGTGAGCCAGCGCGTGGATAGCGGATCGTGTCTGGTCGCACCCACACGCGGGACCCATAGCAGTACGGATCACGGGTTTGTGCGACGGCGCCGCTGCCGGGCGTGGAAGGGGTTCAGAGAAAGCTCGTCACCGGCCGGAACAGGGAGCCGGTGATTCTTCCTGATTAGCAGCCCCGCCGTCAGATGACGGGGCGACACAGGCAGGTGGCCACGCGGCACAGGTCGACCGCGCGCCGTTTGGTGAGGAGCGTCCCCATGAGGATGGAGCCTACCAGTGCCTACCGCCGGACTCGACCGCGGACCAGCATCCGGGAAACCGACCCGTCACGCCCCGGAGTTGAGCGTGACGTTCTTGGCCGTCGCGCTCACGGCCAGCCCGTTCGGCTGGACCCGTACCTCGCGCACCACCAGCTGGAACGGCAGCTTGGGCAGGGGAATGTCGATCGAGATCTGCCGGGCGTACGCGTTGACGAGCGCCCGGGCGGCCGGGATGTCCGGCAGCCCGTCGGCGGTCAGGTTCTCGAACCGCACCGCCACCTGACCCTTCTCGACGGTCAGGTTGGCGTCGCCGGTGACGGTGAGCCGCTGGCCGAGGACCTCAAGCGGCGCCGTGACGTTGAGCTTGCCGTTCCGTTCGGCGAGCTTCACGCCCGGCCGCTTGATGAGCTGGGTGACGCTGTCGTAGCTGATCGTCGCGGTGCCGTCGACCGTGTCCGCGACGACGTCGCCCTGGCCGGAGCGGAGCGTGTCGAGGCTGGCGTGCACGCTGCGCGCGTCGATGTCCAACTCCGGCAGGCTGACGCTGTTCCCCTCGACCGCGCCCTGCACGTCGCGGAGCACGATCGAGATCGACTCGTACCGGCCGGCGACCACCTGGGTCAGGAACGGGAAGCCGCCGACCCCCACCTCGGGCGGCGCGGAGCGCACGTTCTGCTTGGCGGTCTCCTGGCTCACCTGCTCGGCGATGGTCCGCTCGGCGAAGTTGGCGGCGACCCGGTCGGCCACCACCAGCAGCCCGACCAGGACGAGTAGCAGCACGAGCAGGACGATGAGCACCCGCCGCCCGCGCCGCCGCCGGACCGGCCGTTCCTCGTACCCCGCATAGCCGCTCGTCACGCCGCCTCCTGGTCCGTACCGGTCTGTTCGACCGGAGAATTGTCCCCGATCGGGGCTCGGAAGGTACCCGCGTCCGTCGCTTCCCAATCACCGGACGGCGAGCCGCCGGGGCGCCCACCGGACGCCCCGGGACCGCTCAGAGAAACAGCCTGCTCATGGCGTACGCGGCCGGTGCCGCGAGGGCGAAGCCGCCGATCGGCCCCTGCATGTGCCGGGCCACCCACATCGTCGGCGGCTCGCCGGCCATGAGCCGGCCCGCCTCCGCGTACCCGACCGCGAGGTCGGCCAGCGCGGCGGCGGTCGCCGTGACCAGGCCGACCACGGCGCCGCTGGTGGGGGTGAACCCGACCACGATGCCGCCGATCACGGCGGCCGCGAGCGTGCCCAGCATCGCGCCGAGCACCACGCCGGCCGCGCCGCGCGGCACCTGCGGCGCCAGCCGGGGCCAGGGCAGCACCGCGTCGGTCAGCCGCGCCACCGCCAGCGAGACCGCGGTCGCGGTGAGGCAGACGAAGATCGCCTGGGTACCGACCGGCACCCGGCTGAGCACGATCAGCGTCCCGAAGGCGACCACCCCGACCACGATGAGCAGGGTGGTACCGAGCGAGTCGGTCACCCGCGACCGGTCGGCGGGGCGGACGAGCTGCCCGAGGACGCCCGCGACGAAGCCGGCGACCGCCACGTAACCGAGCGGGGCGAGGCCGGCGATCTGCGAGGTCACCGCGGCCACGTCGGCGATCGCGGCGACCGCGACCGCCACCCCGGCCACCAGCGGCAGCGCCGGGGGACGCATGGCCATGGTCCAGGCCAGCACGAAGAGCACCTGTACGCCGAAGACGACGATCGCGAACGGGATGCGGGCACTGCCGGGACCGGCGGTCTGCGCGCCGAAGACCAGCCCCACCCCGAGCAGCGCGGCGAAGCCGGCGATCGCCACCGAGAGCAGCCGGCGGACCGGGACGACCTCCACCTCCTCCTCGTCGTCCGCGTCGGTGTCCTCGTCGACGTCGGGATCCACCCGCGGCACCGGGGCGCTGCCGCCCCGCCGCGCCCGCCGGGGGCCGCTGCGGCCACGCCGCTCCTCGGCCGGGCCCGGGGCGTCGTCGTCCGGGCCGCGCTGCGGCCCCTGTGGCGCCTGACCGCCCTGGCGGGGCGGGTAGCCGCGCGGGGGCCCACCCGGGTGGTCCTCCGGGCCGGGGCCCTGGGGTGCCTGCGGGCCGGGGCGGGGCGGGTAGCCGCGCGGGGGCGCGCCCGGGTGGTCGTCCGGGCCTGGGCCGTGGGGACCCTGCGGGCCGGGGCGGGCTGGGTAGCCGCGCGGCGCCGCGCCGCGGGGCGGGCCGGGCGGGCCCATCCGGTTGCCGTCCGCCCAGCCGTCGCGGCCGGCCTCGGGGGGCGTTGAGGGGAACACGCCCCGATCGTGCCAGACCGGACGGGTTGCTCGCTGGTCACGGTTTCGTCGAGGTAAAAACCTGGCCCTCATGTCTGACAAGACAGGCAAAGCAGACGCACGTCCGACGGCCCTTACCTGGATATCGGCTAGGCTCGACCGCAGATTGCCCGCCAGTGACGCCGGGACCGACGCCAGTCTCCAGCGGTACGCCCCGGCCGAGCCGGAACTCCGCTGGCCACCGCGCGGCCCGAGGGCCGCCGGGACGGAGGTGATTGCGTGGAGATCCTGCTCCTGGTGACCGCACGCGCGGGTGAGCCGTCCGCCGTACTGCCCGCCCTCGACCTGCTCCCCCACTCGGTGCGTACCGCCCCGCGCGACGTCCGCACGCTGGTCTCCGGCCCGAGCCCGGACGCCGTGCTGGTCGACGCCCGCTCCGAGCTCAGCGAGGCCCGCGCCACCTGCCGGATGCTGCACGCGACCGGGCTCGGCGTACCGCTGGTGGCGGTCGTCACCGAGGCCGGCCTGATCGCCCTGAACGCCGACTGGGGCGTGGACGACGTGATCCTCGCCAGCGCCGGTCCGGCCGAGGTCGAGGCCCGGCTGCGGCTCGCCGTCGGCCGCCTCAGCAACGCCACCAGCGGCGGCGGCGGTTCGATCCGCGCCGGCGAGCTGAGCATCGACCCGGACACCTACGCGGCCAAGCTCAAGGGCCGCCCGCTCGACCTGACGTACAAGGAGTTCGAGCTGCTCAAGTTCCTCGCCCAGCACCCGGGTCGGGTCTTCACCCGGGACCAGTTGCTGCGCGAGGTCTGGGGCTACGACTACTTCGGCGGTACCCGCACGGTCGACGTCCACGTGCGGCGGCTGCGCGCCAAGCTCGGCTCCGAGTACGAGTCGATGATCGGTACGGTCCGGCAGGTGGGCTACAAGTTCGTCGTACCGCCGTCCCGCTCGCTGCCCGACTCCGAGCCGGCTCCGCTGCCCGTCTGACCCGCTCCGCTGCCCGTCCGACCCTCCGTCGAACGCCGTCCGCCGCCGGCCCTCCGCCGGTGCGGGCGGCGTTCTGCCGTTCCCCGCCGGCCGGGGGACACCGTCGGGCGACCCGGAATCCGAAATTCCCTAATAACCGGCAAAGCGTACTTATCCTTTGGTCGAATCTTCGCCAGAGGAGGCGGCTGTGGCAGCAGGGGCACGGGGGCAGCACGGGACCGACGGTTACGGGCACGGGTACCAGGGCCCGCGCCGGCCAGGGCCGAGTCGGCAACTGCTCGGCCTGGTCGCGCTCGTGGCGGTCACGCTGCTCGGGGCGGCGTTCGCGATCGGGCAGACCTTCGGGCGCCGGGATTCGCCGGAACAGACCCAGCCGCTCGCGGCCGTGGCCTCGTCGGAGCCGGCGCCGCCGGCGTCGCGGCCCGACCTGCCGGGCACCCGGTCCGACCTGCCGGGTAGCCGGCCCGACCTGCCGGGTACCCGGTCCGACCTGCCGGGCCGGGACGCCGACCTGCCGCGCACCGGCCGGGCCGCCGAACCGGTCCGCACCCCCGGGGAGCGGCCGGGCGAGGTGCCCGCGCCCCCGCCCGCCGACCCCGACATGCTCCCCGGACCGGACGACCCGCCCGCGGGCCGGGTCGCCCCGAGCGCGCCGTCGAACCCGCGGCCGAACGCGGAGTCCGCCGGAACCGATCCGCTCTACCGGCTCGGCGCGGAGCCGGACGGCCCCGCCGGAAGCTGGCAGACCACCGGCGCCGGGTACGTCGCGCTCACCTTCGACGACGGCCCGAGTCCGGAGTACACGCCGCAGACTCTGGCGCTGCTGCGCCGGTACCAGGTCAAGGCGACCTTCTGCCTGATCGGCGAGAACGTCGAGCAACATCCGGAACTGGTCCGCGAGATCGTCGCCGAGGGGCACACGCTCTGCAACCACTCCTGGTCCCACGACCTGGAACTGGGCCACCAGGACCCGGAGGAGATCGAGGCCGATCTGCGCCGCACCAGCGAGGCCATCGAGTCCGCCGCGCCCGGTACCCCCATCGCCTACTTCCGGCAGCCGGGCGGCAACTGGACCACCAGGGTGGTCGAGGTGGCCGGCCGGCTCGGGATGACCTCGCTCGGCTGGGCCGTCGACCCACAGGACTGGCGCCTGCCGGGGCCGGAGAGCATCGTGCACACGGTCACCTCCGAGACCGGGCCCGGCTCCATCGTCCTGCTGCACGACGGCGGCGGCGACCGGACGGGGACCCTCGACGCGCTCCGCTGGATGCTGCCGGAGCTGACCGAACGCTTCCGGCTCGCCGCGCTGCCCGTCGACGCCGAGCCGCCGCGCTGAGGCCCGAGCCGCTGCCCGTCGGCCCCGAGCCACTGCCCGTCGGCCCCGAGCCACCGCGCCGAGGCCCCGGCCCGGGCGGATACCGTGGGGGCGTGAGCGGCGCGGCTGAGCCTGTGACGGCGTACGAGAACGAACTTCCCTCCGGCGACGCGATCCGCGAGGTACTGGCCCTGCTCGCGGTCGCGGCCGACGCCGACGGCGCGGAACCGGTCTCCGAGGACGGGGTGCTGCGGCTCAAGCACGCCGGCGACACGGGCGTACGGCACCTGACGGTCCGGGACCCCGACGGCGCGCTGGCCGGGTACGCGCAGGTCGAGACGGGCGCCGACGGCACGGCGGCGGAGCTGGTCGTCCACCCGCTGCGCCGGCACCGGGGTCTCGGCGCGGCCCTGCTCGACGCGGTCATCCGCGACGCCAACGGGCCGGTGGAGGTCTGGGCCCACGGCGACCATCCGGGCGCCGCCGCGCTCGGCCTGGACCGAGGCTTCCGGCGGGTACGGGAGCTGTGGACGCTGCGCCGGCCGCTGGGGGAGCCGCTCCCGGAGCCGGTGCTGCCGGCCGGTGTCTCACTGCGCGCGTTCCGTCCGGGCGAGGACGACGAGGCGTGGCTGGAGGTCAACCGGCGGGCCTTCGCCGACCATCCGGAACAGGGCCGCTGGACGCGGGAGGACCTGCGCGCCCGCTTCGCCGAGCCGTGGTTCGACCCGGCGGGTTTCCTGCTCGCGGTCGAGGAGTCGACGGGGCGGCTGCTGGGCTTCCACTGGACGAAGGTGCACGGCGCGGAGCGGCCCGCCGACGCGACGGTCGACGACCGGCGGCCCGCCGACGCGACGGCGCCGGGCATCGTGGCGGCCGACGCGCCGGAGACCGCCGACCGCGCGTGGCCGATCGGCGAGGTGTACGTGCTGGGCGTGCACCCCGAGACGCACGGGCTGGGTCTGGGCCGCGCACTCACCGTGGCGGGCCTGCGTCACCTGCGGGAGCGGGGGTTGCGGCGGGTGATGCTCTACGTCGACGAGAGCAACACCGCGGCGGTGGCGCTCTACCGGCGCGCCGGGTTCGCCCGCTGGTCGACCGACGTGCGGTACCGCCGAGGCTGACTCGTACCGCCTCACCTGCCGGAACGCGCCGCGCGCCCCCGGCTGTGACGCCATATCCGACATAGGCACCGCCGGCCCCTCAGTTCACGAAACGGACAGCTCGTCCTCGGTTTCTGGACATTCAGCCGGCGGTACTTGTTCACCCCTCGTTCATTCGCGACCGGCGAACCGTCTACCTGGCGCTCCTAGCTTGCGTAGTAACCGGTGAACCAGGCCGGTCCCCGGGGTCAGACAGGACTCCGGCGGTCCGTTTGATGCGAAGGGAAACCCCTCAGGTGAAGCTCCAGCGGCACGGCCTTGTTGCCTGCCTCGCGCTGACCGCGACGCTCGCGCTCGGCGCGTGCGGCTCGGACAATAACGAGCCCAGCGGGTCGGCCTCCGGGTCCGCTGCGGCCGACTGCGCCACCGGCACGGTCAACGCGCAGGGTTCTTCCGCCCAGAAGAACGCGATGGACGAGTGGACGAAGGCGTACCAGCAGAAGTGCGCCGACGCCAAGGTCAATTACGAATCGACCGCCTCCGGCGCGGGCATCCAGGCCTTCATCGCCGGCACCGCCGACTTCGCCGGCTCGGACTCGCCGCTCAAGGCCGCCGACGAGCAGCCGAAGGCCGACGCCAAGTGCACCGGCGGCAAGGCGATCCACCTGCCGATGGTGATCGGGCCGATCGCGGTCAGCTACAACCTCGGCGTGGACAACCTGCAGCTCAAGCCGGCCACCCTGGCGCAGATCTTCGCCGGCAAGATCACCAAGTGGGACGACGCCGCGATCAAGGCGGACAACCCGGGCGCGACCCTGCCGTCCACCGCGATCCAGGCCGTGCACCGCTCGGACTCCTCCGGCACCACCGACAACTTCACCAAGTTCCTCTCCAAGACCGCCGAGGCCGACTGGACCTTCGGCAACGCCAAGGAGTGGAAGGCCCCGGGCGGCGTCGGCGCGGCGAAGTCCGACGGCGTGGCGAGCAAGATCAAGAGCACCGAGGGCGCCATCGGCTACGTCGAGCTGTCGTTCGCCGAGAACTCGCAGCTCAAGAAGGCCAAGATCGGCAACGGGGCCGGCGAGTTCGCCGAGCTGACCCCCGAGTCGGCCGGTAAGACCATCGCCGGCGCCCAGGTCACCGGCCAGGGCGACGACCTGCAGATGTCGATCGACTACGCCACCAAGGAGGCCGGCGCGTACCCGATCGTGCTGGTGACCTACGAGATCGTCTGCAGCAAGGGCCTCGCGGCCGACAAGCTCAACGTGGTGAAGGGCTTCCTCGGCTACACCGCCAGCAGCGAGGGCCAGCAGGCGCTGGGCGAGCTCGGCTACGCCCCGCTGCCGGAGTCGGTCCGTACCAAGGTCGAGGCCGCGGTCAAGAACCTCGCCTGAGCTGACCAGCTAGAGATCCGACACATACCTTCGTCAACGGAGCGAGCGAGCAGATGGGCGATATCCCTCCCCGCTCGGCCGACGCAGCCACCGGCGGGACGAGCGTGACCACCAGTCACGCCCGTTCCGCCGGTGCGGCGCATCCGGCCGACCTCTCACCCACCCCGCCGACCCGGGTTCCGGACGGAGGGGGTCTCGGTGGCGGCGACGCGTTGCCCCGACGGCAGGCCTTCGGAGCCGAGCGGCTCTTCCGCGGCGTGACAATGGCCGCCGGCGCGGCGGTACTGATCATCATCGTGGCGATCGCGATCTTCCTGATCGCCAAGGCGGTTCCGGCGCTGCGCGCCAACACGGTCAACTTCTTCAGCTACGAGGGCTGGTTCCCCAACGACTCGGAGCCGAAGTTCGGCATCGGGGCACTCGCGTACGGCACCGTGGTCACCTCGGCGCTGGCCCTGCTGATCGCCGTACCGGTGGCGCTGGGGATCGCGCTCTTCCTCTCCCACTACGCGCCCCGGCGGGTCGGTACCGTCCTCGGCTTCCTGGTCGACCTGCTGGCCGCAATGCCGAGCGTGGTCTTCGGCCTCTGGGGCCGGGACTACTTCGCCGGCCCGGTCACCGACCTGTCGGTCTGGCTCAACAAGTACTTCGGCTGGATCCCGATCTTCGGCGGCGACGGGCCGTTCGGGAACTCGATCCTGCTCGGCTCGCTGGTCCTGGCGATCATGGTCCTGCCGATCGTCACCTCGCTCTCCCGCGAGGTCTTCCAGCAGACGCCGAAGGCGAACGAGGAGGCCGCGCTCGCGCTGGGCGCCACCAAGTGGGAGATGATCCGCACCGCGGTGCTCCCGTACGGCCGCCCCGGGGTGATCGGCGCCGTGATGCTCGGCCTCGGCCGGGCGCTCGGCGAGACGATCGCGCTGGCGCTCACCCTCGGCATCACCTTCAACATCACGACCAACATCGTCGTGACCGGCGGTAACAGCATCGCGGCCAACATCGCCAACGCCTTCGGCGAGGCCAACGAGGTCGGTCGCGGCGCCCTGATCGCCTCGGGTCTCGTCCTCTTCGCCATCACGCTGGTCGTCAACATGGCCGCGCGGGCGATCATCTACCGGCGCCGGGAGTTCACGGAGACCGCCGCATGACCACCATGACCGCTCCGCCCAGCGCCGCACCCCGGCGCTCCGACGACAACCTGCAGGCCCGCCGGCTGCCCGTCCTCGCGCTCGTGGGGATCGGCGTGGCCGCGCTCGCGGTCTCCGCCGCGATCGTCTACGGCACCGGCATCGGCGGCCCGGTGCTGGTCGTCGTCCTCGGCGCCCTGCTCTACCTGCTCGGGGCCTTTCTCGTCAGCAAGGCGGTCGAGGGGCCCCGTCAGGCCCGCAACCGCACCTGGAGCGCGCTGATCCACTCCGCGTTCGTGCTGGCCGTGCTGCCGCTCGTCTCGGTGGCCTGGACGCTGCTCTCGAAGGGCGTCGAGCGCCTCGACGGAAACTTCTTCCTCACCTCGATGAACAACATCGGGGCCCGGGACCCGAACGGCGGCGCGTACCACGCCATCGTCGGCACGCTGGAGCAGGTCGGCATCGCCACGCTGATCACCGTGCCGCTCGGCATCGCCTGCGCCATCTACCTCGTCGAGTACGGCCGGGGCCGGTTCGCCCTCGCGATCCGCTTCTTCGTCGACGTGATGACCGGCATCCCGTCGATCGTCGCCGGCCTGTTCATCCTGGCCTTCTGGGTGCTGATCGTCTCGCCGGTCTTCAACAACGGCCAGCCGACCTACTCGGGCTTCGCCGCCGCGCTCGCCCTGAGCGTGCTCATGCTGCCGACGATCGTCCGCTCCACCGAGGAGATGCTCCGGCTGGTGCCCGCGCCGCTGCGCGAGGGCTCGTACGCGCTCGGGGTACCGAAGTGGAAGACGATCATGCGGATCGTGCTGCCGACGGCCCGGCCCGGCATCGTCACCGGCGTGATGCTCGCGATCGCGCGGGCCTCCGGCGAGACGGCGCCGGTGCTGCTCGTCGCCGGCGGCGGCGCGGCGATCAACTTCAACCCGTTCGAGAACAGCCAGTCGTCGCTGGCGCTCTACATCTACGGGCAGGCCGGCACCGCGTCCCAGTACGCGCCCGGCCGGGCCTGGACAGCGGCGCTCACGCTGGTCGCCCTCGTCCTGATCCTGACGATCGCGGCGAAGCTGCTCGCCCGCCGCAACCGGCTGAGCCGTTGATCCCCCGGAGGTAACAGCACCATGGCCAAGCGCGTCGAAGCGAACAACGTCACCGCCTACTACGGCTCGTTCAAGGCGATCGAGAACATCTCCATGACGGTCGAGCCGAAGACCGTCACCGCCCTGATCGGGCCCTCGGGCTGTGGGAAGTCGACCTTCCTGCGGTCGATCAACCGGATGCACGAGGTGCTGCCGGGCGCCCGGGTCGAGGGCTCGCTGACCATCGACGACCAGGACATCTACGACCGGGACGTCGACGTCACCGCCGTACGCCGCACCATCGGCATGGTCTTCCAGCGGCCCAACCCCTTCCCGACGATGTCGATCTTCGACAACGTCGTCGCCGGGCTGAAGCTCAACGGGGTACGCCGGAAGTCGGTGCTCACCGAGGCGGCCGAGAAGGCGCTGCGGGCCGCGAACCTCTGGGACGAGGTCAAGGACCGGCTCGACAAGCCGGGCGCCGGCCTCTCCGGCGGTCAGCAGCAGCGGCTCTGCATCGCCCGTACGATCGCCGTCGAGCCGAAGGTCGTCCTGATGGACGAGCCCTGCTCGGCGCTGGACCCGATCTCCACCCTGGCGATCGAGGACCTGATGTTCAAGCTGAAGGACCAGTTCACGATCATCATCGTGACCCACAACATGCAGCAGGCGGCCCGGGTCTCGGACCGTACCGCCTTCTTCTCGATCGAGCGGACCGGCGACCCGGGCCGCCTGATCGAGTACGACTACACGCAGAAGATCTTCAGCAACCCGAGCGAGAAGAAGACTGAGGACTACATCACCGGCCGCTTCGGCTGACCGGACCTCGCCGCCTCGCCCTCGCCGTCGATCTAGGGCAAATCGTCGTGATTAGTGATCCACTAACGACGATTCTCCCTAGATCGACGTGTTTCGGGGGTCGAGCAGGAAGCGCGGACGGCCGCCATCGCCCGGCAACTCCAGTCGCGGAGTGATTGGCGTGGCGACGTCCCGACCGGCCGCGACCGCCGGCACGGTGGCCAGGTCGGCGCAGTCCGCCACCTCGGCGAGCGTGACCATGGTCGGCGGCAGCATGGCGATCTCCCCGGCCCGGGCCCGGGCCAGCGCGTCCGCCGGTCGCACCCACATGGTGTGGTCGGCCTCGCCGGAGACGTCCCGGGTCCGCTGACCGTCCGGCAGCAGCGCCACGAAGAAGTACGTGTCGTACCGGCGCGGCTCGAACTCCGGCGTGATCCAGCGGCTCCACGGCACCAGCAGGTCCGAGTGGAGCGCGAGCCGCTGCCGCCGCAGCAGCTCGGCGAAGCCGGTCCGGCGGGAGACCAACGCCTGCCGGGCCGACTCCCAGTCGTCGCCGCTCACGTCCCCCAGCACGTCGCCGCCGGGCCGGCCGGCGAGCAGCACGCCCGCCTCCTCGAACACCTCTCGCGCCGCCGCGCAGACCACCGCCTGGGCCGCGTCGGCCGGCAGCCGCAGCCGCTCGCCCCACCGCTCCGGGGCCGGCCCCGACCAGTCCAGATCGGGCCGCGAGTCGGACGGATCGACGCCGCCGCCCGGGAAGGCGTACATGCCGCCGAAGGCCATCTCCGCCACCCGGCGGATCACGTACACCTCGAAGCCGCCGGTGCCGGGGCGCAACAGCAGCACGGTGGCCGCCACCCGGGGCGTGGCCGGCGTACCGCCCTCGGCGTAGAAGCGGCGCGCGTGCTCCACCAGCCGCTCCGGTACGGCGAAGCCCTCGTTGCTGCCCAGCGTCATGCTCAGAGCCTATGTCGATCTCCCGCCCCGACACCGGCCGGCCACGGGCGGCGGACGGGTCGCGGCACGCGGACGGGTCGCGGCACGCGAGCTGTGGCGCCGGCCCCGGTCGGCGGTACCGTTCGCGGCCGGCCGGGTGAGCTGGACTAGCGTGCCGGCATGACACGTTGGGGCATCCTGGCCACGGGCCACATCGCCGGGAGGTTCGTCGAGGACCTGCGGCTGCTGCCGGACGCGGAGGTGGTCGCGGTGGCCTCCCGCACGTCGGCCGCCGCCCGAACCTTCGCCGACCGGCACGACATCCCCCGGGCGTACGGCTCCTGGTCGGAGCTGGCGGCCGATCCGGAGGTCGACGTCGTGTACGTCGCCACCCCGCACGCCGCCCACTTCGACGCCGCGATGACCTGCCTCACGGCGGGACGGGCCGTCCTCTGCGAGAAGCCGATGACGCTGGACCGGGCGAGCAGCGCCGAGCTGGTGGAGACGGCCCGCGCGAAGGGCGCGTTCCTGATGGAGGCGATGTGGATGCGCTGCAATCCGCTCGTACTCCGACTGGGCGAGCTGCTCGCCGAGGGGGCGATCGGCGAGGTGACCTCCGTGCAGGCTGCCTTCGGCCTGGCCGGCCCCTTCCCGCCGGAGCACCGGCTGCGGGCGCGGGCGCTGGGCGGCGGCGCGCTGCTGGACCTCGGCATCTACCCGATCAGCCTCGCGCACCTGGTGCTGGGCGCCCCGGACGAGATCCGCTCCTGGGCGAAGCTGAGCCCGGAGGGCGTCGACGAGAACACGGGCGTCCTGCTGGGGTACGAGTCGGGCGCGGTCGCCACCCTGACCTGTGGGCTGGTGGGGGCCACCCCGCTGGCCGCCACGGTCACCGGCACCCGGGGCCGGATCGAGCTGGCCGACACGTTCTTCGTACCCGACCGGCTCACCATCCACCGCGGCGACGCCGAGCCGGAGGTGATCACGGGGCCGCCGGACGGCGGCGGCTACCAGTACGAGGCGGCCGAGGTGCAGCGCTGCCTGCGCGCGGGGCTGCTGGAGAGCCCCCTGGTACCGCACGCCACGACGCTGGAGATCATGGGCCTGCTGGACACCGTACGCGAGCAGATCGGCGTCACGTATCCGTAGCGTGCCTCGCCCCGGGCGCGGCGCGCGCCCGGGGCGACAGCGGGACGGGGGGTCCGCTCAGCCGAAGATGGGGCGGACGATCAGGTACGCGAGGCAGGCGATCGCCGCCGCGGCCGGGAAGGTGATGATCCAGGCGACCACGATGTTGCCGGCGACGTTCCACCGCACCGCGGAGAGGCGCTTGGTCGCCCCCACCCCCATGATCGCCGAGGTGATCGTGTGCGTGGTGGAGATCGGCGCGTGCAGCACCAGCGCGTTGAAGTAGAGGACGGCGCTGGCGACGATCTCGGCCGCGAAGCCCTCCGGCGGGCCCAGGTCGATGATCTTCCGACCGAGGGTACGGATGATCCGCCACCCGCCGGCGTACGTGCCCAGGGCGAGCATGGTGGCCGAGGTCCAGAAGACCCAGCCCGGGATGTGCGTCTTGTCGTCCTGGTACCCGCCGGTGAAGAGGGCCAGCACGATGATGCCCATGGTCTTGGCGGCGTCCTGCATGCCGTGGCCGACCGACATGGCCGCCGCCGAGGCGGTCTGCGCCCACCGGAAACCCCGGTTGAGCTTGCCGGGCTGCCCCTTCCGGAAGATCCAGAGGATGGCGAGCATCACCACGTACCCGAGCAGGAGCCCGACCACCGGCGAGAGCACCATCGGCAGGATCACCTTGTCGACGATGTTGAGCCACTGGACCGTGCCGCCGGTGGCGAGCAGCGTCGCGCCGACCAGCCCGCCGAAGAGGGCGTGCGAGGAGGAGGACGGCAGGCCGAAGTACCAGGTGATCAGGTTCCAGGCGATGGCGCCGAGCACCCCGGCGAAGACCACGCCGAGGCTGCCCACCCCGGTCGGCAGGGTGACCAGGCCGTCTCCGACGGTCTTGGCGACGCCGGCGCCGAAGTGCGCGCCGACGAAGTTCCCGACGGCGGCCAGGGCGAGCGCCACCCGCGGCGTGAGCGCCCGGGTGGAGATGCTGGTGGCGATGGCGTTCGCGGCGTCGTGGAAGCCGTTGGTGTAGTCGAAGGCCATCGCGACGACGATGACGGCGATGACGGCGACGAGTTCGGCGCTCATCGGCGCGCCCCACGGCGTGCGCCCGGAGTCCCCGGCTGCTCGCCGGCCGGCGGCGGTGTCACCGGGAACCGGGCAGGGTGGGGCCCGCCGGCCCGGACGCGCGGCTTGCTTGGCTCAGGCACGGACTCAGGACTCCTTGACCGTGATCGTCTCGACGGTGTTGGCCACGTGCTCGAAGGCGTCGCAGGCCGCCTCCAGCTCGTCGGCGACCTCCTTCATCTTCAGCACCGTCAGGGCGTCGTACTCGCCGGAGAAGAGGCGGACGAGTAGCATCCGGTACGCCTGGTCGCCGTCGTTCTCGAGCCGGTTGCACTCGATCCAGTAGTCGTCCAGGTTCTTCATGGTCCGCAGCCGGGGCATCACCTCGGCGGTGATCCGGGCCTGGTGGTCCAGCACGTTGACCAGCTCGTGCATCTCCCGCGGCAGCGAGGGCAGCTTGGTCAGGCCGTAGAGGTAGAGCAGGTTGCCGACCGCTTCGAGGTGGTCCATCACGTCGTCGAGCAGCGAGCCGAGCCGGTAGATGTCCTCGCGGTCGAACGGGGTGATGAAGGTCGAGTTGATCTTCTTGTAGAGCTCGTGGGTGATCTGGTCGCTGTCGTGCTCGACCTCGGTCAGCCGCTCACTCACGGACTGGACGTCGACACCCGGCAGGGCGAGCTCGTTGAGCAGCTCCGTGCCCCGCACCAGATTCTGGGCGGCCCGGGTGAAGAGCTCGTAGAAAGCGCCCTCGGTGGGACGGAAGGAAAACTTCACGGCACGGAACCTTCTGATGGTCGGGTGACGGCGACAGGCCAAGATACGGGGCCCGTCGAGGGAGATGCTAGGGAATGTGAAAACCCTGCTACCGGCGGCCCACCCCTGGTCAGATGCGATTCACTTGTCGTTTACCTAGCGTTCATTTTGGCCCGCCGGGTGACTTTTCGCTGGCCAGCCGGAGCCGCTCCCGCTCCACGTCGAAACCGGCCGGCGGATAGCGCAATCCAAGATCCACGAACGTCTCCCGGAGCAGCCGCGCCACGGCCCAGTTCCGGTACCACTTCCGGTCGGCCGGTACGACGTACCAGGGCGCCGTCGGCGGGCTGGTACGGCCCAGCGCCTCCGCGTACGCGGCCTGGTAGTCCGCCCAGCGGGCCCGCGCGTCGAGATCCGCCGGGTTGTACTTCCAGTACTTCGTCGGGTCGGTCAGCCGCGCGCCGAGCCGCTCCAACTGCTCACCCCGGGAGATGTGCAGCATCACCTTGACCAGGGCCACCCCGCCCTCGGTCAGCTCGCGCTCGAACTCGTTGATCTCGTCGTACCGGCCCCGCCAGACCCGCTCCGGCACCAGCGACTCCACCCGGGCGATCAGGACGTCCTCGTAGTGGGACCGGTTGAACACCCCGACGTAACCGGGCTCCGGCAGAGCCCGCCGGATCCGCCAGAGGAAGTGGTGCCGCCGCTCCAGCTCGGTCGGCGGCCCGAACGCCCGGATGTGCAGGCCGAGCGGGTTCATCGCCCCGGCCACCCGGCGGATCGTGCCGTCCTTGCCACCGCAGTCCACGGCCTGCAACACCAGCAACACCCGCCGGGAGAACTCCGGGTCGGCCTTGGCCGAGGCGAAGAGCATCTCCTGCTGCCGGGCCAGGTCCGCGCCGACGACGCCCACCTCGGTCCGGGCCCAGCCCTTGGCGTCCTCACCCACCACGTGCCGCCCGGGCAGGCCGGGGGTCGACCGGGGATCGATCGCCGCGAGATCGATCGGACCCCGCCCGTCCCCGCGTACCCGCAACAGCTCCCGGATCCCCGTTGTCCGCCCGCTCATCACCCGATCATCGCCCACCGGGCCGTCCGGCGCCTCCCGGCGCCGCACGTCACGCCCGCGGGGCCGCGCGGTCAGACCACCAGGGCCAGCCACTTCCGGTACGTCGAGGCGAACGGCTCGGTACCGTCGCCGAGCGCGTCGTACAGCCACCGCGCCGCGGCCTCGGCCTGCGCGACCACCTCGTCCGGGTAGCCGTACCGGACCCGGTTCTCGGCGAACTCGTCCTCGTCGCGCAGCTCCACGGCGCCCGTCGCCCGGCGCCGCACCACGTCCAGGTCCAGGTCGATCAGGTGTACCGTGTCGTCCTCCCAGCGGGCCGGGCTGGCGATGTCACAGTAGACCTCGCTCGTGCGCGGCGGCGGGTTGAACATCCCGGTCCACCACGAGTCGCGCGGCACGAACAGCACGAACGGGATCTGCTCCACCGAGGGCCGGCCGTGGTACACCGACGGCGTACCCGTCGTCACCCCGAGCCAGACGCCCTGGTCGTCCTCGGCCAGTCGGCGGGCCGGGTAATCCCTGTGCGCGGTGCCGTCGTACTTGCGGAACACGACCCGCACCACATCGCTCGACATCCCCGCACCCTAACCGATTTCCCCTAACGCGGGCCGGCGGGAAGGAGGGGACGCGGTTATCGGATTCTGTATTGCCCGCCGTCACAGCCGCGGCCCCAGCGAGCAAGCGCAGCGGCGCCGGTGGTGTCTGCACTGACGCGTCGCGGCGAACGGCCACCCACCCACACCGCCGCGGAAGGAAGGACACCACCCCCCAGGCGCCGCGAAGCGCAGCGAGCGAGACAGCACAGCGCGCCGTCCAACTCTGTCGGGCGGGGCGGGTACCGTCGCTGGGTGACCGCGCCCACCACCGCCAGCAGTCCCAGCGCCACCACCGCAGCACCGAAGCCCAAGTCCGACGGCCGCCGGCGACGCGGCGCCCGCCCCTCCGGCGCGGAGCTGCTGGCCGCCGCCGTCGGCTCGGTTCCCGGCGGAGCGGCCCGGCCGGGTCAGCAGCGGATGACCGCGGCGATCGAGGAGAGCATCGCGCGCGGCGAGCACCTGCTCGTACAGGCCGGCACCGGCACCGGCAAGTCGCTGGCGTACCTCGCTCCGGCGCTGACGGTGGACGGCCCCGTGGTGGTCTCCACGGCCACGCTCGCGCTCCAGTCCCAGCTGGTCGAGCACGATCTTCCCCGGCTCGCCGACGCGGTGGAGCCGGTGCTCGGCCGCCGACCCACGTTCGCGGTGCTCAAGGGGCGGCACCACTACCTGTGCCTCGCCCGGTTGGAGAGCTCCACTGAGGACGAGCCGGAGGACACGCTCTTCGACTCGGCCCCGGCGGCGGGTGGCGGGGGCACCAAGTGGCTCGGGGAAACCGGCCGGCTCGGCAAGCAGGTCCAGCGGCTGCGCGACTGGGCGATGGAGACGGAGACGGGTGACCGGGACGAACTCGACCCGGGGGTCGACGACCAGGTGTGGCGGACGGTCTCCATGCCGGCGCGCGAGTGCGTCGGCGCCAGCCGGTGCCCGTACGGGGCCGAGTGCTTCGCGGAGGCGTCCCGCGCGCGGGCCCGGGAGGCGGACATCGTGGTCACCAACCACAGCCTGCTCGCCGTGGACATGCTGGCCGGCCGGCACATCGTGCCGCCGCACAAGCTGCTGGTGATCGACGAGGCACACGAACTGGCCGACCGGGTCTCGTCGGCCTCGCAGGCGGAGCTGGTCCCCGAGCTGATCGACCGGGCGGCCCGGCGGTCCCGGCCGCTGCTCGGCCCGGAGCTGGCGGAACGGTTGACCGAGGCGGGCGACGCGCTCGCGGTCGCCCTGGCCGAGGCGCCCGCCGGCCGGATCACCACCGGGCTGCCGGCGCCGCTGAGCGAGGCCTGCACCCTGCTGGACGCCGCGACCCGGGCCGCCCTCGACAAGATCGGGGACATCAAGGCCGACGATCCGGACCCGGTGCGCAAGCAGCAGGCAAAGGCCGTCCTCGACGAGCTCTCCACGACCGCGCAGCGGCTCCTGGACGAGGCGGACCACGACGTGGCCTGGGTGGAGAAGCCGGAGGGCGCGGCGACGGGGCGGCGGGCCCTGGTCGTGGCGCCGCTCTCGGTCGCCGGCACGCTCGCCACCCACCTGTACGACGAGCGTACGGTCGTCGCCACGTCGGCCACGCTGACGCTCGGGGGGCGGTTCGACACCGTCGCCCGGTCGTTGGGGCTCGGTCCGGCGCCCGAGCCGACGCCCTCGCCCGCCGCCGCGGCGCTGGCCGGGTCCACGGGGCGGGAACAGTCGCGTCCGCAGCAGCCGGCCCGCCGCGAGAGCCGACCCGCCGCGGCGGCCCCGGCCCGGCCGGGTGGGGAGGACGACGGCTCGTCGGGCGACGGTTGGCGGTCGCTGGACGTCGGCTCCCCGTTCGACTATCCCAAGCAGGGCATCCTGTACGTGGCCGCGCACCTGCCCCGCCCCACCGCCTCCGGACTGAGCGCCCCGGCGGGCGAGGAACTGCTCCGCCTGATCGGCGCGCTCGGCGGGCGTACCCTCGGGCTCTTCTCCTCCCGGCGGGCCGCCCAGCAGGCCGCGGAGCTGGTCCGGGCCCGCACCGGGCTACCCGTGCTGTTGCAGGGCGAGGAGGCGCTGCCGCTGCTGGTACGGCGGTTCCGCGAGGACCGGGCGAGCTGCCTGTTCGGGGTCATGTCGCTCTGGCAGGGGGTGGACGTGCCCGGCGACTCCTGCCAGCTCGTGGTGATCGACCGGCTGCCGTTCCCCCGGCCGGACGAGCCGCTGGCGGCGGCCCGGGCGGCGGCGGTGGACGCCAGCGGCGGCTCCGGGTTCGCCGCGGTGAGTGTGCCGATCGCGGCCATCCGGCTGGCCCAGGGCGCCGGCCGGTTGATCCGCGCGACGGGTGACCGGGGTGTGGTGGCGGTGCTGGACTCGCGGCTGGAGACGGCCCGGGGCTACGGCAGCTTCCTGCGCCGGTCGCTGCCGCCGTTCTGGTACACGACCCGCCCCGAGGTGGCGACGGGCGCGCTGGAGCGGCTCGCCGCCAGCTGAACGCCCGGTCCCGCCCCCTCGGCGGACCGGGGCACTGGCGCGGGCCGGGGCACGGGCTCGGACCGGGGCACGGGCTCGGACCGGGGCACGGGCTCGGACCGGGGCACGGGCTCGGACCGGGGCACTGGCTCGGACCGGTCAGGGCGCGGACCGGTCACGGCGCGGGCGGGGACGCCCGGCGATCAGAGCGGCGGTTGGCTGGGTGCGACCACGATCGCGGTCGGGGGCACCTCGGGTACCCGCCGCCGGGCGAGCCGGCGGATCGCGGTGTTGAGCACGGCGACCAGCGGCACCGCGACGAGCGCGCCGACGATGCCGGCGAGCACCACGCCGGCGGCGATGGCGAGGATCACGGCGAGCGGGTGGATGGCGACGGCCCGGCCCATGATCAACGGTTGCAGGATGTGCCCCTCGACCTGCTGCACCGCGATCACCACGCCGAGGATCACGAGGGCGGTGACCCAGCCGCTGTCGACCAGCCCCACGAGCACGGCCACCGCGCCGGAGAGGGTCGCGCCGACGATCGGGATGAACGCGCCGAGGAACACCAGGGCGGCCAGCGGAAACGCGAACGGGACGTTGAAGACGACCAGGAAGATGCCGATCCCGACCGCGTCGATGAAGGCGACCAGCACGGTGGCCCGTACGTAGGCGACGAGCGTCGCCCAGGCGGCCTGGCCCGCGTCGTCAACCCGCCAGCGGGCGTTCAGCGGCAGCAGGCGAACCAGGAAACGCCAGATCTTGCCGCCGTCGCGGAGGAAGAAGAAGGTCGAGAAGAGCACCAGCAGCGTGCCGGTGAGCAGCTCGAAGAGGGTCGTCGCGGTGGAGAGCGCGCCGCTGGTGAGGGCCTGGGTGTTCTGGTCGATCCACTTCTGGCCCTCGTCAATGTACTGGTCGAGCTGGCGGTCCGAGAGGTGCAACGGCCCGGTCTGGAGCCACTCCTGGATCTGCCGGATCCCGGCCGTGGCGTTCTCGCTCAACTTCGGTACGCCGTTGATGAACTCGTTGACGACCAGGGTGAGCGTGCCGACGACCGCGCCCAGACCGCCCACCAGCACCAGCCCGGTCGCGAGCGAGCGGGGGAAGCGCGCCCGCAGCAGCCAGGTCACCGCCGGGGCGAGCAGCGCGGAGAGCAGCAGCGCGATGAGGACCGGGATGATGACGATGCGCACCATGCCGATCACCCGGAACAGCGCCCAGAAGACGACGCCGATCACCAGCAGCCGCCACGACCAGGCCGCGGCGATGCGCAGCGCGTGCGGTACGTCGGCGTCGTCCCGGCTGGCGGTGGAGGGGTGCGCGACGAGCGACTCCGGCTCGGGCGGCTCCGGCGGGGGCACCGCGAGCGACGCGAGCGCCTCGGCGGACTCCGCCTCCTCGCGCTCCCGGGCGGCGCGGACGGAGGTGCGACCCGCCTCGTACGCCCGACGCAACCGCGTCCGCAACTGCTCGAAGCGGCCCACGCCCACCTCCTCCTGCCGAATCGGCCTCCAACGTTAACCGGTGCCCGACTGCCGGCTCGTCCTGTTCAGGCCCTGAATTCTCCCCCACATCGACCCGCACCACACCCCGAGAACCTCCAGCGGCGGCGGATCCGCCGCAGGGTAGCGTTCCGATCGTGACCGCTGACCCGAACATCGACACCGGCCTGCCGATCCGCCTGCTGCACGACCGCGTCCTGGTCCGCCTGGAGGGGCGCGAGGGCGAGCGACGATCAAGCGCGGGAATCGTGATCCCGGCCACGGCGGCGATGGGGCGGAGGCTGTCGTGGGCGACCGCGGTCGGGGTCGGCCCGAACGTACGCTCCATCGTGGCGGGGGACCGCGTGCTCTTCGACCCGGACGACCGCTCCGAGGTCGAGCTGCACGGCCGCGACTACGTCCTGCTGCGCGAGCGCGACGTGCACGCGGTCGCCGCCCAGCGGGTCGAGGACGACGCGACCGGCCTCACCGGCCTGTACCTCTAGCCCCGCTCGCTACCTCCAGGGCCGCTCGCAACCTCTAGCGCCGCTCGCGGCGGGACCACTGCCGGCGCGGCCCCGCCCGGACCGGCGGTCCCGGCCAATGCCGACCGCGCCGGACCGGCGGTCCTGGTCACAGTGCCGGGCCGCGCCGGACCGGCGGTCCCGGTCAGTGCCAGGCCACGCCGCCGGGCGGGCCGAAGGGCTGGCCGTTCGACGGGCCACCGGGCTGGCCGGGCTGCGGGCCGTAGGCGCCCGGGTAGGCCGGGACCGGCGGCGGCACCAGGACGACCGGGATGGGGACCACCGGCTCGTCGGGAGCCTCCACGGTCCGCCGTACCCCGTCCGGGAAGGTCAGGTGGTACCGGGTGCCGTCCCAGACGCCCACCGGGGCCTGCGGGTCCTTCCCGACGAAGACCTGCCGATACGCGGCGATCTCCTGGAGCAGGCGCCGCTCCTCCTCGACCGCGCGGGCCAGGTCCGCCGGTCGGGCGTCCAACCCGCGCCGGATCCCGTCGCGCAGCAGCGCCAACCGGGTCGCCGAGAACTGGTAGCCCCGCATCGCCCGCGCGCCCGCGTCGCCGGCGACCCGCCGGGCCCAGCGCCGGGCCGAGTGCCGACGCCCGAGGCTGCCCAGCGAGGCGACCTCGGGCGGGGTGAGCCAGCCGGCCCGGACGTAGTCGGGCAGGATGCGCTCGACCAGCCGCCCCTCCCAGCCCCGCAGCCAGATCGCCAGGCCCAGTACGCCGAAGAAGACCGGCACCATGAACCCGACGTACCCGTAGAGCACGATGATGGTCTTGCCGGTCGCCTCGGCGAGCGACGGCGTGAAGTTCCAGGTGCCGTGCAGCATCATCGCGAGCAGCAGGCCGGCCAGCGGGGCGAGCACGCGCACCCGCCGGTCGGCGGTACGGGCGGCGATGCCGAGTCCCACGCCCGTCATCGAGGTGAAGAGCGGGTGGGCGAAGGCGCTGAAGAGCACCCGCACGATGAAGATCCCGAAGACGTTCTGTACGCCGGTGGCCGGTCCGTACTGTTCGGCGCCGGCGGCGTAGCCGTACCCGCCCAGGTAGAGAATGTTCTCCACCATGGCGAAGCCGACCGCCGACAGGCCACAGTAGACGATGCCATCGGTGATGCCGGACCACTCCCGGCGGCGGCCGACCAGCAGCAGGATCGGGCCGAGCGCCTTCATCAGCTCCTCGATGAAGGGCGCCACCAGCACCGCCACCAGGGCGTCGGGCAGGCCCCAGGACTGGAACAGGTCGGCGGCGAAGCCGTTCACGTGGGACGCGGTCAGCGTGGCCACGGCGGCGCCCCAGCCGAAGCAGAAGATCAGGTACTTGACCGGCTCCGGCTCGTACCGGTCGAGCCAGAGGAAGCACGCGACCAGCACCGGCACCGGCACGATCGCGGCGATCAACCCGACCAGCAGCGCCTCGGTGCCGAGCCGGTCACCCAACTGGAACGCCATGGTCACCGCGGAACCGGCGATCACCAGGATCGCGGCGCCCAGCACCAGCGCGCGGCGCCAGGCCGGCCGCCGCCTGACCACGGGCACCCCGAGTGGCCATCCCGGCTGCCCGCCGCCGACCGGACCGGGCAGACCCGGTGCGGTGGGGGCAGAGCCGGGCAGACCCGAGCTGGTCGGGCCGGGACCCGGCAGGCCAGGGCCGGCCACGGCCGGGCCGACGGGGCTGGTCGGGCCGGGACCCGGCAGGCCAGCGCCGGGCGCGCCGTCAGGGCCGGGCAGACCGGGCGCCGGGCCCGCGGACGGCGGACCGGCGGGGGAGGGCGGCGACGGCGGGTGCGAGGCTCCGCCGGACGGGGTGTCGGCCATGCGGTCAGCGTAGCCACCAGCCCCCCACTGGTCCCCGGCCATGCGACCTGGTTATGATCCCGGCAGGTCACGAGTGCCAGCGACCAACGGCCACGCACGCGATCTTCGCGGGTGGGGTCGAAGCCCCGGCTTGCTGGCCGGCAACCCTCGTCGAGGTTCGCGGTGGGGTGCCCCGGGTGATGACCGGGCCCAGCCCGATCCGTGTGCTGGGCAAGCGCGGGCCCCGCCTCCTGATCACCGGGGTCCCCGGACTGCCGGAGGTCACTCCTCATGCGCTCTGCCCTCGACTCCCAGACCGCCAGCGCCTGTTCGCCGGCCGGCACGACGCCGGCGACCGCCGCGCCGCTCGTCTCCCGGCCGGTCACCGCCGACGTTCTCGCGCCGCTCCCGGCGCCGGCCTCCGTGCCGGTCCCGCCGGCTCCCGGCCGGCCCGCGGCGTCCGTGCCGGTACGGGCGCCCGGCCGGCCGACGGTGCCCGTCCCGGCCTGGCCGGTCGCGCCCTCCACCTCGGCCGACGCCGTGTCCACCCACCCGGCCGACCCCGGGTCGGTCGCCCCGTCCGCCGCGCCGGGCGGCGAGCACCCCGACCGGCTCGACGTGCTCGGCGTGCCGGGTCAGATCAACCTCGACTACGCCGCCACCGCGCCCTGCGCCCGCGTCGCGGCCGACGCCGTGGCGGAGCTGCTCCCCTGGTACGGCAGCGTGCACCGGGGCGCCGGCGCCCTCTCCCAGCGCTCCACGCTCGCCTACGAGTCGGCCCGCCAGACGGTCGGTGACTTCCTCGGCGCCCGCGCCGACGATCACGTGATCTTCACGCGCAACACCACCGACGCGCTGAACCTGCTGGCCCGGGCGCTGCCGACCGGCACGACGGTGGTCACCTTCGCCGGGGAGCACCACGCCAACCTGCTGCCCTGGCCGGCCGGAGTGGTCCGGCTGCCGGTACCGGCCAGCCCGGCCGGCGCGGTACGGGCCGTCGACGCGGCGCTGCGGGAGCTGCGGCGCGACGGGGACGCCGGCGCGCCGATCCTGGTGGCGGTGACCGGGGCCAGCAACGTCACCGGCGAACGCTGGCCCGTGGCCGAGCTGGCGCTGGTCGCCCACCGGCACGGCGCCCGGATCGCGGTCGACGCGGCGCAGCTCGCGCCGCACGCGCCGGTGAACCTCGGCGAACTCGAACTGGACTACGTCGCCGTTTCCGGGCACAAGCTCTACGCGCCGTTCGGGGCCGGCGCGCTGATCGGGCGCGGGGACTGGCTGGACGCGGCCGAGCCGTACCTCGCCGGGGGCGGGGCCACCGCGCACGTCGGCGCCGCCACGCACGACGTACGGTGGGCGGCCGGGCCCGCGCGGCACGAGGCCGGTACCCCGAACCTCTTCGGCGCGGTGGCGCTCGCGGCGGTCTGTGGCGCGCTCGAGAGCGCGGACCGGACCGTGCTGCACGACCGGGAGCAGGCCCTGCTGGCCCGCCTGCGTACCGGCCTCGCCGAGCTGCCGGGCGTCGTGGAGCTGCGTACCTTCGACGCCGACGCGCCCCGGGTGGGCATCGTGTCGTTCGTGGTGGCCGGCCGGGACTCGTCCGAGGTGGCCGCCGTGCTCGGCCGCGAGCACGGGATCGGGCTGCGCGACGGCCTCTTCTGCGCGCACCCGCTGGCCCGGCGTCTGCTGGCCGAGGCCGCCCAGCGCGCCGGACGCGACGACCTGCCGCCGACCGCGCTGCGCGCCAGCATCGGGCTGGGCAGCACCGTCGAGCACGTCGACCGGCTGGTCGACGCGCTCGACACGCTGGTGCGGTAGCCGGCTGCTCGCCCGCTCCGCGCTACCTCGCCCCGCCGCGCGGCGCGGCCACACCCGCCCGCGCGGGGCAGCCAGGCCACGCGGGGCAGCCCAGCCACGCGGGGCAGCCCAGCCACGCGGGGCAGCCCAGCCACGCGGGGCAGCCCAGCCACGCGGGGGCGGCCCGGACCGGCTGCGGCAGGGACGGCGGGCGCTAGGCGGCGGCGGGCGGCTGCGGCGAGGCCTCGGGGGCGTTGCGGGCCACCCGCCCCACCGCGCGACGGACCAGGCGGTTCGACTCGTCCTTCTCGATACCGGTGGCCCGGAGCAGGTCACTGGCGGTGGTACGGACCTGGGCGACGACCACGCTGCCGGAGAAGCCGACCCCCTCGGCGTACGCCCGCCCGGCCTCGTTGACGGCGCGGAGCGCCCGCTCGCGGGCACCCACCGGCTCCAGCCCGGTGCCCAGTTCCTGGAGCAGCTGGCGTACCGCGTCGGCCAGTTGGCTCACGGCCAGCGGCAGCGACGGCGGGACCGGTTCCCCGTCCTCCAGTACGGTCACCGAGCGCCGGACCAGTGTGCCGCTGTTGTGCACGGCGTGGTCGATGTACTCGGCGCTCTCCACGTACTGGACCAGCGCCCCCTTGCCGCGCCAGCGTACGGGCGCCAGCGTCACCGTCTCCCGGCCGCCCTCCAGCGCCTCCGCCAGCGCGTCCATGTGCGTCTCCACCTCGCGCAGCCGGTCGAGCGCCGCCTGGGCGCGCTGCGGGTCCTTGTTCGCCAGGGCCTGCGCGGTCACCGCCAGCTCCTCCGCCAGGGTGTCCAGCGCCGGCCGGGCCGCCCGGTCCACCACGCGCAGCGGGTTGAGCGGCAGGAGCAGCCCGACCACGAGCAGCGCGACCCCGCCCCCGATCAGCGCGTCGATGACGCGCGACAGTTCCGGCGAGGACTTCGGATGGACCGTGCCGAGCAGTACCGCGGTCGACGCCACCTGGCTGACCACCGCCGGATTGCCGCCCACGAAGATCGTCACCATGATGGCCAGCGACACGATCAGCGCGAGCTGCCACGGTCCGGAGCCGAAGATCAGGATCAGGAGGTCACCGACCCCGATCCCGAGGGCGACGCCGAGGATCAGCTCGACGGTACGGCGGAAGCGCTGGCCCACCGAGGAGGCCAGCGTGCCGACGGCCGAGATCGGGGCGAAGACCGGGTCCGGGTTGCCGATCAAATCGGTCGCGATGACCCAGGCCAGGGCGGCGGCGATACCCGCCTGGAGCGCCAGCACCAGGTTGAAGCGGACCCGGTGGAAGCGCTCGCGAACCGTCGGCCCGGACCGGCGGCGGACCTCGGAGATCAGCTGCCCGACGGGCCGGCCGTGCTCGGGCCGGGGCAGGTTGATTCCGTCGACGTGCACCGTGCCCCGGTCGGCCCGGTCCTGACGCCCAGCCCCGTCCTGACGCCCGGCCCCGTCCTGGCGCCCAACGCCGTCCGCACGGCGGGTCTCTTTTTCCCGGCCCGAGGTCGCTTCCTCCAGGTCAGCCTGTTCCGCCAGGTCGCGGTCCTCCGCCCGGTCACGCTCCAGGTCGCGGTCTTTCGCCCGGTCACGCTCCAGGTCGCGGTCTTTCGCCCGGTCACGCTCCCGATCGCGGTCTTCCTCCCGGTCGCTCCCTTCCTCCCGGTGGTCCGATTCTGCGGGCATGGCGCGGAGTACCCGCGCGGGACACCTTGAAAAGGCGGACCGCCCATCAGTCCGGGAGAATCGGTACGGCGTACCGTCCACGGTGGCCGGCGGGGCAGACTGGTCGGCGTGGGAAGCCTGATCGAGCAGTGGCGGGCAACGGTCACCGGTGCTGGTGCGACGGACGGGACGGCGGTGCACGCGGCCGGTACCGAGCTGCTCCGGCGCTGGCGTGAGCCGCACCGGCGGTACCACACGATCACGCACCTGACCGGCGTGCTGTCCGTGGTGGACGCGCAGGCGGCCTGGGCGGCCCGGCCGGACCTGGTCCGGCTCGCCGCGTGGTGCCACGACGCGGTCTACGACCCGCGGGCGCCGGGCGACCGCAACGAGCGGGAGAGCGCCGCGCTCGCGGCCACGCTCCTGTCCGGGGTCGGGCTGCCCGAGGCGGCGGTGACCGAGGTACGGCGGTTGGTGCTGCTCACCGCGCGTCACCGCGTCGAGCCCGGGGATCGCGACGGGGAGCTGCTCTGCGACGCCGACCTCGCGATCCTGGCCGCCCCGGCCCCGGAGTACGACCGGTACGCCGAGGCGATCCGGCGCGAGTACCGGCACGTGCCGGAACCGGCGTTCCGGGCCGGACGCGCCGAGGTGCTGCGACAACTGCTCGCCCTGCCCGCGCTGTACCGCGTACCGGCGCTCGCCGCCGACCGGGAGGCGGCGGCCCGCGCCAACCTCGCCCGGGAACTCGCCACGCTCGGCGGGTAGCCGGTCCTGCCTGAGCCGGCGTTCGAGCAGGCCAGGCCGCGCGGGACGAGGGCGACGGTCAGCGGTAACCACCCGACGACCGGACCGGATCCGGGCCTGGCGGGGCGGTGGTGTCGGCGCTCGGCGCGGCGGGCCGCGCCGAGCGGCGATCGAGGTACGCCTCCAGCGCGGCGGCGCCGGTGAGCATGGCGCGGCCGCGGGCCGAGAGGCGGGCGTGCCAGTCCCGCAGCGCCGACTCCAGCGGCGCGACGCCTCCGGCCGAGCGGACCTGGGCGATCAGCGGGGCGATCTGCTCCAGCAGATAGCCGCCCCGTCTGAGCTGGTGGGCAAGCCGGGCGTCGCGCACGTCGGCCGCGCTGTAGATCCGGTAGCCCGTCCGTGGGTCGCGGCGCGGCTGGACCACGCCGGCCCGTTCCCACTTGCGCAGGGTCGCCGGGCGGATGCCGAGCCGCCGCGACAGGGGACCGACGAACGTGTCGCCGCGCTCCTGCGGCACCGGTTCGAGGTCGCGGAGCGCGGCCTCGACGGCCTGGAGGGTGCGGCGGTCGTCGAGAAGCTGGGCGTGACTCTCGTCGACGAGCCGGAGCGCCTCCTCGGTCGCGTCCCGGTTGATCGCCTGCATGATCGACGTGGCCGTCTGGTGGCCGTGTCCGGGCACGAGGGCGAGGAACGCGCGCAGGGCCTGCGCGTGCAGCCGCGTGTAGGTGCGGTAGCCGTGCGGGGTGCGTTCGGCGCCCGGGAGGATGCCGGCCGCCTCGTAGTTCCTGATCGCCTGCGTGGACAGCCCGTGCCCGCGCGCGAGGTCAACCGGCCTGAGCCGCCCGTCGTCTTGAAGGTTTCGCCGCACTTCCCGACCGTATTCGCGGATAAGTTTCAACCGTCGGTTCAACGATACCGTTGAAGGAATGATTGCTGCTATCACCGGCACCGCCCATGCCGTCGACGCCGCTGGCGTCATGCGGCTGCTCCCGGCCCGGCCGCGGCTGCTCGCCCTCGGCGAGCCCACCCACGGCGAGGAGGTCCTGCTCGGCCTCCGCAACGAACTCTTCCGGCAGCTCGTCGAGGAGGAGGGCTACCGGACCATCGCGATCGAGAGCGACTGCGTGATGGGCCTGGTCGTGGACGACTACGTCGCCTCGGGCACGGGCACCCTCGACGAGGTCATGGCGCGCGGCTTCAGCCACGAGTGGGGCGCCTTCCCGGCCAACCGTGAGCTGGTGCGCTGGATGCGCGCCTACAACGACGGCCGGCCCGCGGCCGACCGGCTGCGCTTCGCCGGGTTCGACGGCCCGTTGGAGATCACCGGCGCCGCTAGCCCCCGGCAGGCCCTCACCGCGCTCCACGGTTACCTCACCGCCTGGGTGGACGCCGACCTGTTGCCCTGCCCGGCGGAGACGCTCGACCGCCTGCTCGGTAGCGACGACCGGTGGACCAACCCGGCCGCGATGACCGACCCGTCCCGGTCCGTCGGGCGTACGCCCGAGGCCCGGCAGCTGCGGCTGCTCGCCGACGATCTGGTCGAGCTGCTGTACGAGCAGACCCCCCACCTGGTCGCGGCGTCGTCGCGGGAGGGCTGGGACCGGGCGCGCCTGTACGGTCGCACCGCCACCGGCCTGCTGCGCTACCACTTCTGGATGGCCGACCCGTCGCCCAGCCGGATGGCGCGGCTGCTCGGCGTACGGGACTCGATGATGGCCGCCAACCTGCTCGCCCTCGCGGAACGCGGCCCGGCCCTGGTGAACGCCCACAACGGTCACCTCCAGCGGGACCGGAGCGCGATGCGGATGGGCGGCCTGCCGGTGGAGTGGTGGAGCGCGGGCGCGATCGTCGGCACCCACCTGGGCGAGGAGTACGCCTTCCTCGCCAGCGCCATCGGCACGATCCGCCACCGGGGCGTCGACACCCCGCCGCCGGACACCGTCGAGGGGCTGCTGTACGCGCTGCCGGAGGAGCGGTACCTGGTCGACGCCCGCCGGCTGGCCGCCGCCCTCGCCGAGACGACGCCCGCCGCCCGGGTCTCCCCCTGGTTCGGCTACTCCCCACTCGATCCGGGACAGGTGGCCGGCACCGACGGGATCGTCTTCGTCAAGGACGCCCGGGAGAGCTAAGGCCCGCACCGACCGGTACCGGTCCAGGTGGCGGCCGGGCGTCGTCGGGCACTCGCCCGCGGCGCCCGGCCGGCGTCTCAGCGCCCCGCGCGCCCGGTCACCAGGTGCTTGGGGCGGCGCAGCCCGGACGCCCGCAGCAGCCGGCTGATCTCCCGGCTCGGTACCACCCGGGCGCCCAGCCAGACCGCCATCGCGAAGCGCTCGGCCGGCAGGTCGTAGTGGTCCCGGTCGAACCCGCGCGGCGGCGCACCCAGCATCTCGGCGAAGGTGTGCAGCTCCGCGTAGGAGAGGTCGCTGATCAGGTGCGACCAGAGCCGGCCGCGGGCCTGCCAGGCCGGCGGGTCGAGATAGAGCATGGCCGCCACGGTAGCCGCCCGGATAGCCTCTGCAGGCATGTCCGGTTCTCCCCTGCCCGATGCCCTGCCGGCCACCTCCCCCGATGATCCACTCGTGGCCGGCGCCGACTCCCCCACCGGCGGCCCGCCCGCCGGCCTCCTCGACGAGCTGCGCGCGGCCCTCGGCGAGAACGCCGTGCTGACCGACCCGGACCTGCTCCGCACGTACCAGCGCGACCAGGCCGATCTCTGTGACGCCGGACTGCCCGCCGTGGTCACCCGGCCGCGCGACACCGCCGGCGTCGCGGCGGTGGTGCGCGCGGCGGCCCGGTACGGCTCGCCGGTCGTCCCGCAGGGCGCGCGTACCGGCCTGGCCGGCGGCGCCAACGCCGTCGACGGCGCGGTGGTCCTCTCCACGACCGCGATGACCGAGATCCTGGAGATCGACCCGGTCAACCGGATCGCCGTGGTGCAGCCGGGAGTGGTGAACGCCACCCTGGCCGCCGCGGTCGCCCGGCACGGTCTGCGGTACCCGCCGGACCCGGGCTCCTGGGAGTCCTCCACCATCGGCGGGAACGTCGCCACCAACGCCGGCGGCATGTGCTGCGTGAAGTACGGCGTGACCACCGAGTACGTGCTCGGGCTGGAGGTGGTGCTCGCCTCGGGCGAGGTGCTGCGCACCGGGCGGCGTACCGCCAAGGGGGTCGCCGGCTACGACCTGACCCGGCTCTTCGTCGGCTCCGAGGGGACCCTCGGCGTAATCACCGAGGTGACCGTCTCGCTGCGCCCCGCCGCCGAGGAGTCACTGACCCTGGTCGCGGTCTTCGACTCGACGGTCGCGGCCGGTACGGCGGTGGCCGAGATCTCCGCCCGGGGCCTCACCCCCAGCCTGCTGGAGCTGCTGGACCAGACGCACCTGCGCACCATCGAGGCGTACCGGCCGATGGGGCTGCGTACCGACGCGAAGGCGCTGCTGCTCGCGGCGGCCGACACCGGTCCCCGGGCGGCGGCCGACCTGCGCCGGCTCGCCGAGGTCTGCGAGTCGGCCGGTGCCGCCGAGGTGTTCGAGGCGACCGACGCGACCGAGGCGGCCGCCCTGCTACAGGCGCGCCGGCTGGCGCTGCCGGCGATGGAGCGGTTCGCCGCGGAGCGGTACCCGAACGGCAGTCCGGGGATCATCATCGACGACGTGGCCGTGCCGCGCGCCGCGCTCGCCGCCCTGCTCGACGGCGTGGAGCGGATCGCCGCCGAGTGCGAGGTGCCGATCGGCATCGTCGGGCACGCCGGCGACGGGAACATGCACCCCAACATCGTGGTGGACCGGGCCGATCCGGAGAGCGTGCGGCGGGGCCAGCTGGCCTTCGACGCGATCATGCAGCTCGGGCTGGACCTCGGCGGCACCTGCACCGGCGAGCACGGCGTCGGCCTGCTGAAGCGGGACTGGCTGGCCCGGGAGATCGGCCCGGTCGGCGTACGGGTGCACCAGGCGATCAAGGCGGCCCTCGACCCGGCCGGACTGCTCAACCCCGGCAAAGTCATCTGACCTCGACGGCACCGGAGCCGGCGTCGCCAGGGGCACGACGCCGGCTCCGGGGCCCGCCCCGAGATGCGCGCAGGGCACGGGCGCTCGTCAGCAGACGGTGCCGTCGGCCGGCGGCGCGAGAGTCACCAGGTACCTGACGGTCGCGTCGGTCGCGCATCGGCTGTTCAACTGCCACGCGGAGTGGCCGTCGCCGTCCCAGCGCAGGAGCACGCTGCCGGGCAGCTGCCGGTGGACCCGCTCCGCCCAGGCCGGCGGCGTCGCGACGTCGTGCGTGCCGGACAGCAGCAGCGTCGGTGGCAGCGCCGACGCCGCGGACGCCGGCCACGGGTGCGGTTGCCACCTCGGCGGCACGGGCCAACCCGCGCAGCCCGAGGCGATGTCCCAGAACTCGGAGTAGCCGCGCAGCGCGGGGGCGTTCTCGCGCAGCTGGAGCCCGGTCTCGGGCAGCCGGCCGACGAAGTCCGTACCTATGTCCTGACAGATGATCGCCCGGTACATCCCGTACATCGCCTGGTTCTCCTGCATCCCGACCGCCCGAAGTCCCGTACCCTCGCCCCGCTGTGCCGCGCTCAGCGCGTTCACCAGGTCGGGATACGCCAGCGGGGTCTGCAGATAGGCGTTCACCCCCAGCTGCACCTCGTAGGCGCTCACCGGTTGGCCATCCGACCGGAGGCCACCGCGATCGGCCAGCGCGAGGATCTGCGTCAGTGCTGCCCGGACGTCCAGCCCGCATCCCTGCGTCGCGCACCAGCCGGCGAAGCGCTCGACCCCGTCCTGTACCGCCCCGGCGCCGTCGAGCACCAGTTGGCGCGCCGAGAGGGAACGGTCGACCACCGCGTCCAGCGCCAGTGCGCGCAACCGCCGCGGAAACAGCTCACCGTAGGCCCGGCCCACCATCGTGCCGTACGAAACACCCAGGAAGCTGATTTTCGGTTCGCCGAGGCGCCCCCGGACCAGGTCCAGGTCCCGGGCCACGCTCAACGTGTCCAGGTGCTCGGCCAGGGGGCCGCTGAGCTCCCGGCAGGACTCGGCGAATTGGGCGTTCGCACCGACCAGCACGTCCAGTCCCCGGCGATCGACCGGGAAGCGGTTCACCGCGGGGTCGTAGGCCGGAAGTCCACAGGAGAGCCCCTGGCTGCCGGCGACCCCGCGCGGGTCGACGGCGACCACGTCGAACCGATCCAGAATCTCGCGACCGAAGTACTGCTCGGCGTAGACGGGTGACGTCACGTATCCCACCGCCCCGTTGCCCGGACCGCCGGGGTTGAACATCAGTACCCCGATCCGCTTCTCCGGATCCGCGGCGGGAAGCCGGGCCACCCGCAGATCCACCCTGCCCTGTCCGGTGGACCAGTCCAGCGGCGCGGTCACCGTCGCGCAGCGCACCGAATAGCCCGGAGGCGCCTCCGGGCACGGGCCCCAATCGACGGGTTCCGCCTCCCTCGGGTGGGCGGATCCGCTGCTCGCCGTGCCCACGACCAACCCGAGCGCAAGAAGTACGCCGACTATCGACCGTTTCATGATCCTCCCTCGATCGGCACCATGATGGCCGGTGCGACCGCGCGCCGGAGCGCGCCGGAAGACATTCCAGGGAGAAGCCGGGGTGCGGGTGCCGGGAAGAATTCAGGGTGCCCCCGAGCGAGGTGGTACGCCCGCTCGTAGGCGCGGCCTAGAACGCCGTGGCGCCCTCAAGCAGCCGGACGACGGCGCTGGCGGTCTTCGGTTCGCCGTGGCCGCAGGCGCGCCAGAAGATCAGGGTCGAGCTGGTGGTCAGCGCGTAGGTGAAGCCGTCCGAGCAGCCGCCCTGCACGCCCCGCTCCTTGGCCAGGGCCGGGCTGGTCAGCAGCCCCTGCAACTGCGCGCGCTGGCTCGTGCCGAGGGTCCCGGACTGGCTCTTGCCCGCCTTGCGGTCCTGGTAGCTCCAGCGGCCGTCGGCCTCGACGGTCAGGGTCTGGGAGACGCCGGCCACCCCGCCGCCACGCGCCACGGTGACCCGTACGCCGCCGGTGGCCGGCGGCTTCTCCGTCTTCTTGGGCGGGCTGGAGGGGGACCTGGTCGGGGTGGCGGTGGTCGCGGCCGCGCTGGGCGTGGGGGTGGGCGCCTCGGTGGTCACCGAGGGCTGCGCCGACGCGCTCGGGGAGGCGCCCGCGTCCCAGCGGGCCGGCTCGCTCCCGCCCCCGCAGGCCGACAGCGCCAGCATCAGCATGCCGCCGACGATCAGGGCTCCGGTACGCAGACATGGACGCTTGCTCATGGCCCGTACGGTACGGGCTGCGACTACGCCGCGCCCGCCCCCTAACGCCCCCACCGGGGTCTTCCCCTATCGCCCTATCGCCGACCGGTGGCGCGGCCCCACTCCCCTGAGCCGCGCCCCGGTCAGCTGGACGAGTTGAGCCGGGCGGGGTCGGTCTCCACGTCCCGGTCGGCCGCGAACCCCCGCACGTCGGGCACGCCGAGTCGGGCCGCGTCGGCGGTGGCGTCGTCCGGCATCCGCTGCGACTGCCGCTCGGCCTCCACCCGGGCCAGGTAGTGCTCGACCTCGCGGCTCCGCGCCGCCGCGTCCCAGCCCAGCACCGCCCCCATGATCTCAGCCGCCTGCTCCGCCGTCTCGGTGCCGCGGTGCTTGGTCTCGATCGAGATCCGGGTACGTCGGGTCAGCACGTCGTCCAGGTGCAACGCGCCCTCGGCCCGCGCGGCGTACGCGACCTCGGCCGCCAGGTACTCCGGCGCCCCGGCCAGCGGGGTGGCCAGCAGCGGATCGGCCTCGACCAGGGCGAGCACCTCGACGGTGAGGACGCCGTACCGTTCCAGCAGGTGCTCGACCACCCCGACCGGCAGGCCGTGCCGGCGGGCCAGGTCGGCCCGGTCCCGCCACATCGCCGGGTACCCGTCGGCCCCGAGCAGCGGCAGGTCGGCGGTGCGGGACGCGCGGGTGCCGGGCAGCCGGCGGGCCGCCTTGTCGACCACGTCGGCGGCCATCACCCGGTAGGTCGTGTACTTGCCGCCCGCCACCAACAGCAGCCCGAGCATCGGCTCGAAGACCGCGTGCTCGCGGGAGAGCTTCGAGGTCGAGTCGGCCTCGCCGGAGAGCAGTGGGCGCAGGCCGGCGTAGACCCCCTCGATGTCCGAGGTGGACAGCGGCCGGTCGAGGACCGGGTTGACCTGGTCGAGGAGGTACTCGATGTCACGCGCGGAGGCGGCCGGGTGGGCCCGGTCCAGACGCCAGTCGGTGTCGGTCGTACCGATGATCCAGTGGCCGCCCCAGGGGAGCACGAAGAGCACCGACGTCGCGGTCCGCAGAATCAGCCCGGCCTCACCGGTGATCGCCGAGCGGGGCACCACCAGGTGCACCCCCTTGGAGGCGCGCACCCGCAGCCCGGGGCGGAGTCCGACGTCGCCGAGCATCCGCGACATGTCGTCGCTCCAGACCCCGGTGGCGCCGATGACGGTACGGGCGCTCACCTCGAACTCCGCGTCCGGCGAGGCGGGGTGCGCCTCCATGTCGCGCACGCGTACGCCGGTCACCTCGCGCGCCTGCCGGAGCAGCCCGACCGCGCGGGCGCTGGTGACCACGGTCGCGCCGAGGCTGGCGGCGGTGCGGGCCAGGGTGACCACCAGCCGGGCGTCGTCGACCTGGCCGTCGTAGTAGCGGATGGCCCCGGCCACCGCGTCGGCGCGCAGGCTCGGGAAGAGCCGCCGGGCCCCCTCGCGGGTCAGGTGCCGGTGCAGCGGCATCCCCCGCCCGCCCCCGAAGGCCCCGGCGAAGGCGTCGTACGCGGCGACGCCCGCACCGTAGTAAGAGCGCCGCCAGGCCCGCTGCGGCAGCCCGGTCACGCCGCCGGCCGCGGGCAGCGGCACCAGGATCGGTACCGGCCGGACCAGGTGCGGCGCCAGCCGGGTGGCGAGCAGCCCGCGCTCGGTCAGCGCCTCGTGGACCAGGTGGAATTCGAGCTGCTCCAGGTAGCGCAGCCCACCGTGGATCAGCTTGCTGGACCGGCTGGACGTGCCGGCGGCGAGGTCGCGGGCCTCGACGAGGGCGACCTTGAGCCCGCGGGAGGCGGCGTCGACGGCGGCGCCGGCGCCGGTCACCCCGCCGCCGATGACGAGCACGTCGAACCGTTCCGCGCGGAGTCGGCGCAGGTCGGCCTGGCGGCGGGACGGGGACAGCTGGCCGGCGGCGTACCGGGACACGTTGGGGTCGCGCACCCGTCCACGTTAACCGCCTCGCGGGCGACCGGCCGAGTGTCGTCCGGGTCGTACTGTTTCGGCATGCAGGACGGCCCCCCACAGCCCGCCGGCGAACCGGCGCAGCCACCCCCCTTCCCCCAGCCCGGCGCCGCGCCGCCCGCGCCGCCCGGTGCCGCCTGGCCGACCCCGCCGGGTACCGGCTGGCCGGCCCCGCCCGGCGGTCAGTGGCCGGGCGGCCGTCCGCCGTCGTGGAACGGACCCGGCTACCCGCCGCCGTGGAGTACGGCCGGCTACGCCCCGCCGCGTCCGGGGCCGAACCCGTGGGCCGTGGTCGCCGCCGTGCTGGCCGGTCTCTGGACGGTCGCCGTGACCGTGGCGGCGCAGGCCGTCGACTGGCTCGTCGACCAGGTCATGCTCGCCACCGGGCTCACCCAGCCGGCCTGGGCCTGGCCGGTGGTCGGGCTGGTCGACGCGGTCCTGGTGGGCGTACCGGCCGGGTTGCTGGCCCTCCTGCCCCGCTCGGCCGCGCTCCGGTCCGCCGGGCGGGTGTGGCTGCTCGGCGCGCTCGCCGTCGGGCTGATCGGCCTGCTGCGCGCGGTACCGCCGGCCCAGCACGAGCTCTACCTGGGGGCGCTGGCCGCGGCGGCGGCGCTGGCCACCTGGGCGGTACGCCGCTGGGCCCGGTCCCGCCCCGCCGGGCCGAACCCACCGGACCCTGCTCCCGCCGGGCCGACCCCGCCCGACCCTGCTCCCGCCGGCTCGAACCCGCCCGATGAGGTCCCCGCCGACCGGGTGCCCGCCGGCGTGGCGGGTGCCGGCCGCGCGGGCGGTGCGGCGGTGACCGGTTTCGCCGTCGCGGGGGGTCTCGCGCTGCTCCTGCCCTGGCTCTGGCTGGGGGCACTGGGCGGGGTGCTGGAGACGCTCCTGGCGGTCCTCGCCGCCCTCGCTGTCGGGTCGCTCGCCGCCGCCATCCTCGATCCCGCGTTCTGGGCCGCGTACGGGGACCGGCCCGGGACGGACCGCCGCCCCGTCCAGCTGGTCCTGGTCGGCGGGCTGGTGGCCGGGGTGGCGCTGCTCCCGCTGGCCGCCGCCATCGGGCACGCCGGTACGCAGCTCGCCGCCATGATCGTCCTGCCGCCGGTCGGGTTCGCCGCCGCCGCGCTGCGGCTGCTGGCCGACCGCGCCGCCCCGGCCGCCCCGGCCGCCCGGCCCGAAACGAATCGCCCCGAGGATGGACATACCCGGTCAGACCGGATCGGGTCGGCGCCGGCCGGTACCGGTGCGCTGCGCTGGCTGGTCGGCCTCGCCACGCTCGGCCCGCTGGCCTTCGCCGACCCGGAGGAGATCTCGCTGCTGCTGGCCACCACGCGCGACGTCCCCTTCTGGGCGCTGATCGCCGCGGCCGGCTCGCTCGCCGTCGCGCTGCTGCTCGGCGCCGGGTACGCCGTCGGCTTCGGCCGGGCCCGGGCGTCCGTGCCCCGGCGGGCCGGCCTGGTGGCCGCCGCCGTGGTGCTGCTCGCCGGCGGGGCCGTCTACGCCGGGCCGGGTCAGCCGGGCTTCCACGGCGAGCGGCTCTTCGTGGTGCTACGCGAGCAGGCCGACCTGAGCGGTGTGCCGACCGGCGCGTTCGGCCAGGCCGGCCGGGACGCCCGGGCCCGCGAGGTCTACCGGCGGCTGGTCGCCACCGCCGAGCGTACGCAGGCGGGGTTGCGCCGGGACCTCGACCGGCTGCACCTGCGCTACACCCCGTACTACCTGGTCAACGGGGTGGACGTGGAGGGCGGCCCGGGGATACGCGCCTGGCTGGCGCGGCGGCCCGGGGTGGCCCGGGTGCTGCTCGACCAGCGGCTGCGCCCGTTGCCGGCCGCCGCGGGCGTGAGCCGCGGTGACGCCGCCGCCCCAGCGGGTCCACAGTGGAACATTCGCATGATCGGCGCGGACCGCGTCCGCGAACAGCTCGGTGTGGACGGTACCGGGATCGTGGTCGGCAGCTCGGACTCCGGCGTGGACGGTGGCCATCCGGCGCTGGCGAACGGCTTCCGCGGCGGCGACGATTCCTGGTACGACCCGTGGAACGGCACCCGGTCCCCGACCGACCACGGCGGGCACGGCACCCACACGCTGGCCACCGCGGTCGGCGGCGGCGGTGTCGGGGTGGCGCCGGGCGCCCGCTGGATCGGCTGCGTCAACCTCGACCGCAACCTCGGCAGCCCGGCGCACTACCTGGACTGCCTCCAGTTCATGCTCGCGCCCTTCCCGCCGGGCGGGAACCCGTTCGCCGACGGGCGCCCCGAGCGCGCCCCGCACGTGCTGACCAACTCGTGGGGCTGCCCGCCGATCGAGGGCTGCGACGCGACGGCACTCGCGCCGGCCACCGCCGCGCTGGCCGCCGCCGGCATCTTCTTCGTGGCCGCCGCCGGCAACACCGGCCCGCGCTGCGGGTCGGTCGAGGACCCGCCGGCCCCGTACGCCGACGTGTTCACGGTGGGCGCGGTGGACCGGGCCCGGGAGGTCACCGACTTCTCCAGCCGGGGGCCGACCGGCGGCGGGGCGGCCAAGCCCGACGTGGTGGCACCGGGCGCGGGCGTGCTGTCCGCGATGCCCGGCGGCACGTACGAGGCGCTCGACGGCACGTCGATGGCGGCGCCGCACGTGGCGGGCGTGGTGGCGCTGATGTGGTCGGCGAATCCGGCGCTGGTCGGCGACCTGGCCCGTACCCGGGCGATCCTGCGGGAGACGGCCGCGCCGGCCTCCTACCGGTCGCCGGCGCCGTCGGAGGAGTGCGGGCAGCCGGAGAACGTCCGGGGCACCGGCCTGGTCGACGCGTACGCGGCGGTGCGGGCGGCACGAGAGGCGGGGCCGCCCCGGTAGCCGGTCCCGTACGCACGGTCTCCCGACCGAAGCCGGACCGCCGGCGTACGGCGCACCCGCTACAGTCGCGCTTGTGGATCACGAGTTCGCGATCGTCGAAATGACCGACGATCACCTGCCCGCGGTGGTCGCGCTCTGCCGGGCCGCGCTGGACCTGCCGGAGGACGCCGCCGAGGCCGAGGTGATCGTGACCCGGGTCCGGGAGACCGGTGCGCTGCCGGGATCGGCCGGCCCGCGCGCGGTCGCGGGCTTCGTCGCCGTGGCCGGGGACGCGCCGGTGGGTGTGGTGCTCGGCTCGACCGGTCACGCCGACCCGTCCGCCGGCCACGTGGACCTGTTCGCGGTCGATCCGGCCCACCGGCGGCGGGGAATCGGACGGGCGTTGCTGACCCGGATGGAGGCGGCGCTGGCCGCCCTCGGCGCCACGGAGGTGCTGCTCGCCGGCAACCCGCCGCACTACGCCTGGCCCGGCATCGACGTGCGCTACACCCCGGCGGTCTGCGCGGCGCTCGCGCTCGGCTACACCCAGGACCGCACCGCCTGGAACATGACCGCCGACCTCTCGTACGACGACTCGCCCGCGCTGCGGTCCACGACGGCGGGCGAGCGACGCCTGGCCGAGGCGGGGATCTCGGTACGCCGGGCCGGGCCGGACGACCTGGACGCGGTGGTGCGCTTCGCCACGGCCAACTTCGGTCCCGCCTGGGGCGCCGAGGTGACCGACTCCATCGCCGGCACCCGCGCCGGCTGCCACATCGCGGTACGGGCCACCGAGGAGGGCGGCGACGAGGTGCTCGGGTTCGCCTCGTACGGATCGTCCCGGCCGAGCTGGTTCGGCCCGATGGGTACCGCCGACGCGGCGCAGGGTCTGGGCATCGGCGGGGTCCTGCTCCGGCGCTGCCTGCGGGACCAGCGCGACGAGGGGCACCGGCGGGCCGAGATCGGATGGGTGGGACCGGTGCCGTTCTACGCCGGCGCGGCCGGCGCCCGCATCGAGCGCGTCTTCTTCCTCTACCGCAAACCGCTGACCGCCGGCTGAACCCGTACCGCCGATCGGCGTCGGCCGCCCTCGGTGGCATTGCCGGCGACGAATCGGACCAGGCGGGCGCGCCGGCGCGTACGGAAGCGACCGCGCGATCACTCACCGTCCCGGCGCATTACCTGAAAATGGGCGAAAGGGAAATAGCCCTACATTGCCCGTTTTCTCTGCGCGCTTCGCGGAGTGCTTCTACGGTGGGTGAAAGGGGGGAAGTCATGACGAAGGACAACGAACCCGATGACGATCTCCGCCCGGTCGCCTGGGCACCGGTACCGGAGGCGCCCGCCGAGGTGCCCCTGGGCCGGTTCGACTACGGCGACGCGATCCAGCGGGCCGAGATGGACGGCATCGAGGAACTGGTGACCGACGAGCCGTTGGAGATGGTCGACGCACCGATCCCGCTCCGGCGCCCGTACGGGCGTACCGAGAAGCGCCGCAACCAGCGGCCACTGCCGACATGACGGAGGGGGGGGGGGGGGCGGGGCGGGGCCCCCCCCCCCCCCCCCGTGCCGCGGGGCTGCCGTGGGGGGAGGCGGGGGGGGCGGGGCCGCGGGG
>NZ_JBFAPK010000032.1:0-105395 GCF_040676675.1 Micromonospora sp. NPDC049559 | reverse complement strand
CTTCCAAGCCCTCGCCAAACCCGTCAACAAGGCCATCAACTGGATCGTCGACAAGATCGTCAACCTCGGCAAGAAACTCTGGGCCAAACTCAAGGGCAAGTTCGGAAAGAAGGACAAGCCCAAGACGCCGCAGGAGGACATCCAGGATCGCTGGAACAGGGGCCTCAAGGAGATCCGTGGGGTCGCCAACCGGTCCAGGCAGGGCGGCGCCGAGACCCCCCAGTTGCACGGGTCGCTGCTCGCCATCAAGGAGAAGTACCGCTTCCAGGAGATCTACGCGCACCGGAAGGGCTCCGGCTGGGCCGTCTACGCGAAGTTGAACCCGGACAACAGCGGAAACCTGATCCCGATCGAGGGAAAGACGCTCCTGGTCGGCGAGGGAAACCTGACCTTCACCGAGGCCAATCTGATCCTCGGGCGCAACGTCCCTGGAAACATCACCGCAACGGTCTACGAGCAGAAGGGCGACGTGAAGGAGCAGCGCACGCTCGAACGGGCGGAACGGCTGCAACAGCAGGGCGTGACGGTCGAGTTCGGGGTGGACGCGACCAAGCTGCACGAGGGCGCCGAGGACAAGCCGAAGTTCGACAACATCATCTGGATGTTCCCCCACCCCGGTGGCTCCCGCGCGAGCGCCGCGAGTCGTGGGGCGGCGCTGCTGGCCGACTTCTTCGCCAGCGCGGCGCAACGCATCCGCCCGGGCGGCAAGATCACGGTGACCCTTCGCGTCGCCAAGGAGCCGAACTACTACGTCAGCCGGTGGCGACCGGTGGAGGCAGCCGCGGCGGCCGGCCTACGGCTCGTCTCCCAGAACGACTTCCAACAGTCGGACTACCCTGGCTACGGGCACGAGACGACGGCCAGCGGCGCGAATCCGGCGGACGTGTCCCGTGGGTTCACCTTCATCTTCACGAGAGACTAGAACGCGTGGACATCGATTCCGTCATGGACCGCTTCTGCCGTATTCCGGGCGCCCGAGCCGGACGGGGACCGCGCCATCCGCGCGACCCCGATCCCGCCCCCGCCGCGCGGTTGACGGAGTTCCTGGACACCTACCCGAGCCTGCGGTCGGACCGGGGATACGTGGCCTTCCTGGAGCGGTACGGCGGTGCCGCCATCGAGGGCGGGGACGATCGGCCGCTCGTCGACGTGCTGGGCTTCAGTGACGCGTCGACCGGCCTGTTGGAGATGGACGGGCCGGTCGTCGACGACGACGGCTTCCTGCTCTTCGCGCAGTACGTCCACCATCGGATCGAGGGCGGCAAGCTGCTCGACACGGAGGAGCAGGACTTCGCCTTCGACACCACCGGCGAGCGCAAGCCCGGCGTCTACCGGCTCTTCTCCTCCCGGCGGGTGAGCGACGACGACTTCGACTGGTACGCCGAAGACTTCCTCTCCTGGCTGGACCGGCTGGTGCGGCAGGACGGCATCCTGCCCCGACCGGAGGAGTGAGTGGAGGCCCGGACCGGCGCCGCCGGTCGAGGCCGAGCCTCAGTCGGCGGCCAGGACGCTGCGGAATGTCAGCGACACCCGGCGGGCGCGTACCACGGTCCGTTCGTCATACCTGTCGGTCTTGCGAGCCGCGATGCCGTGCCGCCACTCGTAGCGCGCCTCGCCGCGCATGACCAGCAGCCCGCCCGGTTCCAGCAGGACCGGCACCCGCCGGTCGGCTCCGGCCTCGGGACGGGACATCGTCAGCACGCACGCGGAGCCGAGGCTCAACGAGAGGACCGCGTCGCCGAAACACGGCACGCAGTCGACGTGCGGGGCGATGCCCTGCCCGGGAAGATACTCGTTGACGATCAACTGATCCAGGCGCTGGTCGGCGTACCCGTCCCGGCGCAGCCGCTCGGCGCAATCCTCCGCCCATCCGGGCAGCGGCCCGAGGTACGACTCGCGGCCGACCGTCCGGCGGCGGTAGTCGTACCGGTAACCGTAATGCTGCACCCGGCGCCGCAGGTCGTCCCGCCACGGCTCGCGGTCGATGCACTCCAGTAGCGCCGCCTGCTCGTCCGGCCGCAGATAGTCGGCCTCGTAGGTCAGACCGGGCACGTCCACAACCGGGGGCACGAGGCTCATCGTACGGCCCGGCCGGCGCGGCGAGGGGCGGCGAGGCACCTACGGCCGGGATGCCCCATCAGGCACCGAAGCCTTCCCGATCAAGCGTCCCGGTGGACGTTTGCGCTCGGTGACAGACGCGCGACGCTCGAATCGACCCTAGGGACGAGGAGGCGTGATGCCCAACTATCTGGCGCCGGGCGTGTACGTCGAAGAGGTGGAGTCGGGTTCGCGGCCCATCGAAGGCGTTGGCACCGCGGTGGCCGCCTTCGTCGGCTTCGCCGCGCAGGGCCCGTTCAACACCCCGACGCTGGTGACCAACTGGAGTCAGTACTCCCAGATCTTCGGCGAGTTCGTGCCGGACTGCTATCTGGGCCACGCGGTCTACGGCTACTTCCTGAACGGCGGCGGCGCGTGCTACGTCGTCCGCGTCGGCGGCGACCGGGCCAACGGCCAGAACGGCGAGGCGCAGGCGGCCATCGGGCCGAGCGCCGCGCTCGGCACGTACCGGGTGGTGGCCAAGGCGCTGCCGGGCGGCGGTACGGCCGACGACATCGCCGTCGAGGTGACCGACGCGGGCGAGGGTGCCAGCGAGGACAAGTTCAACCTGGTCGTCAAGCAGAACGGCAAGGTGACGGAGACGTTCGAGGGCGTCACCACCAAGCGCGGCAAGGACAACGTCGTCACGGCGGTTCGCGAGAAGTCGAAGCTGATCACGCTTGAGGAGACCGTACCGGCGGCCCAGCTGACCCGGCCGCGCGGCGGCGAGGTGGCGCTCTCCGCGCCGGCGCCCGCACCGGCCGCTCCCGCGCAGATCGCCCCCGAGGACTACGTGGGCGACGCGGCGGAGCGCACCGGCTTCGGCGGCCTGGAGGCCATCGAAGAGGTGACGATGGTCGCGGTGCCCGACCTGATGGGCGCGTACCAGCGGGGCGCGATCGACCTGGAGTCGGTCAAGGCCGTACAGACCGCGATGATCGCGCACTGCGAGCTGATGGGCGACCGGATCGCGATCATCGACCCGCCGCCCGGCCTCTCGCCGCAGCAGGTCAAGGAGTGGCGCACCGACCAGGCGGGCTACGACTCCCGGTACGCGGCGCTCTACTACCCCTGGGTCAAGGTCTTCGACCCGGTCTCCGGTACCAACCAGTTCATCCCGCCGTCGGGCCACATCGGCGGCATCTGGGGACGCAACGACGCCACCCGGGGCGTGCACAAGGCCCCGGCCAACGAGGTGATCCGTGGCGCGGTCGCCCTGGAGACCCAGCTGACCCGCTCGGAGCAGGAGCTGCTCAACCCGCTCGGGGTCAACTGCCTGCGGTCCTTCCCGGGCCGGGGCATCCTGGTCTGGGGCGCGCGGACGCTCTCCTCCGACCCGGCCTGGCGGTACCTGAACGTGCGCCGGCTCTTCAACTACCTCGAGAAGTCGATCCTCCACGGTACGCAGTGGGTCGTCTTCGAGCCGAACGACGACGCCCTCTGGGCGCGGATCCGCCGGACCATCAGCGCCTTCCTGGTCATGGAGTGGCGTCGTGGCGCCCTGTTCGGGCTCACCCCCGACGAGGCGTTCTACGTCAAGTGCGACCGGGAGACCAACCCGGCCGAGAGCATCGACGCCGGCCAGGTGGTCTGCCAGATCGGGGTGGCTCCGGTGAAGCCCGCCGAGTTCGTCATCTTCCAGCTGGCGCAGGTCTCCGGCGGCACCAGCCTGGTGAGTGAGTAGGGACTGGCCGGTAAGTCGTACCTGGTCAGCGAGTTGAGGAGGTAACCGTGCCGATCCCCGATTTCAACTCCGCCGTCGGCCACTCCTTCGGGCTGGAGGTGGACAGCGTGATGATCAAGCAGATCACCGAGGTGTCCGGCCTGAAGATGGAGCAGGACGTCATCGAGTACAAGGCGAACACGCCCGACGGTAAGTACGCGATCCACAAGATGCCGGGCCGGCCGAAGGCCGGCGAGGTGACGCTGACCCGGGGTCTCACCGCGGACAACAGCTTCGAGCAGTGGATCACCAGCTCCCGGTTCGGCAAGATGGGTGACGCCCGCAAGGGTGGCGCGATCATCGTCTTCGACTACGAGGGCATGCCGATCAAGCGTTACCGGCTGACGAACGCCTGGCCGAAGAGCCTGGAGATCAGCTCGCTCAAGGCCGGTGACACGAGCGTGCTGACCGAGAAGCTGGTCATCACGTACGAGGCGATGGACGTCGAGTAACGATGCGTCGTACGTCCGCCGCCCTGATCCCGCCGCCCGGGGCCGCCGTCGAGGCGACGGCCCCGGCGGAAGCCCCGATCGTGCCCCAGCGCGAGACCCTGCGCACCGAGTTCCCGTTCGAACTGCCGCGCGGCTACGTCGACGACTCGGGCACGGTGCACCGGTCCGGCGTCATGCGCCTGGCCACCGCCCGGGACGAGCTGATCCCGCTGCGCGACGACCGGGTACGGGAGAACCCTCCCTACCTGACGGTCGTGCTGCTCGCCCGGGTGATCACCCGGCTCGGCACGGTGGCGGACATCCATCCGGGCGTCATCGAGGATCTCTTCGCCTCCGATCTCGCCTTCCTGCAGGACATGTACCGACGGATCAACAGCGAGGGCCACACCCGCGCCAGCGTGGTCTGCCCCGAGTGCCAGCACCGGTTCGCGATCGACCTCGCCGGGGGGCGCCTGGGGGAATCGTGACGTACGCGGCCGACCGGATCTACAGCGAGGTCGCGTACGTCGCGTACCACTTCCACTGGTCGATGGACGAGATCCTCGACCTCGAACACCGCGAGCGGCTGCGCTACGTGGCCGAGATCGCCGACATCAACAACCGCATCAGCCAGGGACGGTGAAGGAATGTGGCCGTGGCGTCGTCGTCAGCCGTCGGTGCAGCGGTCCACGGCGCCGGCGGCGGAGACCGGTACCGGTGACGCGCCGGCGGCCTCCGCGCGGCCGGCCGCACCGGCCGCACCTCCCGCACCGCCGGCCTGGCGTTCGCTGCCGCCGATCCAGCGCACCCTCGCGGATGATCCGCTGCTGACGCCGCGCGACCAGTTCGGCGGTTCGCTGGCCGCCTGGCGCGATCCCTCCTTCCTCTCGCCGCTCGGGCACGCCGTCGGCACGGGCGAGCCGGCCGGCGTGCTGCACGACCTGGCGGTACCGGTGCCGCCCTCCCCCGTGGCCGTCGGCCGCGACGCGGAGCCGCCGCTGGCCATACCGCCGCCGGCGGTGCCGGCCCGCCCGGCCGCCGTACAGCGGCAGGTCGCCACGGCCGTACCGGCCGAGCCGCTGACCGTCAGCCGCTTCACCGTCGCGCCGCAGCAACCGCTGGAGCTGAGCCTGCCGGCGGTGGCCGGACCCGCCGCCGACCTGCCACTGGCCACGGAGCCGGTGCGGGCCCCCTCGGCCGCCGACATCACCTCGGCCGCCAGCGTCACCGTGGGCGAGCGCTCCGGCGACCAGCCGGCGGAGGCCGGGGCGGCGCAGGTCGTGGCGCCGCCCGAGCCGGTCGCGCCCGAGCCGGTGGCCGAGCCGCCGAGCGCCGGCGCGCCCGAGGTCTCGGTACCGACGCTCGGCACCGAGGACCTGACGTCCGCCACCGACGTACCGACCTCGTCGGTGGAACCGAGCCCGACCCCGGCCGCGACCGGCGCCCCCACGCCCCCGCCGCTGGCCGTCTCCCGCGCGGTCGCCGACGCCGCACCGCCGAGCACCGGGGCCGGCAGCCGGCCGACGCTCGGGCTCGGCGAGCCGACGCCGGGGCCGGCGGCGCGCGGTACGGAGGCGCAGGCTCCGGGAGCTCAGCACCCGGCGGTGCAGCGGGCGGCGGCAGACCCGGCGGGCGGCGGCTTCCCGGCACCGGGCAGCGCCACCGGGTCGTCCGGCGGTACGCCCGCGACCTCCGGCGGCGACGCCAACGTGCAGCGTGCGATCGGCGACGGTGACGTCCCCCGGGGCGCCCGCCGGCTGGGGCTCGGCGAGCCGATCGTCCCGCCGGTACTGCCCCTGGCCACGCCGCCCACCGGCGATTCCGCGCCGGGCGGCGGCCTCGGCTTCGCCGGCCCGACCGGGCTCTCCGCGGAGCCGCCCACGTTCCCGACCGGCCCGGCCGTGGACGCGCCGGACCCGGAACCGGCCGCCGACGCCGGCCCGACCGGATCGAGCCCCACCGCCGCAGCCGAGGCGGCCGCACCGGACGCCGCCCCGGCGACCGGACTGGCCGGGCTGCTCGGCGACGACATCACCGTCTCCCGGCTGGTCGAACCGGTGGCGTCCGAGCCGGTGACGCCCGATTCGTCGCCGTCCAGCCCGGTACCGGCCGACGGCGGTACCGAACTGCCCCTGGCCACCCCGCCGGAATCCGCGCCCGCCGGCACGCCGCACCCGATCGCCGGGCCGGCCCCGGACGGCGGGGACGCCCCGTCGGCCAGCTCCGGGGAGCCGGAGGCGGTCGCACCGCTGGTCGGTACCGCACCGGCGCCGACCGCCGGCGGGCTGGAACTGCCGGAGCCGGCTGCCGTACCTCGGGACACGGTCGGCGCGGCCGAGCCGGCGGCGCCGCCACTCGTGGTGGCCCGGCTGGTCGGCGACCGGCCGCTGGAGGTGCTGCCCCGGGCCGGCGCGGACGGTCCGAGCCGGTTCCTGCCCGAGCCGCTTCCCCCGACCGTGCAACGGATCCGGTGGGAGCGCGACGGTGATCCGGTCTTCGCCGGCGATGCCGCCGCGAGCAGCAGCAGCGCCGCGAGCAGCACCGCCGGCAGCAACGCCAGCGCCGCGAGCAGCAGCGCGGTGGGCAACAGCGCCGCCGGCAGCAACAGCAGCAGCGCCGGCGGCAGCACCGGCTCGGCCGCCCCGGGCGGCCCGACGTCGGGCGGTACGGTCCAGCGCTGGAGCACGAGCGAGGCGTACCCGCCGGTGCGGCCGGAACCCGCGAGCCTCGCGCCGGCCGCGGCGTGGGACCCCGGCGAGCCGGGCGGGCTTCCCACCGCCGCCCCGGGCCTCGGCGGCGGTCCCGGCGCGGCGCCGATCGGGCAGCCGACCGGGCTGCCCGCCCTGACGGTGGCCCGGGCGACCCAGCCACCGCTGCTGGAGCCGTCCGCGAACCTGACCCGGTCCGGTACGGGGCTGCCGCTCACGGTCTCCCGCTCGGTGCAGCCGGCCGGGCCGGCCGGCGGTGTTCCCGTGGTGCGCGAGTTCTCCTGGGTCGGCGCGACGGCCGACGGGTTCTCCGCCAACGGCGGCGGGTCGTACGGGCTCGGCGTGGTGCAGCGGGCGGACGAGCCGCCGCCCGAGCCTCCCGCCGCCGAACCGCCCCCGCCCCCCGAACCGGAACCGGCCCCGGCGCCGTCCACGTCCGGGGCGACCGCCCCACCGACGGCGGCGGCCCCGGCGGGCGGCGCGGGCGCCGGGACGGAGCCGGAGGAGCTGTTGAAGAAGCTGTTCGATCCGTTGCTCCGCCGGATCAAGACGGAACTGCGGCTGGACCAGGAGCGGCATGGCGTACGGAGCGGGCGGGGCTGAGGTCCTCGACGGACTCGCGGACCGGAGCCAGTGAGGAGGGAGACAGATGGCCCAGGACAACATGGCGGTCGCGGTCGCGTTCGTGGTGAAGATCGACGACCAGGACCTCGGGGCGTTCAACAGCTGCGACGGGCTCGGCTGTGAGGTCGTGGTCGAGCAGCGCGAGGAGGGTGGCAACAACGGCCACGTCTGGCAGCTGCCGACCCGGATGAAGTTCTCCAACGTCAAGCTCTCCCGCCCGGTCACGGCCGACAGCGCGAAGCTGATGCGCTGGTTCTCCGGGATGGCGAGCGGCCTGAAGCGCAAGACCGCCACGATCGAGGCGCGCACGCTGGAGGGCACCGTGATCGCCCGGTGGGGGCTGCTCGACGTCATCCCGATCCGGTGGACCGGCCCGCAGCTCAGCCCGGACACGCCGAAGGTGGCGACCGAGACGCTCGAACTCGCCCACCACGGCTTCTTCGGGCCCGGCACCGGCGGCTGAGCACCCGGCACCAGGGTGCACGAGGGCCCGGGGCGGCGGCCCCTGGCGAGGACCAGAGACGACGCGAAACAGCACATCCGCCGGCCTCGTGCCGGCGCCGAGCGTGACGAGGTGACGAGATGTCCGCGTCCCCGGTGACCTTCACCGCGGCGGGCGGTTCCGGTGCGGGCCAGGGCGGCGCGCCACCGCAGCTGACGCACGCGTACCTGCAGCTGCACGAGCCGCCCAAGAACGGCGGTACGGCCAACCCCGGCCCGCCGCTGAACCGCATCCCGTTCCAGTTCAACCCCAAGGAACTGGCCCTGACCAAGACGGCCAAGTGGAAGCGGGACGCCCAGCGCAACGCCAAGAAGAGCGGCGTACCGGAGTTCACCGGCGCCGACCCGGTCAAGCTGACCCTGGAGATGTTCTTCGACGCCACCGACACGATGGACTCGTCGGTCGTCAAGCGCGTCGAGGAGCTCTTCGCCTGCTGCGTACCGACGGACGCCAGCCGCGAGCAGAAGAAGGGCTCGCCGCCCTGGGTGGTCTTCCACTGGGGCGGGATGGTCGGCTTCCCGTCCTTCGTCTCCAGCGTGAGCGCCAAGTACACCCTCTTCACACCGGGTGGCACGCCGGTGCGGGCGCTCTGCTCGGTGACCCTGGAGGAGATCTCCGGCGAACAGGGTGGTCAGAACCCGACGTCCGGCGCGCTCGCCGCCCGGGACGTACACGTCGTGGTGGCCGGCGATTCGCTGCACTCGGTCGCCCACCGCGCGTACGGCCGACCGGGGCTGTGGCGCGAGATCGCCGAGGCGAACGACATCGACGACCCGATGCGGCTGCGTCCGGGCACCCGGCTGCTGGTGCCCGCGCTGGAGGAGATCGAGGCGGGTCGCGGTGGCCAATGAGCAGTTCGCCAACTCCCTGCTGGTCGAGGTCGAGGGCGCCCCGCTGCCGGCCGACATCGGTTCCCTGCTCGTGTACGCGTACGTCGACGACAGCCGCAACCTGCCGGACCGCTTCCTGCTGCGGTACCGGGACCCGGGCCGGTCGGTGCTGAAGAAGGGCAAGTTCGAGATCGGCGCCAAGGTGAAGCTGACCGTGCAGACCTCGGATCCGGGCGGGCCGCAGCCGTTGATGGAGGGCGAGGTGACCGCCGTGGAGTGCGAGTTCGACTCCACCGGCACGTTCACCGAGGTCCGCGGGCTGGACGTGGCGCACCGGCTGTTCCGGGGCCGGCGGGTGGCGGCGTACCCGAACATGACCATCCCGGACGTGGTCCGCAAGGTGGCCAGCCGGGCCAGCGTCAAGGTCGGCACGATCGACGCGGTCAAGGGCTTCGGCGAGGACCCGGAGAGCCAGATCAGCCAGGACAACGTCAGCGACTGGGAGTTCCTGACCCGGCTGGCGGAGCTGGTCGGCGCGCAGGTACTGGTCACCGAGGGCGCCCTGCACTTCCGGATGCCGCAGCCGCCCGCCGGCGCGCCGGACCCGAGCACCAAGGCCACCCAGAGTCCGCTGGTGCTGGAGGTGAACCGCAACCTGCTCGCGCTGCGGGCCGGGATCACCGCCACCGCCCAGGTGCCCGAGGCGCAGTCCCGGGGCTGGGACCCCAAGCAGAAGAAGGAGGTCTCGGCGACGGCCAAGCCCAAGGCGGCCGGGACCGAGGTGACCGGTGTCGACCCGGTGAAGCTGGGCCAGAAGTTCGGCGCGCCGCCGTACCTGGTCGCCGACCCGACCCTCGGCACCCAGGGCGCGACGCAGACGGTGGCCGACGCGCTCGCCGGCGAACTGGGCAGCGGCTTCGCCGAGATCGAGGGGGTCGCCCGGGGCAACCCGAAGCTGCGGGCCGGCGCGGCCGTGGCACTGGCCAACGTGGGCGAGCCGTTCCAGGGCAAGTACGTGCTGACCAGCACCCGGCACCTCTTCAGCGAGCAGGCCGGCTACACCACCTCGTTCACCGTCTCGGGCCGCTCGGACCGTTCGCTCTTCGGGCTGACCAACGGCGGGTCGGGCGGGGCGGAGCGGCTGGCGGACGGCCTGGTACCGGCGGTGGTCAGCGACGTCAAGGACCCGCAGAAGCTGGGCCGGGTGAAGCTGACCCTGCCCTGGCTGGACAAGCAGTACACCACCGGCTGGGCCCGGGTGGTGCAGTTCGGCGCCGGCAACGATTACGGCACGATGATCATCCCGGAGGTCGGCGACGAGGTGCTGGTCGGCTTCAGCAACGGCAACCTCGACGCCGCCTTCGTCGTCGGCGGGCTGCACAACGGCAAGGACAAGGCGCCGAAGCTGGAGGTCGAGCCGGTCGACGGCAGCAGCGGCAAGATCGGGGTTCGGGCGCTGGTCTCCCGTACCGGTCACCGCCTGGAGTTGGTCGACGCGCCCGACAAGGACGGCATCCTGCTCAGCACCGGGGACAAGAAGTTCGTGCTGCGGCTGGACAAGAAGGGCCAGCTGATCGAGGTGATCAGCGAGGGCAAGGTCAAGATCACCGCGAAGAACGGGATCGCGGTCGACTCCGGTACCGGCCCGCTGGAACTCACCGGCCAGAAGGTGACCGTGAAGTCGAAGACCGACGTCGGCATCGAGGGCTCCGCCAAGGTCGACGTCAAGGGCAACGCCGGGGTCAACGTCGAGGGCGCCACGGTGAAGGTCGCCGGTCAGGGCAGCACCGAGGTCAGCTCCAGCGGCGCGCTCACCGTCCGCGGCAGCATCGTCCGGATCAACTGAGGGGGTAGTACGCCATGCCGCCAGCCGCCCGCGTCGGCGACCCGACCGCCCATCCCGGCGTGGTCGGCGGTCCGGGGGTACCGACCGTGCTCATCGGCGGGACCCCCGCCGCGACCGTCGGCACCATGCACACCTGCTCGTTCCCGGGCACGCCCCCGCACCCGCCGTCGGTGATCGTCCCGCCGGGCTGTCCGACCGTACTGATCGGCGGCCGGCCGGCCGCCCGGATGGGGGATATGAGCGCCTGCGGCGCCCCCATCGTCGCCGGCCTGCCGACCGTGCTGATCGGAGGCTGAGCATGAGTTCGGACTTCGTCGGCGCCGGTTGGGCGTTCCCGCTGCGCACCGACTCCACCGGCGCGATCGCCCTGGTCCGGGGCGAGCGCGAGGTGGTGGAGAGCATCCGGCTCATCCTCGGCACCTCGCCCGGGGAACGCCCGGCCCGGCCCGAGTTCGGCTGCGCCATCCACGAGCTGGTCTTCTCCCCCGCCGACGCGGCCACGGCCGGCCAGATCGCGTACCAGGTGCGGGTGGCGCTGGAGCGGTGGGAGCCGCGGATCGTGCTCGACGACGTGCTGGTCAACTTCGCCGACGCCGCCGAGGGCACCCTCTACATCGACATCCGGTACCGCCTGCGGACCGACAACGACCCCCGCAACCTGGTCTTTCCGTTCTATGTGATCCCCTCGCACGATCCGGGAGCCGAGTGATGCCGCTACCCGCACCGAACCTCGACGACCGCCGGTTCCAGGACCTGGTGGACGACGCCAAGCGCCTGGTGCAGCGACGCTGCCCGGAGTGGACCGACCACAACGTCTCGGACCCGGGCGTCACGCTGATCGAGACCTTCGCCTTCATGGTCGACCAGCTGCTCTACCGCCTGAACCGGGTGCCCGACCGGCACTACCTGAAGTTCCTGGACCTGCTCGGGGTGAAGCCGTTCGCGCCGACGGTCGCCACCTGCGAGCTGACGTTCTGGCTCTCGGCCGCGCGGGAGGGCACCGTCGTGGTCCCCGCCGCCACCCACATCGCCACCGTACGGATGGAGGGCGAGGAGCCGGTCACCTTCGAGACCACCGACGAGCTGGCCATCGTTCCGGCCGCGCTGAGCCGGGTGCTCACCGCGCCGGCGAGCGGCGAGCCGGTCGACCGTACCGACGAGCTGAACGGCAACGACTGGGTACCGGGCTTCGCCGACCCGCCCGCCCCGAACGACGCCGTGCTGTTCGGGCTGACCGATCCGGTGCCGGGCTGCGCCGTGCTGCTGCGGATGGAGTGGGTGGTGGCCGGGCGCGGCGTCGACCCGACCGATCCGCCGCTGGTCTGGGAGGCGTGGACCGAGGGCGGCTGGCGGCCCTGCGTGGTCGAGCGGGACACGACCGGCGCGCTCAACCGGGAGGGCGAGGTCGTGCTGCACGTACCGGCCGGCCACACCGCCTCGGTGATCGCCCGCCGCCGGGCCGGCTGGCTGCGCTGCCGGCTGACCGAGCCGGCCGAGGGACAGGCGTTCTTCCACGCGCCGCCCCGGCTGCGTACGGCGACGGCAGCGACGATCGGCGGCACGGTCCGCGCGAGCCACGCCGAACTGGTCGTCGGGGAGACCCTGGGGCTCTCCGAGGGCGTGCCGGGCCAGCGCTTCACCGTGCAGCACGCCCCGATCGTGGCCGGCGACGAGCCGCTGGAGGTCGAGGTCGCCGGCGGCGACTCCTGGACGACCTGGCGGGAGGTGGCCAGCTTCGCCGACTCGGGTCCGGAGGACCGGCACGTCACCGTCGACCGGTCCAGCGGCGAGGTGAGCTTCGGACCGGCGGTACGGCTCCCCGACGGCACGGTCCACCAGTACGGGGCCGTACCGCCGAAGGCCGCGCCGATCCGGGTTCCCCGCTACCGCACGGGCGGCGGGCGGCGCGGCAACGTGGCCGCCAACAGCCTCACCGTGCTCCGCGACCCGGTGCCGTTCATCTCCACGGTGACCAACCGCACCGCGGCCACCGGCGGGGTGGACGGGGAGTCGCTGGCCGAGACCTCGGCCCGGGGTCCGCTGACGCTGCGGACCCGGGAGCGGGCGGTCACCGCCGAGGACTACGAGCAGTTGGCCCGGGAGGCCGCCCCGGAGGCGCTGCGGGTGCGCTGCGTACCGGCGGGGCCGGACTCGGCGGCGATCCGGGTGCTGGTGGTGCCCGCGGTCGGCGAGCACACCAACTCCACCGACGACTCGGCCCGCTTCGCCTCCCTGAAGCCGCGGGACGAGACGCTGGAGCGGATCCGCACCCACCTCGACGCGCGGCGCTGCATCGGCACGCAGGTGCTGGTGGAGCCGCCGTACTACCAGGGGGTGACGGTGGTGGCGCAGCTGCGCGCGCAGCCCCGGGTCACCGCGACGGCGCTGCGCGAACGCGCCATGCGCACCCTGTACGGCTACCTGAACCCGATCGACGGCGGTCCGGACGGCACCGGCTGGCCCTTCGGGCGGCCGATCCAGTCCGGCGAGATCTACGCGGTGCTGCAACGGGTCGACGGGATGGATCTGGTGGAGGACATCCTGCTCTTCGCCGCCGACCCGATCACGGGGAACCGGGGCGACGCGGTGCAGCGGATCGAGCTGGGTCCGAACGCGCTGGTCTTCTCGTACGACCACCAGGTCCGGGTGGCCAGCCGGCCGGCGGGCGCCTGAGCGAGCCGTGCCGAGCCATCAACCTCTGGAGCGACCGATGCGTGGTGCCGTACCCGGACTGCCGACCCCACATCCGATCGGGCTCACCCTGCCCGCGCTCTTCCTGGAGGACGATTTCACCCAGCGCTTCACGGCCGGGCTGGACGAGGTGCTCGCCCCCGTGCTGCTGACGCTGGACTCGCTCGACGCCTACCTCGACCTGGAGCTGGCCCCACCGGACTTTCTGGACTGGCTCGCCGGTTGGGTGGCGCTGCCGGTCGACGACAGCTGGCCGCTGCCACTGCGCCGGAGGCTGATCCGGCACGCGGTGGAGCTGCACCGCTGGCGCGGCACCGTACGCGGCCTCGAACTCGCGCTCGGCATCCTCACCGGCGGCACCGTCGAGGTGACCGACACCGGCGGCGTGACCTGGTCGAGCACGCCGAACACCGACCCGCCGCCGCCGGCCCCGGCGCGGGTGCAGGTCCGGGTGAGAGTGGCCGATCCGAGCTCGGTGGACACCACGCGGCTGCAGGAGATGGTGGCCGGTGTGGTGCCAGCACATGTACAGGCAACGGTGGAGGTGGCAGCAGCATGATCGTCTGCGCGGCTTGTGGCAGCAGTAACCGCGACAACGAGCGGTTCTGCGGTAACTGCGGTGCGTTCCTGGCGTGGGAGGGCACCCCGGTCGCGCGACCGGTCGCGGATCCGGCGCCGACGCCCACGCCGGGCCCGACCCCGACCGCCACCTCGGCCCCGGTCGAGCCGGCGACGGGCGGCGTCACCGCCACCGCCACCGACGAGCCGTCGCGGGGCGAGGCCGACGCCGGCGCCCGGGCCGGCGGCGCGAGCGGTACGACGGTGACGGCGGCGGACACCACGACGGCGACCGCCGCGGACGCGCCGCCGACCGCCGACCCGGTGCGGACGACCGAGCCGGCCCGGCCCGGCGACCCGGTGGCGGTACAGCCGGGCATGGCGACCCAGCCGCGCCGGCCCCGGCCGGTGGAGGAGGTACGACCGGCGCCGGTGGTCGGCGAGCGAATCTGCCCGAAGTGCGGGGCGGGGAACGAGAAGACCCGCCGCTTCTGCAGCAACTGCGGGTCGCCGCTGGCCGTTCAGGAGGTGGTCGAGGCCAAGCGGACCTGGTGGCAGCGGCTGATCGACCGGCTGCGGCGGCGCAACCGGGAGGCCCGCCAGCGGCGGGACCGCCGGGCGGCCCGCCGACTGTTGATGATCATCAGCGTGATCTGCGTGCTCACGATCCTCGCGGTGGTCGGCCCGCCGCTGGTACGGCGCGGGATCAACGAGATCCGGGACCAGACCGGCGAGCACGTGCCGCTGCGCCCGACCGGCGCCCAGGCGTCCTCGGAGCAACCGGACGCCCCCGCCGCGCGGATCTTCGACGGCGCGACCAACCGGTTCTGGGCACCGAACGGGCCGGCCGCCGAGGCGTGGGTGGAGGTCAACTACGCGGACCCCGTCCGGATCCTGGACATCGTGGTCACCCCGGGCGTCAGCACCGAACAGGACAAGTTCCTCGCCGTCGGCCGGCCCCAGGCGCTGGCCGTGGTCGCCACCCGGGCCAACGGCGAAACCGTGGATACCGTGCTGCAGCTGCGCGACCAGCCCGGCCCGCAGTCGTTCGAGTTCGAGGCGCCCGACGTGGCGAAGCTCAGGCTTGTCGTGCGCTCGGTGTACGGGCCGCCGCGGTCGAACCCGAGCGTGGCGATCGGGGAAGTGGAATTCTTTGGCCGGAGATGAGGGTCATCGCCTCGGCCGGCTCCACCGAGGCGGCCGGATCGAGCCCGAGCGAGACGAGCACCTCGGCGTACTCGCGTCGGGCCCGCTCCGCCGCGGCGGCGTTGCCGGCCCGGCCGTGCGCGGCGATGAGCAGCCGCCAGCCGGCGTCGTGCCACGGGTCGATCTCGACGCAGCGACGGGCCATCGCGACGGCGGCGCCGCTCGCCTGCTCGTAGCCGGAGAGGCCGTCCAGCTCGGCCTGGGCCAGCCTGGCCGCCGCGTCGGCGGCCTGCCGCCGCAGCGTCTCCCGCTCGTTGACCACCCACTCGGCCGGGCCGTCCTCGGGCAGCAGGTCACCGCCGTAGCTGTGCACCGCCGTGCGCAGCGCGTCCAGGTAGCCCGGGTCGGCGGGGTGCGCGCGCCGGGCCCGCTCCAGCGCGTCGCGCAGCACCGCGACGTCGCAGTAGCCCTCGTCCGGCACGGCGAGCAGGTAGGCGTCGCCGTCGCGGTAGAGCAGCCGGTCGGCGTACTCGGCCGGCAGGTTCTCCTCGAAGAAGCGGCGCAGAGTGGAGAGCGCGACGTGCAGGCGCCGGGTGGCGGTGGCCGGGTCGGCGTCCGGCCAGAGCGCCTCGACGAGCTTGTCGCGGTGGATGGGTCGACCGGGGGTCATGGCCAGGATCCGCGCCACCGTGCGGGAGCGCGGCCGGATGGAGGACCAGTCCAGCACCCGCCCGTCGACCCGCATCCGGAACCCGCCGAGGCACCAGACGGCGATCCGGGCATCCGGGCTCGGGCCGCTGGGCCCCTGGGCGGTCTCGTGCCCGGCGGTCCAGGCGGCCACGAGCGCGCGCGGCAGTCCCGCGTGCGTCGCGGCCGCGTACGCCGCCGCGAGCTGTTCGGCCTGCCGCGGTCCCAGCTGCGCGGCCGCCGCGAGGGCCAGGACGCGGGCCCCCGGTACGCCGGCGGCGCGGGCGGTGCTCTCCGCGCGGCGCACCTCCAGCTCCGCCTCGGGCAGCCGCGCCTGTACGGTCGCGAGCGCCAGCAGCGACTGGGCCCAGGCGGCCAGGACGCCGCTCTCCAGCGCCCGGGCCCGGGCCAGCAGCTCGCCCGCCTCGTCCGGGTCGATACGTCCGTGCAGGGAACGCATCAGCTGGGCGAGGCCGGAGGCGATGAACGCGCCCCAGGTGTCGCCCAGCCGGTCGCACTCCTCGGCGACCGCGGCGGCCTCCTTGATGCTGGGCTCCGTACCGTCGAGCGCCATCACCGCGCGGGCCATCCGGGCCAGCCAGGGCAGTTGCCGGCTCTCGGCGGCCGAGGCGACGGCGGCGACCGCGCCGTCGCCCCACCGGTCGCCGCCGACCATGGCGTGCGCGGCCTGCAGCAGCCGCCCGGCGAGGCCGGCGAAGTCGGAGTCGTCCTCGCTGACCCGGGGCAGGATCCGCCCGGCCTCCTCGATGTTGCCGGCGAGCAGGTAGGCGATCGCCCGGACCAGCGGGGCGACCGCCGGCGGCAGCGACTCGGCCTCGCCGGCCACGACGGCGGGGTGCCGGCGGGTGGCGGCCCGCAGCCAGCCGGTCCAGTGGCCGCGCCACGGCGCCGAGTCGGGCAGCCAGGCCAGGACCATGGTGCGCAGCGCCCGGGAGCGGACGCGGGCCGGTTCGGCGGTGAACATCTCCTCGGCCCGTTGCAGGGCGACCGCGCCGGTCTCCAGCTGGCCCTGGTTCACCCGGTGCCGCCCCTCGGCCAGGACCAGCCAGGGGTCCTCCGCGATGAACCAGCCCGGGAGCAGATCGGTCCAGGAGTCCAGCCCCTGGTCGGCGACGCTGGCCCCGGCCTCGTCGAGCAGCCGGTGTACGGCGCCCCAGTCCTCGGCGCGAGCGTAGCAGCGGGTCGCCTCCAGCAGCGCGCCCTCCTCGGCGAGGATCTCCCCGGCCCGCGCGTGCCAGGCCCGGGCCCCGCCCTCGCCCAGTTCCTCGACCAGCCCGGCGACCAGGTGGGCGCGGAGCACCTCGTGGTAGCGGAATGTCCGGCCGCCGTCGTGGGTGATGGTGAAGGCCTGCCGGTGTTCCAGCTGTTCCAGCAGGAACTGGCTGTCGGTGGCGCCGAGCAGTTGGTCGCAGCGCGGCCCGGTGGGCGTCTCGAAGACGCAGGTACGGGCGAGGAAGAGGCGAAGCGGTTCGGGCAGCTCCGCGAGGACGGTACGGGCGAGGTAGCCGCGCGAGAGCGCCGAGCGCCCGCCGAGGGCGGCCACCGCCCGCCGCCGCTCGGCCAGCGAGTGGCCGCGGGTGGAGAGGTGGTAGAGCTTGAGGCCGGCCGCCCAGCCGCCGACGCGTCGGGACAGCGCGGCGACGTCGTCGGCGGGGAGCGGTTCGCGGTAGACGTCGCGCAGCAGCCGCTCGACCTCCCAGGCGCGGAACCGCAGCTGCTCGGCGTCGATCACGTCCACGTCGGAGAGTTCGTGCCGGGACAGGTCGAAGTTGGGCATCCGGCGGGTACCGATGACCACCTTGACGTCCCGCCGGGCCAGGTCGAGCGAGCGGTCCAGCAGGGTGCTCTCGGCGGGGGATCCCTCGATCAGGTGCAGGTCGTCGATGACGAGCAGCGACCGTGGTACGGATGCCGACGGCCCGCCGGCGGCCACCGCACCGGCGTCCGGGAGGCCCGCCTGCACGGCGACGTGCATGCGCCGCAGCAACCGGTCGGGATTCGCGTCGGAGCTCTCGATGCGCAGCCAGCCGACGGCGAGGTCGAGCGAGTTCGCGTACTGCGCCAGCAGGGTGGTCTTGCCCCAGCCGGCGGGGGCGACGACGAGCGTCGGCGCGGCGGGTCGCGCGTTGAGCATCGCCAGCAGCCGCGGGCGCACCAGCCCCTGCGACTGACGGTACGACGGGTGCGGCCCCGACGGGTCCAAGAGGGACACCGGGGCGCCGGAATGCGAGTTTCCGCCGATCATCGCACCCAACCTCTCGCCGTTGCTCGATGCCTGGTCCTGGGGCATCGGATCCACAGCTACCCATAGCGATGATAGTCAGTGGGAAAACAAAGAAAGCATCATTGTCGGCTGATAAATAGTAGGCAGACAGTTCCGCTCGATTAGCCGATCGGCCAGCGTCGGCCCCTTGACGGGATCATCCGAGAGACCTCCGCCCAGCTCAGCGGCGGTACGGGTGGAGCGGTGGCGATAAAGGCCACTAACCGGCAGTTCACCGTCAGAAAGGCGACATCGAACATTTCCGCAGGCGGCGGGAAAACCCGGAATAGCGAGCTTATCGGGCGGAGCGCGGCGATTGCGTCAAGACCATTTTGCGACGAGCCCGGACCGATCACCACCGATGTGGGCGCCGACCAGGTCAGGGGCCGAGAGCGGCCTCCAGAGGGACAGCGCCGCGACGCGGCCCGATGTTACATTCAGCATGATCTATCGAGCCAGCGCGGAGGTCATCCTGGAAGCGCCCACGGCAGCGGCAGGGCCGGACCACCCGAGCCAGGCGGCGGCCGGCGACCCGGCCACGACCGGCGACCCGGTCCCCGCCGGAGATGTCGCCGCGACCGGTGACTCACCGCCACCGGTCGCGGATCCGCCGGCACCCGGCGCCCGGTACCGCCGCCCCGTCGCCGTGGTGGAGAACCTGCTGCTCGCCGCCGGCCTGCTGGTACTGGCCACCACGCCGAAACCGCCGATGATGGGCGACGGGCTCGCCCGGTACCAGGCGCTGGTCCAACTGCTCGAACAGCGGCAACTGCCGGAGACGCCGTACTCGCTGATCGGGCCGCTCTTCGCGACGCCACTCTGGCTCGTCGGCCACTGGTACGGCAACACGCAGGTCTGGCTGGCGCAGTACAACCTGCTCCTCTTCGTGCTCGGCGCCGGCGCCCTGCACGGCCTGCTGCAGGACCGCGTCGACGCCCGGCTGCGGCGCCGATTCCTGTTGCTGCTGCTCGCCGGCAGCATGGTCGCCGCGCACGTGCCGGACTTCTACGGCGAGATGTTCACCGCGATGGCGGTCGGGGTCGGGCTGCTCGCCGCGACCGTGACGGGCACCGGGCGGGTGACCCGGGCCGCCGGGTGGGGCGCCGTGGTCCTCGGGGTCGCCAACACCCCGGCCAGCGCCGTCGCGCTCGCGATCACGGTCGCGGTGCTCTGTCTCCACCGGCGGCGGGTGCGGTACCTGCTGGTCCTGCCGGCCACGGCGGCGCTGATCCTCGGCGAGGCGTGGTGGCGCTGGGGCGACCCGCTGCACAGCGCGTACGCCGAGAACGGTGGCGGTGTGACGGTGCTGCCGTACTCGGGTCGGCCGGGCTTCTCGTACCCCTTCGTGCTCGGCCTCGTCGCCATCCTCTTCTCTTTCGGCAAGGGGCTGGCCTGGTTCGCGCCGGGCCTCTTCCTGCCGGTACGGCGCGCCCTGCGGCCGAGCCCGGTGGGCGACGGCGGGGCCGCCCTCGCGGCGGACCCGGAGCGACCCGACGCGGCCGGGCGGACCGGGGCCGGGCCCGGTACGGCCGACCTCTGGACCGCCTGGCTGCTCTGGTCCGCGTTCGTCGGCGGCCTGGTGCTCACCTACGCGAGTTGGTGGGGCTGGAACGGCGGAATGTACTGGGGTCCCCGGTTCTTCCTCGTCGCGATCCTGCCGGCCAGCCTGGCCCTGGCCGCGCTGCACGGACCGGCCGCCCGGACCGGCCCCCTGCTGACCGCCGCGACCCTGGTCGCCACGGCCCTTTCCGTCTGGGGTGCCGCGAACAGTCGGGTCTTCGGGCAGTTGCGTCCCTGGATCTGTTACCAGGACAACTACCGTCTCGAAGGGCTCTGCCACTTCACCCCCGAGTTCAGTCCACTGTGGTATCCGTTCGTGGATCCGCCCACGCTCGCGGCCCGCGACCTGCTCGCCCTGGGTTTCTACGCGGTGGTGCTGCTCTGGCTCACGGTCCCGCTGCTGGTCCGGCTCGCCCGCCAGGTCGCGCCGCACGCCCGCGCCCTCGGCCCGCGCGGCTGGCACTGGTGAACCGGCCGGTCTCGGGAGCTTTGTCCGACCCGGTCCACCACCGCGACCAGCGGCCGGGTGGGGGCCGTCACTCGGTGGTGGCGATGCGCTCGAACGCGCGGGCGAGCTGGGCGAGGTCGAGATCGAGATCGGCCAGGTGGTCGAGCAGGTGCCGGCGCACGCCGGCGAGGTGGGCGGGCCACGCCTTCGCCAGCCGGTCGAGTCCGGCGTCGGTGAGCACGGCGTTCCAGCCGCGGGCGTCCTCGTCGCACTTGACCCGCCGTACCAGGCCCTGCGTCTCCAGCCGGGCGACGACCCGGGTCATCCCGCTCAGGGACAGCTCGCAGGCGGCCGCGAGTTCGCTCATCCGCATCAGCCGCTGCGGCGTCTCGGACAGGTGCATCAGGGTCAGGTACTCGACGAGCGGCAGCCCCTGGTCGCGTACGAGATCCGCGTCGAGGGCCCGGGGCAGCAGGTAGATCACGCGGACCAGGGAGCGGACGAGGGCCTCCTCGTCCGGGTCGAGCGGCCGCGGCGGCTCGGGCGGCGGTGTGATCGTAGACATAATCCCAGCTTATTTGCTTGACGAAGCAACCGCCACTACATTTGCTTGACGCAGCAAGCAAGTCTTCGAGAGACGAGAGAACCGCAATGACCAAGATCGGCATCATCCTTGGCAGCACCCGGCCCGGCCGTAACGGCGAGGCGGTCGCCCACTGGGTCCGCGACATCGCCGCCCAGCGCACCGACGCCGAGTACGAGCTGGTCGACCTCCTGGACTACAAGCTCCCCCACCTCGACGAGGTCTACCCGCCGAGCATGGGCCAGTACAGCCAGCCACACACGCTGGAGTGGGCAAACAAGATCGCCTCGTTCGACGGGTACGTGATCGTGACCCCCGAGTACAACCACTCCACCTCCGGCGCCCTCAAGAACGCCATCGACTTCCTGTACTCGGAGTGGAACAACAAGGCCGTGGGCTTCGTCAGCTACGGGTCGGTCGGCGGAACCCGGGCCGTGGAACACCTGCGGCTGATCGCCGGCGAGCTGCAGATGGCCGACGTACGGGCCCAGGTGAGCCTCTCCCTCTTCACCGACTTCGAGAACTTCAGCGTCTTCAAGCCGGGCGAGTTCCAGCGCGACGCCGTCCACACGATGCTGGACCAGGTCGTCGCCTGGAGCACCGCGCTCGCCCCGCTGCGCGCGAAGTAACGCCGGGCGGCGCCGAGGAGGCACGACCTAACGGGACGCCACCGCATACCGGAGCCGGCCCGCCCGTACCTGTCCCAGGAGGTACGGGCGGGGCGGCCGGCCGGATCTCGCCGGCGGCGGCCGGGTTCTCACCGGCGGCGGCCGGGCGCGGCGGGCTCAGGACTGGCGGTTGAACAGTCGCTTCGACCAGAGGTATCCGCCCAGCGCGATGGCCGCGCACCAGGCGAGCCCGATCCAGGCGTTGTTCCCGATCGGCTCGTCCAACAGCAGGCCGCGCAGGGTTTCGATGATCGGCGTGAACGGCTGGTACTCGGCGAACCAGCGCAGACCCGCCGGCATGGAGTCCGTGGGGACGAACCCGCTGCCGAGGAAGGGCAGCAGGACGAGCGGCATGGGCAGGTTGCTCGCGGTCTCGACGCTCTTGCTCACCTGGCCGAGCGCGACGGACAACCAGACGAGCGCGAAGGTCACCGCCAGCAGGAAACCGGCCGTGGCCAGCCACGCACCGGGCCCGGCGGTGGGCCGGAAGCCGACCAGCACCGCCACGCCGATCACAACCGCCAGGCTGAACACCGCCTGGATCATGCTGCCGAGGACGTGTCCGGTCAGCACCGAGACCCGGGCGATGTGCATCGTACGGAACCGGGTGATGATGCCCTCGGTCATGTCCATGGCGATCGAGATCGCGGTCCCCTGGACCGTGGCCGTCACGGTCATCAGGATGATCGCCGGCGCCACGTAGTTGGCGTACGCGGCGCGTCCGCCGGCCGCGCCGGCGTGCACCGTCCCGGCGAGCCCGGCGCCCAGCGTGCCGCCGAGCACGTAGACGAAGAGCAGCAGGAAGACGACGGGCATCCCGATGAGCATCAGGGTCATCGACGGGTACCGCAGCATGCGCTTGAGGTTGCGGCGCAGCATCGTCGCCGAGTCGCGCAGCGGGTGGAAACGGAGGCTTGCCGGCGCCGTACGGGCGAGGGCGGACGTGCTCATCGGGTGGTCACCTTCTCGTTGGTGGGGTTGCCGGTGAGGGCGAGGAAGACGTCGTCGAGATCGGGGGTGTGCACGGACAGTTCGTCGACCTCGATGGCCCGGTCGTCGAGCCGGCCGATCAGGGCCTTCAGCGAGCGCAGACTGCCGTCGCTCGGCACCCGCAGGGCGAGCGCGTCGTTGTCGCGCGACGCCTGGTCCAGCACGCCCATGGCCGCGGCGAGGCCCTGCGGATCGGCGAACCGCAGGCGTACGTGCCCGCCGGGGATGCGGCGCTTCAGCTCCTCCGCGGTTCCCTCGGCGACCACCCGACCGTGGTCGAGGACGGCGATCCGGTCGGCCAGCTCGTCGGCTTCCTCCAGGTACTGCGTGGTCAGGAAGATGGTGACGCCGCCGGCCACCAGCTCCCGGATGATCTGCCACATGTTCCGGCGGCTGCGCGGGTCCAGTCCGGTGGTCGGCTCGTCGAGGAAGATCACCTGCGGGCTGCCCACCAGCGTCATCGCCAGGTCGAGCCGCCGCCGCATGCCTCCCGAGTAGGTCGCTGCCGGCTTCCGGCCCGCCTCGGTGAGGTCGAACTGTTCGAGCAGCTGGACGGCCCGCCGCCGGCGCTCGCCCCTGGCGAGGTGGTGCAGGTCCGCCATCAGCAGCAGGTTCTCCTCGCCGGTGAGCAGGTTGTCCACCGCGGAGAACTGGCCGGTGACACCGATGGCGGCGCGCACCGCGTCCGGTTCGCGGCCGAGGTCGTGCCCGGCGACCTGGACGTCGCCGGCGTCGGCGCTGAGCAGGGTGGACAGGATCTTCACGGTGGTGGTCTTCCCGGCGCCGTTCGCGCCGAGCAGCGAGAAGACCGTTCCCCGCTGCACGTTCAGGTCGAGACCGTCGAGCACGACCTGGTCACCGAAGGTCTTCCGTAGTCCGGTCACGGCGATCGCCGGCCGGGTGTGCGTGCTGGTCATGGTTGCCTTTCTGGGCCCAGGAGCGGGGCTGGTTCGGGGCGCTCGACCAACGCATGCGCCTCGTCACCACCGACTTCGGCGGGGGTGGCGAGCTCGCGCCGGAGGTTGCGCACGTACCCGGTCACGTTCGTGGTGCCAATATGGCACACGTATGGCACGGCGACAAGTTTGTATGGCACCACTTGCGCGCCACCTCTGGCACCAGCCTGGCGCCGACCGAGCACAAGCAGCAGGTCACGACCGGTCCGCCGGCATCGACGACGGAGGAAAAGTCGCCCGAGGCACACGCGTACGCCGAGGAGGACCGGCCTTACCGGAAAAGAAAGACCACCGACCCGCTCTCGCGGGTCGGTGGTGGGGCCGAAGCCGTGGTCTTCACGGCGCGGGACCGCTCGGCGAGTTGGTCGCCGTCGGCGGGTGTCAGTCGCGGGTCTTCGCGAGCATCTTCACGAGGTCGGTGGTGGAGCCGGTCTCGCCGAGGGGGGAAAGATCCGTTCAGTGCTGTTGCGGTGCGCCGCCACGTCCAGATCGGCCATAGCGTCCGCCGCGAGCGTGATCTGGTAGCCGTGTTCGTAGGCCGCCCGAGCGGTCGACTCCACGCCGATGCTGGTGGTGAGCCCGGCCAGCACGACCTGCGTGACGCCGCGGCGGCGTAGCTGCAGGTCGATGATGACAAGCGCGCTGGACGCGTCAAGTGCGGTGACGCCCATGAATTGCTCCTCTTTCTGCATCGGCGGGTCGGCCGCGGTGTCGCACGGGTGGCTCAGGTCCGGCTCGTGCTGTTGTCACGTGCTCAGCGGTTGGCGGCCCCGTACCTGACCTCATGCGACACGCCCGCCGTCCCTCGCGGGACCGGTCGTGGCCAGCTCCGGCTCGGGTGCGGGTGCGGGGCTCGGGCGGCGGGGCAGCAGCAGCGGGCTGGCGAGGATGAGCAGCCCGGCGACCGCGATGGCGGTACGCGGGCTGGTGGCGTCGGCGAGCAGGCCGCCGAGCGCGCTGAGGACGGCGATGGCGGCGCTGCTGCTGATCGACCAGGCCGTCAGGGTGCGGGCGAGTCGGTCCCGGGGTGTCTGTTCGAGCCGGTAGGTGGCGAGCACGGGGTTGTAGAGGCTCATGCTGATGATGATCGCCAGTTCGACGGCGATCACCGTGGCGAGGCCGGCGAGGCCGGGCTGGACGAAGGCGAGGCCGATCAGCCAGACCGCGCGCAGCGTGCCGACGGTACGGATGATCCGGTGTTGGCCGTACCGCGCCACGACGCGGCGGGCGAGGCGCGAGCCGACAAGCCCGCCGAGGCAGGGGGCGGCGAAGGCGAGGCCGTACTGCCAGGGTGGGAATCCGAGTTCGCGGAGCAGGAGGACGGCCAGCAGCGGCTCGGTGGCCATGATGAGTCCGCCGACGAGCAGCTGGTTGAGGTAGAGCGCCCGCAGGCCGGGGTGGGTCAGCAGGTGCCGCCAACCGTCGAGCAGCTCGCCGGCCCGGACCCGGCGGCCCTCGGTTCGTCGCGGGTCGTCTTCCCGGTGGCGGATCGCGGTGATGCCCAGCGCGGAGAGCAGGTAGCTGAGCGCGTCGGCCAGCACGGTGGTCACCGGCCCGAACAGGCCGATGGCCGCGCCGCCCAGGGGTGGTCCGACGGCGATGGAGCTCCAGGTCGTCGACTCGAACCGGGCGTTCGCCACGAGCAGGTCCGCCGGGCGGACGAGGGCCTTGAGGTACGCGCCGCTGGCCGCGTTGAAGGCGATCTTGGCGGCGGCGAGCACGGTCGAGACGACCAGCAGTTGAACGAAGCCGAGCCGCCCGAGGGCGTACGCGATCGGGATGGTCGTCATGGCCGCGAACCGGACCAGGTCCATCGCGATCATCATGGGGCGCTTGCGGTGGAACTCCACCCACGGCCCGAGCGGCAACGCGATGAGTGCGCCCACCGCCGGCCCGACCGCGGCCAGCGCGGCGACCTGGGCGGCGCTGGCGTGCGACACCAGCACGGCGAGCAGCGGCAACGCGCCGAATCCCAGCCCGGAGCCGTAGGCGCTGACCGCATACGCTGCCCACAACCACCCGAACCGCCGCCCCAGGGATTGTCTGGCCATCGCAGCCCCGCACCTCCCGCCACGAACAACCCGCCGTTGACCCCGGAGATCAAAGCAAGGCCGCGACGAGGAGATCAAACAACCGGTACGGCGGTGAGCCACAACCCGCCGTTGTGTGGTTAGGGTTCGGTGCGTGGATCTCGACGCCGTGCGTACCTTCGTCGCCGCCGCGGACGCCGGACAGTTCCAGGAGGCCGCCGCCGCGCTGTCGATCACCCAGCAGGCCGTCTCCAAGCGCGTCGCCGCGCTGGAGAAGGACCTGGGCGTACGCCTGTTCCTCCGTACCGCCCGAGGGGTCCAGCTCACCATCGACGGCCAGGCGTTCCTGCCCCACGCCCGGGACCTCCTGCGGGTGGCCGAGCGGGCCGACGCGTCCGTACGCCCCGGCCGGCGCGCACTGCGCGTCGACGTCGTCAACCGGCGGGTCGCCGCGGCGGTGCTGCTCCAGGAATTCCACCGCGTGCACCCCGAGGTCGCGCTGGATGTCGTGACGCTGGACGTCGAGGTCGAGGGTGCGGTCGCCGCCGTCGAGGCCGGGACGATCGACGCCACCTTCCACGCGGTCACCATGCCCGCGCGCCAACTGCCGGCCGGGATCAGGGCCACCCGCGTGATCGACGAACCGCACGAGATCCTCGTCGGCCCACGCCACGCGCTGGCCAACGCGCGCGTCGTCACGCCCGCCCAACTCGTCGGGCACCGGATCTGGATGCCGGGCATGACCCCCGGTACCGAGTGGGCCGACTTCTACGACGAACTCGCCGCCGCGTTCGGGCTCACCATCGACCGGGTCGGGCCGGTCTTCGGCAACGAGGCACTGCTGGCCGAGATAGCCGACTCCGCGGAGTTGGCGACCCTGGTGGGGGAGCGCTCGCGGTACCTGTGGCCGGACAGCTACGACCTGCGGCGCATACCGGTGCGCGACCCGGCGCCCGTCTACCCGATCTCGCTGATCTGGCGGGACGACAACCCGCACCCCGCGCTCGGGGAACTTCGCGACCACCTCGGCTCCAGGCGGGTGGACGCACCCGGCGAAGAGGTGTGGATGCCGACGTGGGGCCAACGATCGGGCCCACGATCATAGAATCGTACGGCGAATGCCCGACACCTCCGGCGGACGTCGAGCGTCGATCGCCTACCGAACTTTTCGCCGGCCACCCAGGAGCCGGACCAGCCGCGATGCGTGCTCGGCGGCACTTCGACCCACTCGACCCACACCGTTATCAATAGACGCTTATTGATATCTTGACCCGCAACTGCCACACTTATTGGGAGCGCTCCCAATCTGATCTTGAGCGCCGCGAAGGAACGGAGGTCGTACAGTGCGTTCACACACCGAGCAATCCGGCCGGCGATCCCGGTCAGCCGTCCGTCAGCCCGTTCGAGCGCTTGTCCTGCTGCTCGCCACGGTGGTCGGGATGCTCCCCTGGGCCGGCGCGGCCCAGGCCCACGGCACCATCATCAACCCGCAGTCCCGGGCCTACCAGTGCTGGAAGGACTGGGGTAGCCAGCACACCAACCCGGCCATGCAGCAACAGGACCCCATGTGTTGGCAGGCGTTCCAGGCCAACCCTGACACCATGTGGAACTGGATGAGCGCGCTCCGGGACGGCCTCGGCGGGCAGTTCCAGGCCCGCACGCCCGACGGGCAGCTGTGCAGCAACGCCCTCTCCAGGAACAACAGCCTGAACCGGGCCGGATCGTGGAAGGCGACCAACATCAGCCGCAACTTCTCGATCCAGCTGTACGACCAGGCCAGCCACGGTGCCGACTACTTCCGGGTCTACGTCAGCAAGAACGGGTTCAACCCGACCACGCAGACCCTCGGCTGGGGGAACCTCGACTTCATCACCCAGACCGGGCGGTACGCGCCGGCACAGAACATCACGTTCAACGTCTCGACCTCCGGTTACACCGGGCGTCACATCGTCTTCGTCATCTGGCAGGCCTCGCACCTCGACCAGGCCTACATGTGGTGCAGCGACGTGAACTTCGTCTGACCGGCGGGACCCACAGTCCACGACACCTCCGGCCCGGGATGGCCCCGTCCCGGGCCGGAGCGTTCGCCAGAAACAAGAGCGTCACCCGAAGCGAGATGGCCGCCGACCTTTCCAGGACGGCGGCCCTGCCGTGGTGGAGCTGAGGGAGATCACCGTTACCGGGGTGGATGGTTAACTGGGGGTCATGCGGGTCGGCGCGCACGAGGTCGAGGTGTTCGAGGGGGCCAGGGCGCGGTTGGAGGCGATCGCGTACCGCCTGCTGGGGTCGGCGAACGATGCCGAGGACGCGGTGCAGGACACGTTCCTGCGCTGGCAGTCCGCCGACCGGGAGCTCATCGAGACGCCCGAGGCGTGGCTGACGAAGGTGCTCACCAACGTCTGCCTCAACCGGCTCACCTCGGCCCGCGCCAGGCGAGAAATCTATGTGGGCCAGTGGCTCCCCGAGCCGGTCTTCGCCGGGGACCGGATGCTCGGCCCGTCCGACACCGTCGAGCAGCGGGAATCGGTCTCGATCGCGATGCTCACGCTGATGGAGCGGCTCTCGGCCAAGGAGCGCGTCGTGTACGTGCTGCGCGAAGCGTTCGGATACTCGCACGGCGAGATCGCCGAGGTGCTCGACCTCACCGAGTCGAACTGCCAGCAGGTCTACCGGCGGGCCAAGCAGCACCTGGCCGACGACCGGCGCCGGGTGGCGGTCGACGCGGCCGCGGCCCGCAAAATCGTCGAGGAGTTCCTCGCCGCGGCACTCAGCGGCAAGACAGACTCGCTGGTACGGATGCTGACCGACGACGCGACCAGCGTCGGCGACGGTGGCGGCGTGGTCTTCTCGGTGCCTCAGCCGATCACCGGTGCCCTGCGGGTGGCGAGGTTCCTCCGCGCGCTGTTCACGCCCAGCGAGGCCAAGTGGGAGATGATCGGTGGTCGCCCCGAGCTGTTCGCCGCGGTCGCCAATGGCGTACCCGCGCTGGTGATGGTGGTCGGTGACCGGGTCGCCGGAGTTTTCTCGCTGGACGTGACCGCCGACGGCATCGCGGCCGTCCACGCCCAGGCGAACCCCGGCAAGCTCGAACGCGCGAGGCGCCAGTGGGCCGTGTCCGAACACGGGGAGCCACTCACCGGCGACTGGTGACCCAGGTCACGTCCCACCGCTGTCAGGCTTCGCGCCGCCATCCGGTTCAGGAAGCGAACACCGACCGGACAGGAGCGCGACCATGAAGCACCGCATCGTCATCCTCGGGGCCGGATATGCCGGAGCCAACGCCGCCGGGCGCCTGGCCAAGCGGCTGCACCCCGCCGACACCGAGATCACCCTCGTCAACGCCGATCCCGAGTTCATCGAGCGCGTCCGCATGCACCAGCTGGCGACCGGCCAGCACCTGAAGCCCCGCCCGCTGACCGACGTCTTCGCGGGCACGGGCGTGCGGGTGCGGGTTGCGCGGGTCACGGCCGTCGACGCCGAACGCAGGACCGTCGACATCGTCGACGCCGCCGGTCCCGGCGAGATCGCTTATGACACGCTCGTCTACGCCCTCGGCAGCACCGCTGCCGACCCCGGCGTTCCCGGCGTCGCCGAGCATGCCCACCACATCGCCGGCAAGCAGTCCGCGCTGCGGCTGCGTGACCGGCTGGCCGGCCTCGCCGCGGGCGGAACCGTGCTCGTCGTCGGCGGTGGCCTCACCGGCATCGAAGCCGTCACCGAGATCGCCGAAGTCCGGCCGGACCTGCAGGTCTCCCTCGCCGCGCGCGGCGGCCTCGGCGACTGGCTGAGTGGGAAGGCCCAGAGTCACCTGCGCAAGGCCTTCGAGCGGCTCGGCATCAAGGTGCACGAACACACCGACATCGCGACCGTCGAGCCGACCGGCGCCGTCACCACCGACGGCCGAGCGATCCCGGCCCAGGTGACCGTCTGGACGGCCGGCTTCGCCGTTCATCCCATCGCCGCGGCCACGACCCTGCGGGTTTCCGCGACGGGGCAGATCGTCGTCGACGAGACCATGCGGTCGGTCTCGCACTCCGACGTCTACGCCGTCGGTGATGCCGCGCTCGCACGGGGCGCGAGCGGCATCCCACTGCGGATGTCCTGCGCCTCGGGGGTTCCCTCGGCCTACCTGGCGGCCGACGTCATCGCCGCTCGCCTGACCGGACGCCCGACCCCGCCGAACAAGATCGGCTACACCGCCCAGTGCATCAGCCTCGGCCGCCGCGACGCGGTCGTGCAGTGGGTGACCCCGGACGACCAGCCCAAGCCGTCCGCGCTCACCGGCAGGACGGCCGTACGCGTCAAGGAGATGATCTGCAAGGCCGCGGCCTGGAGCGTCTCCCACCCGACCTCGATGCTCCCGACCCGCCGCCGCCACGCGATCCCGGCCGACGAGCGCCTCGCGATCACCGCGTGATTGCCCGCCGCCGCAGGCGTCCCCGACCGCATTGGCCGGATCCATCCGAGCAGTCCCCGGCTGGGGACGATCAAAAAGGTAACGGGGTGATTCACAGTCGCATAGACAAGATTTAAAGGCCCCGACCGGCATTTCTGCTGGTCGGGGCCTTGATGTGTGGAGCTGAGGGGATTTGAACCCCTGACCCCCTCGATGCGAACGAGGTGCGCTACCGGTCTGCGCCACAGCCCCTCGCCGGGTCGGATGACCCGGCGACCCGCCACCACCAGTATCGCGTGGCGAGCCGGCGACAAGGCTAACAGGTCTGGTACCCCGCCCGCGAATCCGACCCCCGGATCGAGTGTTTCCCGGGGTCATCCCCCGTCACCGGCCCGCCCGGTCAGGCGGAGTGCGGGTTGCGGCCGGCCTCGTACGGGCGGCCCCGCAGGCCGCCGGAGCGGCGGTACGAGACCGAGGCGGCCGTTCGGCCACCGGACGCCGCCGCCGGCAGGTCCGGCCGGTCCAGGCCCATCGCGGCCCGGCGTACCGCCTCCCGCTGGGCCGCCAGCCGGCGCTGCGTCTCCCGCCGGGCCGCCGCCCGACGGGCCTGCTCCCGGCGTACCTCCGCCTGGCGGGCGGCGAGCCAGGCCGCCTCCCGGGCCGCCGCGCGCCGGCGCCGCCGCTCGACGACCGCCCGGTTGCGCAGGTGCGCCACGTAGGTGACCAACAGCGTCACCGTGACGGAGAAGCTGATCCAGAAGCCGGTGCTGACCACCACGACCCCGACCAGCTCCACGAGGTTCAGCAGCAGCAGCGCCGCGAGCACCCGGCGGCGCCGGTAGATGACCGGGGTGTGCCGGCGCGGCGGCGGGCGGCGGCGGGACCGGGCGGCGGGCTTCGGTACCGCGCGCAGGCGGCTCCGCGCCCGTCCGGCGTCGCCCGCGCCGGCCTGGTCCCGCTCGGGCGGCTCGTCGCGCAGGGTCACCACCAGCGCCCGGGACGGGTTGACCGGCCGCCTTCCCGGGACAGTGCGGCGCCGCCGGCGGCGCTGGAGCACCCGCGCCGTCGACTGCGCCCGCTCCGCCACCAGCCGCTCGGTGGCGTCGTACCGGCGGACCAACGCCGGCGCGAGGGCGAGCAGACCGGCGGCGGCGAGGACGGCGAGGAGCACCGAGGTCGGCACCCTCACCCCTCCCGTCAACCAACCACGTCGGGCGATCGCACCGGCCCCGCGCGATCTCCGCGCAGCGGTCCGCTGGTCACGCGGATCGAACAGGTCCGTATGCGGTCGCCGGACTTACCAGTTACTTGAGGTTACGATCCGTCCACCAGGAAAATCGTGCGCCGCGCCGGCCGTACCGGGGCAAAAGATCACCGTGTGGTGGCGCGTACCCGGTGCCAGCGGGCCAGCAGGCCCCCCTCGGCGGCGATCTCCTCGACGGTCATGGCGTACCCGATGTGGTCGCGCCAGGCGCCGTCGATGTGCATGTACCGCGGGTGGTACGCCTCCTCGCGGAAGCCGAGCTTCTCCACCACCCGCCGGGAGGGGCGGTTCTCCGGCCGGATGTTGACCTCGACCCGGTGCAGCCCGCCCGGGCCGAACGCGTGGTCGACGGCGAGCGCCATCGCGGTGGGAATGACCCCCCGCCCGGCCACCCGGGCGTCGACCCAGTAGCCGACGTACGCCGAACAGAACGCGCGGCGCACGATGTTGCCGAGGTTGAGGTGGCCGACCAGGCGCTCGCGCCCGCCCTCGCGCAGGCAGACCGCGAACGGCATGCCCTCGCCCCGGCGCGCCGAGCGGCGGTGGTCCCGGTGGACGTAGCGAAACGCGGCCGGGGAGTTCAGCTCGTCCCAACGGCCCGGGGGCGAGGACTCCCAGGGCGAGAGCCACGCCTGGTTGGCCCGGCGCACCTCCGACCAGGCGTCCGCGTCCCGGCGCCGGTACGGGCGCAGCACCACCGGTCCGTCGGAGAGCATCACCGGCCAGCCGGGCGCCGTCGTGAACATCAGGCGCTCACCCCGCCGGAACCGGTGCGGCCGGGCCGAGCTGGGCGGTCCGGGCGGTGCTGGTGATTCGCGCGGCCCGGCCCGGAACACGTCCCGCCGCTCACCGGCGCCGGTCCAGCAGCAGCACGTCCACGGTGGAGCCGGCCGCCGCGGTGGTCACCCGCTCGCCGAGCACCAGCAGGCCGTTCGCCTCGGCGAGGCCGGAGAGCGTGTGCGGCCCCCCGCGCAGCGGCTGCACGGTGTAGCCGCCGCCCCGGCGCTCGGCGACGTGCGCCGGCCGGAACTCGCGCAGGCCGGCCGGCGACGGCACGGTCTCCAGCAGATGGGCCCGGACGCTGGGCCGGAACACCGGCTCGGCCCCGGCCAGCAGCTGGATGGCCGGGCGGGCCAGCACCTCGAACCCGATCAACGCGGCCCCAGGTTCACCGGGTAGACACACGACCGGCACCTCCTCGGCACCGACCGTACCGAATCCGAGTGCGGTACCGGGATAGAGGGCCACCTCGGTGAAGGCGACCGGTCCGGCGCGGCCACCCTCGCGGCGGGAGAGGATGCGGCGCACCATGTCGCCCGGGCCGGTACCGGTGCCACCCGTCGTGATGATCAGGTCGGCGCGCAGGGTCTGGTCCTCCAGCAGCCCGCGCAGCCCCTCCGGGTCGTCGTCGCAGATGCCCACCCGGTACGCCAGCGCGCCCGCCTCCGCCGCCGCCGCGGTCAGCGCGTGCGAGTTGGCGTCGACTATCTGACCCGGCTGGCTGGCCCGTCCCACGTCCACCAGCTCGTCACCGGTCGCCACGATCACCACGCGCGGGCTGGGCCGGACCACCACGTGCCCGATGCCGGTCGCGGCGAAGACGGCGACCAGGGCGGGCGAGACGTACGTGCCGGAGCGGGCGAGCAGCGTCCCGGCGGCCAGTTCCTCGCCGGCCCGGCGTACCCCGAAACCCCGCTTCGGGGTACGGAAGATCTCCACCGCGGCCATGCCCTGGTCGGTCCACTCGACCGGTACGACCACGTCGGCCGCGAGCGGCAGCGGAGCACCCGCGGCCACGGAGAAGCACGAGCCGGGCGTGAGCCGGACCGGGCGCCAGCTCGCCGCGCCCAGGTCGCCCACCACGTTCAGCCGCACCGGGCGGGGGTCGCCGAGCCGCGCGCGTACCCGGGCGCCGCCGGGCCCCGCCACGAAGCCGCCACCACCGGAGATGTCCTCCCAGCGGGCCGCGTAGCCGTCGATCGCGGCCTGGTCGAACGCGGGGAACGCGTGCGGCGCCACGACGTCCTCGGCGAGCACGTTGCCGTACGCCTGGGTGAGGTCGAGGTCGAGCGGCGGCAGCGCGCGGAGCCTGCGCAGCACGCTGCCCAGGTAGTCGGCGAGCGGCGTCAGCTCGTTGGGGGCGGCCGCCTCGGCATCGGCCGTCGCTGTCACACCGTCACCTCGCTACGACGGGTGTCTCGGGCCCGGCCGGCCCTGTGTCGCCGGAAACCTCGCTCTCGCTGGTCATGGCCTCTCCTCGTGATACCGCTCGTGACCGCCATGACCGCGCTGACCGGGCCGGCCGGCGACTTCCACCCACCCGGTCATAATCCCTCCCCGCCGGCTCGACCGCCCACCTGACCGGGGCCGCGGCGTTCGTGCCGCACGGCGGGAACGGCCGGCCGCCGAGGCGGCCGGCCGGTGACCTGGAATCGTCACGTACCCTGCGCGCCGGCGTCGGCCGCCACGAACTCGGCCAGCCAGCGGCGGAACTCCGGGCCGAGGTCGTCCCGCTTCGCAGCGATCTGTACGACCGCCTGCAGGTAACCCAGCGGCATGCCGGTGTCGTACCGCGTGCCGCGGTAGACGATGGCGTGCACCGGCGTGCCCTCGGCGAGCATCAGCGCCATCGCGTCGGTCAGCTGGATCTCACCGCCGCTGCCGGGACCGGTGCGCTTGATCGCCTCGAAGATCCGCCCGGGCAGGACGTACCGGCCGAGCACCGCGAGGTTGCTCGGCGCCTCCTCCGGCGCCGGCTTCTCCACCAGCCCGGTCACCTTGACGACCTCGCCGAGGTCGGTCAGCGCGTCCTCGGCCGGCGCGACCGAGGCGATCCCGTACCGCTTCGTCTCCTCGGGCGCGACCTCCAGGAAGGCGAGCACGATGCCGCCGGTCCGCGCCTGCAGCTCGATCATGGCTGGCAGCAGCGGTTCGGAGAGGTCGACGAACTCGTCACCGAGGAGCACGGCGAACGGCGCGTCGCCCACGTGCGACTCGGCGTAGGACACCGCGTGCCCCAGCCCGAGCGGCTCGGCCTGCCGGCAGGTGTAGATCTCCGCCAGCTCGCTGGGCCGCCGTACGGCCGCCAACCGTTCCGCGTCGCCCTTCTCCTCGAGTCTGGACTCGAGGTACGGCTGCCGGTCGAAGTGATCGACCATGGAGGTCTTGCCGCGCCCGGTGATCAGCAGCACGTCGCCGATGCCCGCCGCGGCGGCCTCCTCGACGATGTACTGCAGCACCGGGCGGTCCACCACCGGCAGCAGTTCCTTGGGAACGGCCTTGGTGGCGGGGAGGAACCGGGTGGCCAGGCCGGCGGCGGGAATGACCGCCTTCACCGCCCGTTGTCCGGAGGGCGAGGTGGAGGTCATCGGTGGGGTCGCTGAGGCTTCCGACATGTCGCGAGACTATCGGCCACGGCTTTGTCGTGGCGGCTGCGGCCCGGAAGACGCGCCGCCAGGGGGACCGTCCGACACCCCGCCCGCCCGGGGAAGCCCGTCCTCGGGGGACGAGCCGCCGGCGGGAACCGGAATCTCCCGGACCACCGGGCGGGCATCGACGACCGCCAACCGGTACGTGTCCCGTCCCGCCGCCTTCGCGGCGTAGAGCGCGTCGTCGGCCGCGTCCAGCACCCGCTGCCCGGTCGCGGCGTGGTCCGGATAGACCGCTATCCCGATCGAGACCGTGACCCGGACGGGCGCCGGCGCCGCGGCGGTCGCCCCGCCGGGGTGCGGATCGATCATTATCGGGGCGTCCCGGACCGCCGCGCCCAGCCGCTCGGCCACGGTCGCCGCGCCCCGGGCGTCGGTCTCCGGCAGCAGCACCACGAACTCCTCCCCGCCCTGCCGGAAGGCGAGGTCGACCTCGCGCAGCGCGCCGCGGACCCGCCGGGCGAACTCGGCGAGCACGGCGTCCCCCGCCGCGTGCCCGTACGTGTCGTTCACGTCCTTGAACCGGTCCAGGTCCAGGGCGAGCACGCTGAGCATCCGGCCGAACCGGCTGGCCCGCTCGACCTCGCGCCGGATCGACTCCTTGAGGTACCGGTAGTTCCAGAGCCCGGTGAGCGGGTCGGTCAGGGAGAGCCGCTGCGCCTCCTCGTGCATCCGCACGTTGTTCACGGCCACCGCGGCGTGCGCCGCGAAGGTGCGCAGCGTGACCACGTCCGCGTCGTCGAACTCGTCCGAGCCGAGCCGGTCGTAGAGGGCCAGCACCCCGAGCGGCACCGTCGGGGGCGGTGGGACCGCCTTGCCGTCCGGCGCCGCCCCCGGCGGTGCGCCGGACTCGCCGGCCGCCCCGGGCGCTGCGAACGGCACCGCCACGTACGTCTCGCAGATCGGCTCCTGGGGGCAGAGCGGGGACGAGCCTGGGCGTACCCGCCCGCGCTGCGGTTCGCCGGTGGCCGCGACCGTACCGAGCAGCCCGCTGCCGAGCGGTACCCGCAGGGGCAGGTCCTGGGCCGCGGCGGCGTCGGGCGGTACCGGCCGGCGACCGGCGAGGCCCTCGGCGCACCGGCCGACCAGCACCCCGCCGCTCTGATCGAGCAGGAGCACCACCCCGGCCCGCGCGCCCGTGGCGACGAGCGCGGTCTGCAGGATGACCCGGAGGATGCGCTGCAGGTCGTGGGTGCTGGCCAGGGTGTCGCCCAGCACGGCGAGATGGCCGCGAAGCTGGTCCCGGCTGCTGGTGAGCGCCTGCACGTAGGACCGGGTCTCCCTTGTCATCCGGTTGAAGGTGCTGGCCAGCCGCCCCACCTCGTCTTGGCCGCCGACCGGGATCCGGGCGGCCAGGTCCCCGTCGGCCACCCGGTCGACGGCGCTGGCCAGCTCGGCCAGGGGCCGGGTGGTGGCGCCCGCCAGCCGCCAGGCCGCCAGTACCGCCAGCAGCCCGGCGACCACCACCGCCGCGACGAGGGCGGCGTAGAGCTGTCGCGGCTGCTCCCGCGGCACGGAGAGTGCCAGCGGCAGCGGCTGGCCGGGTACGGGGCCCACCCGCCGGACGTACCGACCGTTCTCGCTCTCGACGATCCCGTCCCCGCTGGTACGCCCCGCGGCGGCGAGCACCGCCTCCCGGACCCCGGGCGGCTCGGTGCTCCGCACCGTCTCCCCCGGCGCCAGCGCGTCCCCGCCGAGCAGGGTGACCTCGGCACCGCTCGCCGCGGCGAGCCGGGCCAGCAGGGTGGCGTCGATCAACAGCGTGGTGGTGACCTCACCGGCCGGGGTGCCGCGCGGGTCGCGTAGCTCCAGCCGTACGGAGAGGGCGCGGGCCGGCGCGGCGGCCGGATCGGGCCGGGCGCAGTCCGCCCAGGGCGGCGGCGGCTCGGTGGCGCTGCGGTAGACGGCACCGGCACGGGCGTCGGTGATCAGTACGGCGGCGGCCAGTCCCCTGGCCACGACCTGCGTGGCGATGTCGCCGCGGTCGGCCGGCTCGGCCCGGACCGCGATCACCTCCGCGGCGGCCCGTAGCTGTTGGCAGAGCGCGTTGACCGAGGTGCGGACGGTGCTGGCCGCGAGCCTGAGCCGTTCGGCCGAGCGGTGCTGGTCGAGCGCCGTCACGGTGCCGCTGACGAAGAACGCGCCGAGCAGTACGGGCCCGAGCACGACGGCGAGGAAGGCGGTGGTCAACCGTCGGCGCAGCGTCACTCGTCCCCCCGGAGGTTCCGCACCCACCTGCTGCGATGCTGGCACAACCCCACTGACTAACAGCGCTGCGCGCGGGAGTGTTACGTGTCGGATTCACCGGATGGAGCGGCCGGCCCGGACCGGGACAAGATCACGCTGCGGGTCGAGGTGCTCGCCCGCCGGCGCCGGCTGGACGCCGGGGGCCGTACCGCCGCCGCCGGCCGGATCCAGGCCGAGCTGGCCGGGTTGGTACGCCGGCTCCGCCCGGCCCGGGTCACCGCGTACGTGCCGGTCGGCTCGGAGCCGGGTGGCGCGGACCTGCCGGAGGCGCTGCTGCGCGCCCTGGGCCCCGGTCCGGAACTGCTCCTGCCGGTGCTCCGCCCCGATCTCGATCTCGACTGGGCCGCGTACACCGGGCCCGGCTCGCTGGTGGCGGCGGGCCGGGGGCTGCGCGAGCCGACCGGTCCGCGCCAGGGTGTGGCGGCCGTCGCCGACGCGGAACTGGTCGTCGTGCCCGCGCTCGCGGTGGACCGGCGCGGGCTCCGACTGGGTCGCGGCGGCGGGTCGTACGACCGGGCGCTGGCCCGCGTCGGCGCGGCGGTGCCGACCGTGGCCCTGCTCTACGACGAGGAGTTGGTCGACAGCGTCCCCAGCCAGCGCCACGACCGCCCGGTACGGTTCGTGATCACACCCGGCCGGGGTCTGGTCCGCCTTCCGTCCCCTCCGGGTTAGCGAGGGCGTCGCCACCGCCGTCCTCCGCCCGGGGGAAGCGCACCGACGAAGATCGACAAACCGGGGGCCTCGGCCCTCGCCCAGGGCCGCCGGACCCGATCGGCGCGATCGGGTGTCGCGCGCCACACCCCGGCTGGACGAGAACGGGTCCGATGACGCACCATTGGCACTCGGATACGTCGAGTGCCAACAATCTTGCGAGATCCGGAGGAGAACGTGCCCACGTACCAGTACGTTTGCACCGCGTGCGGCAACCAGCTCGAGGCGGTGCAGTCGTTCAGCGACGCGCCGCTCACCGAGTGCCCGTCGTGCGAGGGCAGGCTGCGCAAGGTGTTCAACTCGGTCGGCATCGTCTTCAAGGGCTCCGGCTTCTACCGCACGGACTCCCGTGGCAACGGGTCCGACAGCTCCTCCGGCGGCGCCACCGCGGCCAAGTCGACCAGCGGCGGCGAGTCGTCCTCGTCGAACGGCGGCGGCTCGACCGCCGGGACCAACGGCTCCGGCAACGGCGGCGGCTCGTCCACGAAGTCGGAGACGGCCTCCGCCAAGCCGGCCGCGTCCACCGCGAGCAGCGGCTCGACGTCGTCCAGCGGCTCCTGAGCGTTGTCCACAGGCCGGCCGGTTATCCACAGGCCGGCGAGCGGCGGCTGAGCCTGCCGCCTCCACCGCCCTAACCTCCTGCTGACGACGGCGCCGACGCTGGCGCCGTCGGCCGGGAGGGGGCGGGTCATGGCGTGGGGATCCGGTCGAGGGCGGGGCGAGCGCGCGCTGCGCCCGGTCCGCTGGCAGGTGCGCCCGCGAGGCGGCACGCTGCTGCGGATCGGGCTGACCGCCGGCCTGTTGGCGCTGGCGGTCGGCGTGCTGTACGGCGGACCGGCGCGATCGACCTGCGCCCCGGGTCCGGCGGCGACCGGCGGCGCGGCGGCGGAGCCCGGCACCACGGCCGGCGATCCGGTGCGCGGCGGCCCGGGGACCAGGGACGCCGGAACGCACGGCGGCGGAACGCCCGCCCCTACGCCGCCCGCCGGTCTGGTCGGCGTACCGGTCCGGATCGCGGAACCGGCCACACTGGCGGTGATCCGGCCGGGCGGTCGGGTCGACCTGCTCGTGGTACCCACCACCACCGGCTCCGCCCGGCCGGTCGAGCCGATCCTGGTGGCGCCGCGCGCCCTGGTGCTGACAGTGATCGGGATCACGGCGGGCGACGGTACGGCGAGCGGCCTCTACCTCGCGCTGACGCCGGAACAGGCACAGCGGGCGATCGCGCTACCGGACGACGCCCGGCTCGCGGTCATCGTGCGGCCCTGACGCCCCGGACCCGGTAGGACCTGGCCCCGGCCCGGTAGAACCTGGCCCCGGGGCCGGTAGGACCTTGCCCCGGGCCGGGCAGGCCCTAGTCCCAGTGCGGCGGCCGGTCGGCGAAGAGGCGATCGTCGTTGCCGGTGGCGTACTCGCCCCAACCGCGATCCGTGTCGTCGGTGGACTGTTCAGGCAGCACGACGAAGTCGTCGTCGGCTAGGTCGACCACCCGGTCATCGTCCGCACCGCCGGGCGCGAACCGCTCGAACACCGTGCTCACGGAAAACAAGCGTACCGAACCGCCGACACCGCTGCCCGTGGTCGGCGGGTCCTTCGTCGCCGTCGTTGGTAGCGTCGGACGGCGTGACGACGCCCCACGGTGCAAACCCCGACGACAGCGTCTGGCGCCGGCCGCCCGGAACCGGGCCCGACGTCCCGCCGGCCGCCCCGGCACCGCAGACCGAACCCGAGCCGTCGCCCTATCCGGGGCCTCCGGCGGGCGTCACACCCCCGGCGAGCTGGCGCCCGCCGGTCTACGTCCAACCGCCCCCGCCGCGCCGCCTGCCCGAGCAGGACCTCGCCGGCGTGAACCAGGCCGAGCAGAGCGCCCGCACGGTCACGTACGGGGTGGGCCTGATCGCGGGCGCGGTGATCCTCGTGCTGATGTGCCTGCTCTGCTCGCGGGTCCTGTTCTAGGTCTGATCTGGTGGGGCTCGCCGCCGGCGAGCGCCACCAAACCCGGCCCGGCTCCGGCCCGCTAGAGCACCCCCTGCCAGACGATGTGCGCCCCGGAATCGCCGGTGCGGTAGGCGTACCAGGCGGTCAGGACGCCGAGCACCACGACGACGGCGGAGAGCACCACGGCGAGCCACGACGGCAGGCGCCGGGCCCGGGCCCGACCGCTGGTCAGGAAGAGCAGCACCAGCGTTGCCACACCGAGCCCCAGGGCGAACCAGAACAGCGCGTCGCCGTACTCCTGGTGCTGGTTCACCTGGCTGACGATCTCCGGCGGGTACCCCTTCCGGATCAGTACCTGCTTCAGCTCCTCGCCGGACTCCTTGGCGACGAACGACGTCACCGGCCCGAGCACCGCGAGCACGGCGGCGACCCAGCCGATCCGGCCACGCAGCCGCGGTACGACCGCGTAGCCGATCGCGAACAACGCCAGCAACGGTACGAAGACGACGGCCGCGTGCACCACCAACGCGTGCGCGGGGAGGCCCAGAATCTCTCTGAACACGACACCTCCGGTCGTGGATCTCGGCCGGGTCGCGGGGTCCGGCCGACCGCCGCGACGAGAACGTTGCCCTTCAACGGGTCACACGACAAACGAGGCGGGACGGTTCACCCCGGTTCCGCGGTTTCCCGCTGCCAGTCTCCGGACCGCCGGTCGCGGCGTGGGCCCGGGTGTGTCCAGCATTACAGCGTCGCCGGGCCACTGCCTTGCTGGCGCCTGGTCGCCGTGCTGTCATTGGTGGATGCCCGACGGTGAGGAACTGCTCCGGTCGCGTGGCCTACGGGTCACCCGGCCGCGCCTCGCCGTGCTGGAGGTGCTCGCCGGCGGCGGCCATCTCGACGTCGACGAGATCGTCCGCCGGGTGCGCGGGCGGATCGACTCGGTCTCCACCCAGGCCGTCTACGACGTGCTCGGCGCGCTGTCCCGGGCCGGCCTCTCCCGGCGGATCGAGCCCGCCGGCGGACCCGCCCGCTACGAGGCCCGGGCGGGCGACAACCACCACCACGTCGTCTGCCGCGGCTGCGGCGAGATCGCCGACATCGACTGCACGGTCGGTGGCGCGCCCTGCCTCGACCCGGGCAGCGGCCACGGCTTCGACATCGACGAGGCGGAGGTCACCTTCTGGGGGCTCTGCCCGGCCTGCCAGGCCCGCCGCGCCACCGACTGACCGATCATCGCCGGGGCCGACTGACCCGGGGCCGGTACGGCGCCGCCGCCGGCCGACCGACCGGGGCCGAACCTGGCGGCCCCGCCGCCGGCGGCCGCGCCCGCCAGAATCCGCGGCGTACCGGCCCCTCGCCGTGGCACCGTTGGGCAATGCACTCCGACGAAGAGGATCTCGGACTGTTCGGGCCGGGATCGGTCACCTGGCGGGTCCACGCGGAACCGATCCTGCTCGTGGCCGGACTCCGGTCGCTCTACCTGCAGGCGCTGCACCCGCGGGCGATGGCCGGCGTGGCGCAGAACAGCAGCTACCAGACCGACCCCTGGGGGCGGCTGGTCCGTACGTCGAAGTACGTGGCCACGACCATCTTCGGTACCACTGCCGAGGCCCGGGCGGCGGGCCGCCGGCTGGTCGCTCTGCACGCCCGGATGCGGGCGCGCGACCCGTTCACCGGCGAGGAGTTCCGCGTCGACGAGCCGGAGCTGCTGCGCTGGGTGCACGTCGCCGAGGTCGAGTCCTTCGTCAGCACCGCCCGCCGCGCCGGCGTCGCGTTGACGCCGGCGGACGTCGACGACTACTACTCGGAGCAGCGACGCAGCGCCGCCCTGGTCGGCCTCGACCCGGCCAGCGTCCCCGGCACGGCGGCCGAGGTGGCCGACTACTACCGCCGGATCCAGCCCGAGCTGCGGTTGACCCGGGACGCCGCCGAGACCGCCCTCTTCCTCACCACCCCGCCGGTGCCCTGGAACCTGAGCCGCCCGGTGCGCTGGACCCTGCATCTCGGGCCGCCCCGGCTGGCCTACTTCGGCGTCGCGGCGACCGCGTTCGGTCTGCTGCCCGCGTGGGCGCGGCGCCGGTACGGGATGCCCGGCCTGCCCACCACGGCACTCCCCGCCGAGCTGAGCGTACGGACCCTGCGGCTGGCCCTGAACGCGGTGCCGCGACGCTTCCTCGAAGGCCCCATCTACCGGGCCGCCATGGAGCGTGCCGCCCGGCTCGGCGCCCCCGCCTGACCCGCCCGGATCAGACCGCCCCCACCCGACCGACCGGCTCAGACCGTCTCGGCCGGGTCGGCGGCGGTGGGCGGCGCGAGCAGGGTCCGCTCCACCGCCGCCCACGGCTCCTTCTCGGGCGCCTGCGACCCGGCCGGGCAGGTACGCCGGTAGTCGCACCAGGCGCAGCGCGGGCCGGGGGTCACCGGGAACGCCTCGTCCGGGTCGGCGCCGTCGGCCACCGCGCGTTCGGCGGCCATGATGTCGCGGGCGGTCTCCTCGGCCCGCTGCACCTGACGCTGGAGGGACTCCGGCGTGTGGTCGTGGGCGGCGACGGTGGCGGTCGGCAGGTGGTGCAGCTCGACCCGGCGGCACGGGCGGCGGAAGACCCGCTCGGCCGCGTACGCGTAGAGGGCGAGCGCCTGGGAGCCGCGGGCGTCATCGGCGTCGAGCCCGGTGCGCCCCGTCTTGTAGTCGACGATGACCAGCTCCGGCCCGTCCTCCCCGGGCCGGGAGTCGATCCGGTCGGCGCGGCCGTTGAAGGCGAGCACGGACGTCTTGACGGCGACCACCCGCTCGACCCCCAACGGCTCCAGCTCCGGCTCCAACCCGTCCACATAGGACTCCAGCCAGTCGAGCGCGCGCCGGTACGCCTCCCGTTCCTGCTCCTCGTCGCGGTAGCCCTCGCGAACCCAGACGCCCCTGAGCAGCCCCGCGAGCGCCTCGGGGCGGCGCCGGTCGGGCGGCAGCGCGAACCAGTTGCGCAACGCCGTGTGCACACTCGCGCCGAGTGAGTTGTGCGCCCAGGGCGGCCCCTTGGGCGGCGCCGGGCGGTCGACGTACGAGTAGCGGTAGCGGCGCGGGCAGTCGGCGTACGAGCCCAGCTTGCTCGGGGTACAGACGAACAACCGCTCCGGCATGCCGTCGAAACCGAGCTGTTCGGGTTCGCCCCGGCGAGGTCGCGGGGTCCGGTCACCGGAGGACGAGGCTCTGCGCACGATCCCGATCCTGCCATCGACGTCCGACACGGACACCGGCCGACACCCGGCTCCCGCCGGAAAGGCGTGGCGGGGTTCAGACCCGGTGCAGGTGCGCGTCGACGAACGCGACCACGGCGTCCGCGATGAGCTGTACCGCGATCGCGGCCAGCAGCAGGCCGGCGATGCGGGTCAGCACCTCGATCCCACCGGGCCGCAGCACCCGGACGATGATCCCGGAGAAGCGCAGCGTGGTCCAGACCGCCGCCATCACGGCGACGATGGCCACCGCGATCGCGAGGTAGTCGCCCGCCCCGCCGGCCTGCTGGACGAAGAGCATGGTCGCCACGATCGCGCCCGGGCCGGCGAGCAGCGGCGTGCCGAGCGGCACGAGCGCCACGTTGGAGGTGGACTGCTGGTCCGGACCGTCGGACTTGCCGGTCAGCAGCTCCAGCGCCACCAGGATCAGCAGGAGTCCCCCGGCCGCCTGCAACGCCGGCAGGGAGACGTGCAGGTACGCCAGCAGCGTCTGCCCGGCGACGGCGAAGACCACGATGACGCCGAGCGCGAGCGCCACCGCCTGCCACGCGACCCGGTGCCGCTCCCGGGGCTGCATCGCCCCGGTCAGCGCGACGAAGATCGGCACCATGCCCGGCGGGTCGGTGATGACCAGCAGGGTCACGAACGCCCCGCCGAACAGTTGCAGATTCATTTGATCACGGTAGCCCGGCCGGCGGCGTGACCTGCGAGGATCACCCGTACGCGACCGGCGTCGCCCCGCTCGCCGCCGCCACGATCCGCTCGTACGCCTCCGGCGCCGTGGTGAAGGCGCCCAGCCGGACCGTCTTGTGGGTGCCGTGGAAGTCCGACGAGCCGGTCACCACCAGCCCCAGTTCCCCGGCGAGGGCCCGTACGTGTGCCCGCTCGGCCGGCGAGTGGTCCTCGTGGTCCGCCTCCAGGCCGACCAGCCCGGCCGCCGCGAGCTCGGCGATCAGCTCGTCCGGTACGACCAGCCCCCGCCGGGTGGCCCGGGGATGGGCGAAGACGGGCACCCCGCCCGCCTGGCGGACCAGCCGTACCGCCCGGAAGACGTCCATGTCCTCCTTGGGGAGCCGGTACCGCTCGCCCAGCCAGCGGGGCTCGAAGGCCTCGGCGGTGGTGCGGACGAGCCCGGCCCGGATCAGCGCCTGCGCGATGTGCGGCCGGCCCACGGAGCCACCGGCGGCCGCCGCGTGGATCTCCGCCCAGTCGACGTCGATCCCGTCGGCGCGCAGCAGGTCCACGATGCGTTCGCCGCGCCGCTCCCGGTCGGCCCGCAGCCGGGTCAGCTCGGCCACCAACTCCGGCGCGTCCGGGTCGAAGAGGTACGCGAGCAGGTGCAGCGGGATCGACCGCTGACCGCCGTACCAGCGGCAGGAGAGCTCGGCGCCGCGGACCAGGGCCAGGCCCCGCGGCAACGCGTCGACGGCGGGGGCCCAACCGGCGGTGGTGTCGTGGTCCGTGATGGCCAGTACGTCGAGCCCGGCCTCCGCCGCGGCCCGGACCAGCTCGGCCGGGGCGAGCGTGCCGTCGCTGGCGGTGGAGTGCGCGTGCAGGTCGATGCGGTGGACGGGGGCGGCAGGCGGCTGGCTCACCGGCCCGAGGCTACCGGCCCGGCCGGTCCACCGGTCCCGCCGGCCAGCCCCACCAGCCCACGGCCCGCCCAGCCCGGCCAGCCCACGGCCCGCCCAGCCCTGCCAGCCCCACGGCCCGGCCGGGCCCGGCGGTCGGCGCTACCGCACCGGCCGACCACCTGCCCGGCGGCTCACGAAGCCGCGCCGGTCACCACCATCACCCGCTCCCCCGGGACGGCACCGGGGGCGGGAAAGCTCTCGACCTCGGCCGGCGCGGCGTCCTTGCCGGTGTCCGGGGCCTGGTCCGCCATCACGCGAACCAGCTCACCCCGCTCGTCCGCGTGCACGAGGGTGTCGGTGTCGGTCCAGACCGTGCCGCCGACGAGCCGGGGACCGGCCGGTTTCGCCGCCGCCCGGTCGAAGACCGTCCGCAGGTCCACCACGAGCGCCTGCTCCCCCGCGGCACTGGCGGTGGCCCGGTCGGCCCTTCCGCCGGGGCGGCCGTTCGCGACCAGCCACCGGCCGTCGGGCGAGACCGCACCGGGCCCGCCCGAGCTGAGCCCCAGCGTGCACTCGGTCCGGATCGGGGCGAGTCGCCGGCTGGCGTCGAGCAGCGCCAGGCACGGCCGCGCGGACGGGCCGGCCGCGATCTGGCCGACCACGGTCTGACCGTCCGGCAGCGTGCCGTAGACGCCGACCGGCTCGGCGGTCCAGTCCTCCCGGTACGGCTCCCGGTTGGGCCACCACAGGTCGTACGCGTCCAGCCCGGTCGGTTTCTGGTTGAGTCGCAGCAACACCGCGACGCCGACGAAACCGACCGGTACGCCCCGGGCGGGTGCCCCGGTCTCGACGCGCGGTCCCAGCGCGCCGTCCCGGATCGCGGCCGCGAAGAGCCGCGCGCCGGCCCGCCAGGCCACCCGCTGGCCGTCCGGGCCGAGGGCGAGCGCGTCGACACCGGGCAGCAGTTCGCGCGGCGGCTGCCCGACGGCGACGAACCAGAGGTCCGACCCGCCCCGGGAGCTCTCGCCGACCACCAGCCAGCCGCCGGTCGAGCGCTGCACCGCGGCGACCGTACCGATCCCGGAGAGGTCGATCGACTCCCCGTCGGCGACGTTCAGGTTCTCGGCCACGACCAGGTCGAGCTGGGGTGGACCGTCGGACGAATCGGCGACCGGGGTGTTGCTCACGGTGTGGGCGAGCCCCGGGCCGGGCGGGTCGCCGATCACCACCACGGTCGGTCCCGGCTGGTGCGAGGCACCGCCGAGTTGGGCCACCCCGGCGCTGATCCCGACGATGGCCAGCGCCACGACGGCGGCGCCCATGACGGTACGGCGGCGGTGGATCCGCCTCGCCCGCCGCAGCGCCGTACCGGCGGGGTCGGCGACGGCCGGGCGCGGCGCGCCGGCCTGGCGGGCCAGGCTTTCCCGTAGCGCGCGTTCCAGCTCATCGGGTGTCACGACGAGAGGACGCCCGGGGCCGAGCCGAAGGTTGTCCGCGCGGCGCATGGCGCTCACCATCGGGTCGGAGTCACCGCCGCGGGAGGCCGCGCGCTCGCCGCCGAGCGGACCGGGGTCGGGCTTCACCGCCCCTCCTGACGGCCGACGGGCAGCGCCACGGCGGGCATCGCCGGCGCGGCGGGGCGGGGCGCCACCGGGCGGGCCCGCGCCGGGGTGGGCGGTGACGGCAGCGCCGCCGGCCGGGGCACCGGTGCCCGGCTCGACGCCGGTCCGCCGGGTGCGGCGGGTGCGGCCGGGTTGGTCGGCTCGGCGCCGGCCTCCGCCTCCAGCCGCCGACGCAGCGTACCGAGCGCCCGGGAGGTCTGGCTCTTGACCGTGCCCGGGGAGATGCCGAGCAGCTCCGCGGTCTGCGCCTCGGAGAGGTCCTCGTAGAAGCGGAGCACGAGCACGGCGCGCTGGCGGGCGGGGAGTTCCCGTACGTGCCGCCAGAGGGCGTCCCGGTCGAGCTGCTCCTCGATCTGGTCGGGCGCGGCCCGCTCGGGCAGCACCTCGGTCGGGCGCTCGCCGTGCCAGCGGCGCCGCCACCAGCTGGTGGCCGTGTTCACCAGCACCCGTCGGGCGTACGGCTCCACCGCCTCGATCTCACCGAGCCGCTTCCAGGCCAGGTACGTCTTGGTCAGCGCGGTCTGGAGCAGGTCCTCGGCGGTGGCCCAGTCCCCGGCGAGCAGGTACGCGGTGCGGAGCAGGGCGGCGGAGCGGGCCGCGACGAACTCGCGGAACTCCTCTTCCATCCCGCGCTTGTCCGCCACCCGTCGCCTCCCCTGGCCCCCCGACTATCCGGCAAGGCTGTCACAGCGTGTCGGCCGGGAACAGGGCGGAAGGTGCACGGGCCATCCGATGTTCGGATAAAAACCTCAGGCCCCGTCTTCCGCCTTCTCGTCCGCCTCCTTGCCCAGCCGCGCCTCGACCGCCTGCGGCTCGTACATCTCTTCGACGACGCGCAGGTAGAGCTCGTTGGGGTTGGGCAGATGCTTGATCTCCCGGAGCGCCTGCTCCTGACCGGCCGACTCGAGCACGAACGTGCCGTAGTTCAGGGTCCGGCCCAGCGGGGACTGCTCGTACTTCATGTCGGTGACCCGGGCCAGCGGCATCATCGCCACCTGCCGGGTGATGATCCCGTTCACCACCATGACCCGCTTGTTGGTCAGGATGAACCGGTCGTAGAACCAGTCGGCGACCCGCCAGGCGACCCAGCCCATCACGGCGAACCAGAGGATCACCGCCACGGTGGTCAGCGCCCCGACGTCCTGCCCGGCCAGGAACCCGGAGAGGTAACCGAGGACGAAGGTGGCGGCGATGCCGACCAGCAGCGGGGTGGCGAGGTGGATCCAGTGCCGCTTCCACTCGCCCCGGTACCGCTCGGTCGGGAAGAGGTAGCGGGCCACGAGCGCGGTCGGCTCGTCCTCCAGCGGCAGTACCCGGCGGGGGCCGAGCGGCATGCCCGAGGCATCCACCCGCAGGCCGGCCAGCTCGTCCTCGGTGATCTCCGGACGACGGTCCTCCTCGTCGGGGTCCCGGACCCAGGTCCGGCCCCGAGGGTCGTCGTCGAACGCGCTGTCGGTGTAGGGCGGCTGGTCCGAATAGGAGGGAGCGTCGGGGTAGGGCGAGGCGTCGTCCGGCCGGATGCGGGGAATCGGTTCGGTGTCCCGCTCCCGGCGCTGCCGCTCGGAATCCTCGGGCTCGGGGGGCTCGCCGGACGGTGTACCCATCGGCGGTTAGGCTACGAGGCTGGTGAAGAAGTCGCCGAAGCCCTGTGCGATGTCGACGATGCCGCCACCCAACGACTTGAAGACGTCAGCGGCGGAGTTCGGCCGGAACGCAATGAAGAAGATCAGGAAGGCGATTCCGCCCCAGGTGAGGACCTTCTTGACCATTATGGGCCATCCCCTCCGCGCGGCGCCGGGTTCCGTACCGCAGCAGTACCCAGAGTATCAGTCGTACGTCTTACCGTGAATCAACTGGATGCGTTTCCCGCCTACGCCGATCGGCTGATCAGGCCTGCCCGCGTAGGTACGGAGAGGGTGCACCGTAGACGAGCTCGGGCGGCAACCACTCGGTCAAGTCGTGCAGGACGACGTCTTCCGCGAGGAGGTAGCCCGCGCTCGATGGCCAGGTTATCGCATAGAGCCACATTCCCCGAGCCTCGCCGGCGTACGCGCTCCGGTCTGTCGGAGATTTTACCGACCACAGTGGAGTCGGGCGACCTCCGACGCGGATCTTCGCGTGCGCCGGCTGCTCGCCCCGGCCCGGCGCCGGCTCGGCCAGCAGGTGCGTGAGCAGCGGACCCGGATCCGGTCCGGGGATGCCGGCGAAGCGGGTACCGAGCCCCACGCCGGGCTCCTCGGCGACCAGTACCAGGTCGGCCGGGCCGCCGCTGAGCGGGGCGGGCCCGCTGCAGGCCACGGCGGTCGCGCGCGTCCCCGTGCGGTCGTCACCGGCCCAGGCCACACCGGTCATCGTCCAGCCCGGGGGCAACGGCCAGAGGCACCAGAGCGGTACCGACGGGCGGCCCGCGCCCTCGCACCCCTCGGTGACCCGTTCCGCCGCGCTGGCGACGATCTCGGGACCGACGTGCTCGGCCACGTGCAGCGGCGGCACCGGCCCGCAGTCCGCGCAGCGCCACTCGGTGTGCATCAGGTCCGGCGCCCGTACCCGGCCGCCGCATCGGGGACAACTCACCGCAACACCCACGCACCAACGGTCCCCGGGTCCCATCCGGCAGTCAAGCGAACCGGCCTTTTCGGTCATCTGCCGCAGCCCGGCGCCGATCGGCAGGGGCGGTGCGGGGCCGGCTCCGCGAGGCCCGGGATCACCCGGTCGGGGGTCAGTCCGGGGGCGGACCGGCGTGGGCCCGGATCCAGGCGTGCATGGCGATCCCGCTCGCGACGCCCGCGTTGATCGAGCGGGTCGAGCCGTACTGTGCGATCGAGAAGATCTCGGCACAGGCCGCGCGGGCCGGCGCGGAGAGCCCCGGCCCCTCCTGCCCGAAGAGCAGTACGCACCGGCGGGGCAGCACCACCGACTCCATCGGTCGCGACCCGGGCAGGTTGTCGATGCCGACGATCGGCAGGTCATCCCCGCGCGACCAGGCCAGGAACTCCTCGATCGTCTCGTGGTGCCGCACGTGCTGGTACCGGTCGGTCACCATCGCCCCGCGCCGGTTCCACCGCCGGCGGCCGACGATGTGCACCTCGGCGGCGAGGAAGGCGTTGGCGTTGCGGACGACCGTCCCGATGTTGAAGTCGTGCTGCCAGTTCTCGATCGCGACGTGGAAGTCGTGCCGGCGCCGGTCGAGGTCGGCGACGACCGCCTCGCGCCGCCAGTACCGGTAGCGGTCCACCACGTTGCGCCGGTCGCCGTCGCGAAGCAGCTCCGGGTCGTACCGCGGGTCGGTCGGTGGCTCGCCCGGCCACGGCCCGACGCCGACCTGCTCAACCTCCACGGTCTAGAGAGGGTACGGGCAGCGTACGGCCGGGTCAGCGCAGCCCCAGCGCCTCGCCGAGCAGCTCCAGGAAGCGCCGCCGCGCCGCGGTGTCGACGGGCGGACCGGCGGCGGCCGGGGGCTCGGTCCGGCCGGCCCGGCAGACCCGCGCGGCGACCGACTGGAGCCACTGCCGGTAGGCGGCCGAGTCGGCCGGATCGGCGCGGTCGGCGAGCAGCCGCGCGGCGTCCCGGCACGAGGTGAGCAGCCCCATCAGCCCGTGCACCCGGTCCAGCGCCGGTACGCCGTCCGGCCGGCCGTCGTCCGGCTGCGCGTAGATCGCGGCGACCACCGCCCGGACCAGGTCGCTGTCGTGCCCCCGGCCGGCGGCCACGCCCGCGAGCCCGGCGAGCCCCTCCCCCACGCCGCGTGAGGGGCGGCCCGGCTCCGCACGGGTGGCCGCGACGATGACCCGGGCGGGCAGGCGGATGAGCAGCTCCCACTCCGACGCCGAGTACCCGTCGAGGGGCACCGGCGCGACGCGCCGGGCGGCGGTGGGCGGTTCTCCGGCGGCGGAGTGGCTCATCGAGACCTCCCGCGGCCAGCATAAGGTCCGGACCTCGGCGATCAGGCCGAGTCGCGCCGAGCCCGGACCGGCCATCCCGCCGCGAGCGCCGGAAGGACCGGGAGGGCCGGAAGCCCAGGCGCGCCCCGGAGCCGGGAGGCGCGCTCGCCGGGGCCCCGGATCGGTGGCCGGGCGGCGGTGCCGCGGGTGTCGGCTGCCGCTACCCGGGCTGGGTCGTGCCCCGCTGCTCGGGCAGGCCCGGCTCGGGGAAGCTCGGCCGTTCGGGGTCGACGCCGGCCGGGGCCGCCGCGGCCGCGTACTCCCGCTTCGGCACCATCACCCGGCGGCGGAAGACGCAGACCAGGGTGGCGTCCTGCTTGTAGCCCCGGGTCTCGACCGTGACGACCCCCCGGTCGGGCTTCGAGCCCGACTCCCGCTTGTCGAGGACGGTCGTCTCGCCGTAGATCGTGTCGCCGTGGAAGGTGGGCGCCACGTGCCGCAGCGACTCGACCTCCAGGTTGGCGATGGCCTTTCCGCTGACGTCCGGTACCGACATGCCGAGCAGCAGCGAGTAGATGTAGTTGCCGACCACCACGTTGCGCCCGAACTGGCTGTTCGTCTCCGCGTAGTGCGCGTCCAGGTGCAGCGGATGGTGGTTCATGGTGAGCAGGCAGAAGAGGTGGTCGTCGTACTCCGTGACGGTCTTGCCCGGCCAGTGCCGGTAGACGGCACCGACCTCGAACTCCTCGTAGTAGCGCCCGAACTGCATCGTCGTGCCCCTTCGACAAGCGGCAATGGAGTACGGGCCAGCATGCCGTATGACGGATCGCCGCTGGTACGGGGGCGGAACCGGGCCGAACCCGGTCACCCGCGCGGGGAATCGCGAGGGGCGGTCGCCAGGTGGGCTCACCGGCGCGGGCGGGCCGCGAAACGTGGCCGGACGCAATGAGCGGCGGGGCCCTCCCCGGCACCCGCCGCCCACGCTCTGATGGGGAAGATTCTGCCCGACGATCATCGTTCACAGAAGAGTCTGACCAGAGACAGCGGTCACAGTTATTTTTTTGTGACACTACTTAACGTGAGAGTCGACCGGCTCGTAACCGTTCGTTACGCCGCTCCTCCCGCGCCGTCAACCTGCGAATTACCCGGGAGTAGCAGGTCAGGGCGGGAAATCGCCTGGAAACGCTCCCATCACGAAGGGTGATCAGTTAAGAACCTGTACTTTTGACCGATAAGGATCAGCGCAAGGATTGACGTCGATTACCCGCGAGCGGGTGACGCGGGCCACCGTGGGCGTTTCGCCGGTAGCCACCCGGGAATTCCCGATGGGGTGAGACGGTTCTTGCAAGCGTAGGCAATCCCGGTGATCGGAGAGATCAATGGCGACCGTTGAGCTGACCACGGCCAACTTCGACGAGGTGACCGCCCAGGACGGCATCGTCCTGGTCGACTTCTGGGCAAGCTGGTGCGGCCCGTGTCTGCGGTTCGCCCCGGTTTACGAGCGTTCCTCCCAGAAGCACGAGAACATCGTCTTCGGCAAGGTCGACACCGAGGCCCAGCAGGAGCTCGCCGCCAAGTTCGACATCCGGTCGATCCCCACGATCATGGCGATCCGGGACGGAGTGATCGTCTTCGCGCAGCCGGGCGCGCTGCCGGAGTCGGCCCTCGAGTCGCTGATCGAGCAGGTCGAGGCGCTCGACATGGAAGACGTACGCAAGCAGCTGGCCAGCCACAACCACTGACCACGGCCAGCCGCCCCACTTCGGGGCGAAAGACACGGCGAGGGGCCGGACCCGACGGGGTCCGGCCCCTCGCCGTACCGGCCGAAGTCCGCCGCGCCGCCCCTCCCCCGCTCCGGTCACCAGAGCCCGGACGGGACGGGGCCTGGCAGAGATCCCAGACGGGACCGATCGGGGAACCGCGGGCGTTGGATACCCAGTATGGTCCACCCGATGGATACCTTGACACGCCGCGGCCGGGCAGTCCGGGTACTCGGCACGGTGCTCGCCGCGGCGCTGCTGCTCGCGGGCACGCTGTGGGGGCAGGACGACGACTTTCCGTTCGGCCCGTTCCGCATGTACGCCGGCTCCAACCCGCCCAACGACCCCGCACCGGACACCCGGGTGGAGGGCGTCGACACGACCGGCGCCATGGTCCCGCTCGACGAGGCGAGCACCGGCATCCGCCGGGCCGAGATCGAGGGGCAGCAGGGCCGGTACGCCGCCGATCCCGCGCTGCTGCGCGAGGTCGCCGACGCCTACGCCCAGCGCCACCCCGCCGCGCCCGCGCTCGTCGAGGTCCGCATCGTGATCCGCTGGTACGACATCCAGGGTGGCCGGCCCACCGGCCGCAGCTCGGACGAGACGGTGGTGTCGTGGCGGGCATCCTGAGCGGGGCGAGCCGCTGGCTGACCGAGCCGGTACCGCGTGGCCGGGTCGCCGCCTTCCGCACGCTGGTCTACCTCTTCGTCGCCGCCGACCTGGTGGTCTTCACGCCCTGGGTGCGGACCCACGGCAGCGTTCCCGGCGAGCTGTACCAGCCGCTGCTGATCGGCCGGCTGCTCCCGCTGCCCACCCCGACCCCGCTGCTGGTGAACGGCATCTTCTGGGCGCTGCTGGTGCTCAGCCTGGCGGCCGTGACCGGTCGCGCGCCCCGGGCGCTGGGCTGGGCCGTCTTCCTGCTCTACTTCGAGTGGATGATCATCGCGATGAGCTACGGAAAGGTCGACCACGACCGGTTCGGCTTCCTCGTCGCCCTGGCGGTACTGCCCACGGCGGGGCGCGCCCGGCACGGCGACCGTACGCTCACGGAGGCCGGCGGCTGGGCGCTGCGGGTCACCCAGATCGCCGTGGTCTGCACGTACTTCCTCGCCGCCTGGGCCAAGCTGCGCTTCGGTGGTCCGGGCTGGATGGTCGGCTCGGTCCTCGCCCGCGCCATCATCCGCCGGGGCACCGAACTCGCCGACCTGATCGCCCAGGTGCCGCACCTGCTGATCGCCGCGCAGTTCGGCATTATCGCGTTCGAGCTGTTGAGCCCCCTGGTCTTCGTCGTGCCGGCGCGCTGGCGCCTGGCCGTGGTCGGCTTCTTCTACTCGTTCCACGTGGTCACGATCGCGACCATCACGATCTCGTTCGCCCCGCACCTGGTGGCGATGACGAGCTTCCTGCCCCTGGAGCGGGTCCGCCCGGTCGAATGGTGCCGCCGGCCGCTCCGCCAGCACGCCACCCCGGCCGTCGACGGGGAGCCGGTGGCCGGGCGGGAGCCGGCGGTCCCTCAGGCTCCGGCGGCCGGCGCGGGACCCGTCGCGGCACCGCCGGCCGCCGATTCCGCCGCGACACCAGCCGTCGAGGCCGCCCCGGCGCCGGTGGTCGGGGACGTGCCGCCGGCCGGGGCGGCGGCCGTACCGTAGAGCCGCTCGCGGGTGGCCTGCGGCAGGGCGCAGGCGGCCGTACCGCCGGGCATCCGGTGCCGGTTGCGGGCCACCCAGCGGTAGAGCGGCCAGGCCAGCGCCCGTACGGGCGGCAGCCGCAGCAGCCCGCCGGCCGCCCGCCAGACCGGCCGGCTGGACGCGAGCAGGTACGCGATCGCGTCCGGCCCGGCGGCCCGACTGCCGTCCGTACCCACCCACTGCACGGCCGCCTCGCACTCCTCGACCGTCAGGCCGAGCGCGTCCAGGTCGCTGAACTGCCACGGCACCACCCGCGCCCCGGTGGGGATGCGGCGGTTGACGAACTCGGCGCACGAGGTGCAGAACGCGCAGTCGCCGTCGTAGACGAATGTGGACGTCTCCATGCCCCCATCCTGCCCCGGCCGGCCGGTCGGCGCTCAGGCGACGTGGTCCAGGTAACCGGCGAGCGACTCGTCGAGCACCGACCGGCCCGGCCGGGCCCAGACGTCCGCGTGGAAGACCTCCACCTCGACGGGGCCCCGGTAACCGGCCGCGTCGACCGCCTCCCGGAAGCGGCGCAGCTCGACGCAGCCCGTGCCGGGCAGCCCCCGGCCGAGCAGGACTCCCTCGGGCAGCGGCGTGATCCAGTCCGCGACCTGGAAGCAGGCGATCCGCCCCGCCCGGCCGGCCCGGTCGATCTGCGTCCAGACCTGGTCGTCCCACCAGACGTGGTACGTGTCGACCACCACGCCGACCGCCTCGGCCGGGTACGGCTCGGCCAGGTCCAGCGCCTGCCCGAGGCTGGAGACGACGCACCGGTCGGAGCAGAACATCGGGTGCAGCGGCTCGATGGCCAGCCGTACCCCGGCCGCGAGCGCGTGCGGTACCAGCTCGCCGACGGCCTCGCCGACGTGGGCGCGCGCGGCGTCCACGTCCCGACTGCCCGGCGGGAGCCCGCCGGAGACGAGCACCAGTACCGGGGCGCCGAGCGTGGCCGCCTCGTCGATGGCGCGGCGGTTCTCGTCGTACCAGTCGGGGCTGTTGAAGAAACCACCCCGGCAGAGCGAGGTCACCGCGAGCCCGGCGTCCCGGACGAGCGCCGCGGTCTTCTCCACCCCGTACGCGGCGGTCTCCTCCCGCCACAGGCCCACCCCGCCGACGCCGGCGTCCACGCAGCCGGCGACCAGCTCCTCCATCGGCCAGTACTTCGCGGTCGCCTGGTTGAAGGCGAACCGGGCCGCCGGGCCGCCCCCGAACCGGGCCGCCGGGCCGCTCACCGGGCGTCCTTGCCGGTCAGCTCCGGTACCTCGATCCGGCGCCCCTCGCGCGCCGACCGGAGGCCCAGCTCGGCGAGCTGTACGCCCCGGGCGCCGGCCCAGAGGTCCCAGCTGTACGGCGTCTCCTCGACCACGTGCCGCAGGAACAGCTCCCACTGGGCCTTGAAGCCGTTGTCGAACTCCTCGTTGTCCGGGACCGCCTGCCACTGCGAGCGGAAGTCCTCGGTCGCGGGCAGGTCCGGATTCCACACCGGCTTCGGGGTGGCGGCCCGGTGCTGGACGCGGCAGTTGCGCAGCCCGGCCACGGCGCTGCCCTCGACGCCGTCGACCTGGAACTCGACCAGTTCGTCCCGGTAGACCCGGACCGCCCAGGACGAGTTGATCTGCGCGACCATCGGGCCCGTCGGGGCGTCGATCTCGAAGATGCCGTACGCGGCGTCGTCGGCCGTGGCGTCGTACGGCTCGCCCTGCTCGTCCCAGCGCCGCGGAATGTGCGTGGTCACGTGCGCGGTGACCGCGGTGACCCGGCCGAAGATCTGCTCCAGCACGTAGTGCCAGTGCGGGAACATGTCGACCACGATGCCTCCGCCGTCGGCGGCGCGGTAGTTCCACGAGGGACGCTGGGCGGCCTGCCAGTCGCCCTCGAAGACCCAGTACCCGAACTCCCCGCGTACGGAGAGAATGCGGCCGAAGAAGCCGCCCTTCACCAGCCGGTCCAGCTTGCGCAGGCCGGGCAGGAAGAGCTTGTCCTGCACGACGCCGTGCTTGACGCCGGCGGCGTCGGCGAGCCGGGCCAGTTCGACCGCGCCGGCCAGGTCCTCGGCGGTCGGCTTCTCGGTGTAGATGTGCTTGCCGGCCTCGATCGCGAGCTTCAGCGCCTTCTCCCGCTGCGCGGTCACCTGCGCGTCGAAGTAGATCCGCACGTCGGGCCGGGCCAGCGTCGCGGGCAGGTCGGTGCTCCACTCGGTCAGCCCGTGCCGCTCGGCGATGTCGCGCAGCTTGGCCTCGCTGCGCCCGACCAGGATCGGCTCCGGCCACAGCCGGCTGCCGTCGGCGAGCGGGAGGCCACCCTGCTCGCGGATGGCCAGCAGGGAACGGACCAGGTGCTGCCGGTACCCCATCCGGCCGGTCACGCCGTTGAGCACGATCCCGATCGTGGTACGGGCCATGCCGTCGCCTCCTCAGGCTGATCGACTACCGCTCGTCGACTACCGCCCCGGGCGGCAGGTAAGCGCTTTCCCGCGCACACTACTAAGACGCCGCCGGCTTGAGCAAGGGTGCTCGGCCCCGCGCGCTATCCTCACCAACATCCGACTGCCGGCACCATGCCGTGTTTTCCAAGGCTCGCGCGGAGCGGGCCCGGCGGGAAGGGCTGGATCGATGGCCACCTTGGCGGATGTCGCCCGTCGCGCGGGAGTCTCGCCCGCCACCGCGTCCAGGATCATCAACGGCAGCCCCAAGCCGGTGACCGAGGCGCTGCGCGAGCGGGTGCTCGCCGCCGTCGAGGAGCTTCAGTACGTCCCGAACGCGCACGCCCAGTCCCTCGCCCGCTCCCACCGCAGCGCCGTCGGCGTGATCGTGCACGACGTCTCCGACCCGTACTTCGCCGAGATCACCCGCGGCCTGCAACGCGTCGCCACCCAGCACGGCCGGCTCGTGATCATCTGCAACACGTACCGCGACCCGGACAAGGAGCTGGAGTACGTCGAGCTGCTCCGGGCGCACCAGGTCGCGGCGATCATCCTCACCGGCTCCGGGTACCACGACGAGGAGTTCACCCGCACGCTCGACGCGAAGCTGCGGGTGTACCAGGCCACGGGCGGGCACGTCGCGGTGATCGGCCGGCACGACCACACCGGCCACGCGGTCATCCCGGCCAACGAGACCGGCGGCTACCTCATGGGCGGCGAGCTGCTCTCCCTCGGCCACCGGAACCTCGGCGTGATCGCCGGACCGGAGCACCTCACCACCACCACCGACCGGCTGGCCGGGCTGCGCCGCGCCGCCGCCGAGCACGGCGTCGAGCTGCCGGCGAGCCGGATCGTCTACGCGGGCTTCGACCGGGCCGGCGGTACCGCCGCCACGGCGGCCCTGCTCGACGCGGCGCCGGAGATCACCGCCATCGCCGCGCTCAACGACTCGATGGCGGTCGGCGCGCTCGCCCTGCTGCGCGAGCGGGGCATCGGCGTGCCGGGCCGGATCAGCGTGATCGGCTTCGACGACATGCCGATCGCCCGCGACGTCACCCCGGCGCTCACCACCGTGCGCCTGCCCCTGGCGGACATGGGCGCCCGCGCCATGAGCCTCGCGCTGGAGCCCTCCGGGGACGCCCCGGACGTCGAGCACGTCGACGCCGAGCTGGTCCGCCGCGAGAGCAGCGGACCGCCGGCGAGCTGACCCGCCCCGACCCGCGGGACCGGCCCCCGGGCGGGCGTCGGTACCGAAGGTCGAGGCGCGCGGCTCATCGAGGACCTGGATGCGGTCGTCGGCGGTCCTACCAGGCGACCGTCAGCGCGCCGCCCGGCCGTAGCGGGCGAGGACGGCGGCACCCACCCGCTCGGCCGACCGGCACTCCAGGTACGTGGGCCCGCCGCCGGGGGAGAACAACCGCTCGCCGGTGCCGAGGACCGTGGGGAAGGTCAGCAGCCGGTACTCGTCGACCAGGTCCTCGGCCATGAGCGTCCGCACCACCCCGAGGCTGCCCGTGACGATCACGTCGCGCCGCTCGCGCCTGACGGCGTCCACGAGATCGCCGTCGACGATCCGCGAGTTCGCCCACGCCGACGTGCCGGTCAGCGTACGGGTGGCGACCAGCTTCGGCACGGCGTTCATCCGTACCGAGAACGGGTCCTCGCGCGCGGGCCAGAGCCGCGAGAACAGCTGCCAGGTCCTCCGCCCCAGCAGCAGGACCCCGTCGTCCAGGATGCTGCCGAGCCGGAACTTGTCGCCGGCTACCGTCTCGGGGCCGTGGCGGAACGCCCAGCCGCCGGTCGGTGTGCCTCCGCGGCCGTCCGGGTCGGAGACGATCCCGTCCAGGGTGACGAACTCGATGACGATGACGCTCACGATGGTTCTCCTGTCGCTCGATGCTCGCCGGTACGTACCGGCGGCACCGGCCGGACTCATCGCTGCCGGGAAAAATCGTCGACGGGGATCCGTTCGGGCAGGTCGAACGCCTGGAACACGCGGGGATCGGCGAACACCACGTTGCGCGCGACCCGCCCGCCGACCACCGTGAGGACCTGGAGCGTGTGCAGCCGGCGGTGGCCGCCACCGGGCTCCGGCGCGTACGCGGCGAACGCGGGCTGCCCGTTGGCGGTCAGCCGGCGCACCCCCCAGTCCGTCCCGCGCGTCTCGAACACGCGGCTCATGAACAGGCCGTAGTCGCGGCGGCCTCGGTACCAGAGCGGCACCGGCGGCATCTCCAGCACGGCGTCGTCGGTGAGCAGTCGCACGAGCGCGGTGACGTCGGCCGCCTGGAACGCCCGCAGGTACCGTTCGACGGCCCCGCGCACCTCGGGATCGTCCGGCTCGGTGACCTCGCCCACGTCCCCCGCGGTCCGCAGGGCGGCGCGGGCCCGCTGGAGGGCGCTGTTGACGGCCGGCACCGTGGTCCCCAGCTGGTCGGCGACCTCGGCGGCGGTGAACTCCAGCACCTCGCGGAGCACGAGCACGGCCCGCTGCCGTGGCGGCAGGACCTGCATCGCCACGACCAGCGCCAGCCGCATGTCGGCCCGCGCCTCCGCGTCCAACCGCGGATCGGGAAACGGCTGGAGCCAGGGGATGTCGAACGCCGGCGTGAGCGCCGCCCGGGGATCCTCGCTGGGCGCGCCCAGCCCGGACGGCAACGGCCGCCGGGGCCGTCCCTCCAGCGCGGTCAGGCAGGCGTTGGTCGCGATCCGGTACAGCCAGGTCCGTACGGAGGCGCGCGCGGGGTCGTAGCGGTCCCGGGCCCGCCAGGCGCGCAGCATCGTCTCCTGCACCAGGTCCTCGGCCTCGTGGAACGAGCCGAGCATCCGGTAGCAGTACGCCACCAGCTCGCCCCGGTGCGGCTCGAGGTCCGTCACGTCCACCGGGCAATGATGCCGCGCCCCGGCCCGGGGCTGCCCCGACGTGTCCCGGCGCACGTCACGGCCCCGAGATGTCGCGGCGCACGTCACGGGTGTCGGCCGGGGTGCCGTCCGGCCGCGACCGCCGCGCCGGCTTGCCATTTTCTCGTACGCGTGTTCGAATCGTGCCGTGCGATGGGACAACCTGTCGGCTCCCCCCGACCAGGGAGTCTCCGTGGCGGCGCCGGCGGCAGCGCCATCCCTGCCGCTGGCGCTGCCCGACGCCGTGGTCAGGACGTTCGACACGCCCGACTTCGCCGGGATGACCTTCTACGAGGTACGCGCCAAGTCGATCATCAACCGGGTGCCCGGCGCCTCCCGCGTGCCGTTCGACTGGACGGTCAACCCGTACCGTGGCTGCACCCACGCGTGCAGTTACTGCCTCTCCGGCGACACGCCCATCCTCATGGCCGACGGCCGGACGAAGCCGCTCGCCGACCTCCGGGTCGGCGACCGGATCTACGGGACCGCCGGGTCGGGCGCCCACCGCCGCTACGTGCCGACCGAGGTGCTGGCGCACTGGTCGACGGTGAAACCGGCATACCGGATCACCCTCGCCGACGGCACCAGCCTGGTGGCGAGCGGGGACCACCGGTTTCTCACCCCCGGCGGCTGGAAGCACGTGACGGACCACCCCGACGGCACGCGGCGACCGCACCTGACCAGGGGGCAGCGGCTCATGGGCGTGGGCGGGCTCGCCGCACCGCCCAAGGAGAGCGCGGAGTACCAGCGCGGCTACCTCGCCGGCACGATCCGGGGCGAGGGGATCCTCGCCTCGTACGCCTACAGCTACGGCAGGGTCCACCGGTTCCGCCTGGCGCTGGCCGACCGCGAGGTGGTCGACCGGGTCCGGCGGTACCTCGGCAACGTGGGCGTCCAGGTGGCGTCCGCCCGGCCCGGCCCGGCGGGCGCCGCCCGTCGGGAGCGCCACGCGATCCGGACCTCGAAGGTGGCGGACGTGGTGAGGATCCGGGAGCTCGTCGCCCGGCCGGAGGAGCCGTCCGAGGGGTGGCGGCTGGGCTTCCTCGCCGGGATCTTCGACGTCAGGGGCGGCGCCGACGGGACCGTACGCGTCGCCGCCGGCGACGACCTGCTCCTCGAAGAGACGACGGCGGCGCTGCACGCCGCCGGCTTCGAGGCGGCGCTGGAGGACGAGCGCTCGCCGGACGGGGCGCGGGTGGTGCGGCTGAGCGGCGGGCTGCGGGAACGCCTCCGCTTCGTCCACCGGACCGACCCCGCGACGGGCCGGAGGCTCCGGATCGACGGCGCGGCGATCGGGAGCGACGGCGACCTGCGGGTGTCGTCGATCGAACCACTGGGCCTGGACCTGCCGCTCTACGACATCACCACCGGGACCGGCGACTTCGTCGCCAACGGCGTGGTCAGCCACAACTGCTTCGCCCGCAACACCCACACCTACCTCGACCTGGACGCCGGGCGGGACTTCGACACCAAGGTGGTCGTCAAGGTCAACGCGGGCGAGCTGGTACGGCGGGAGCTGGGCGCCCGCAAGTGGCGGGGCGAACACATCGCGATGGGTACCAACGTCGACTGCTACCAGCGCGCCGAGGGGCGCTACCGGCTCATGCCGCCGATCCTGACCGCGCTGCGCGACTTCGCCAACCCGTTCTCGATCCTCACCAAGGGCACCCTGATCCTGCGTGACCTGCCGCTGCTGCGGCAGGCCGCCGAGGTGACCCGGGTGAGCCTCTCGTTCTCCGTCGGCTTCGTCGACGAGCGGCTGTGGCGCTCGGTCGAGTCCGGTACGCCCAGCCCGCGGCGGCGGCTGGACGCCGTACGCCGGTTCACCGACGCCGGTTTCCGGGTCGGCGTGCTGATGGCGCCGATCCTGCCCGGGCTCACCGACACCGACGACTCCATCGAGGAGACCGTCGCGGCCATCGCGGCCTCCGGGGCGGTCAGCGTCACGCCCCTCCCGCTGCACCTGCGTCCCGGCGCGCGGGAGTGGTACGCGGGCTGGCTGGGTCGGGAGTTCCCTCGGCTCGTACCCCGTTACCGCGAACTCTTCGGCACCGGCTCGTACCAACCGCAGAGCCACCAGCGCGAGGTGGTGGCCCGGGTGCGGATGGCGGCCCGGCGCTACGGGCTGAACCGGGCGGAGCCCGGGACCGCTCGCGACGTACCGGAGCCCACGCCCGGGCCCGAGCAGCTCACCCTGCTCTGACCGGACCGGCCTCCGGCCCGCACGATCGCGGCCCGGCCGCCCGTCGAGCCGCGGAGCTACAGTCGGCGGGTGCGGACACCTCAGCAGATCCTGGCCGGCGCCGCGACGATCGCGGTGGTCGGCGCCTCGCGCGACCCGCGCAAGGCCGCGCATTCGGTCCCGGCCCAGATGCAGCGGTACGGCTGGCGGATCACCCCGGTCAACCCGTACGCCGACGAGCTCTTCGGCGAGCGGGTCTACCGTTCGCTCGCGGACATCCCGCACCCGGTCGACCTCGTCAACGTGTTCCGTCCCGCCGAGGAGGCGGTGGAGGTCGTCCGGGAGGCGGTGGCGATCGGCGCGCCGGCCGTGTGGTTGCAGCTCGACATCGTCTCGCCGCAGGCGCGCCGGATCGCCGAGGAGGCCGGCGTCGAGTACGTCGAGGACCGGTGCCTGGCGGTCGAGCGGGCCGTCGGGAGCCTCTCCCGCAGTTGACCGGTCGTCCCCCGGCGCCTACGGCAGGCGGTACTCCTTGAGCAGGCCCCGGGAGATGATGGTCTTCTGGATCTCCGAGGTTCCCTCGCCGATCAACAGGAACGGCGCCTCCCGCATCAGCCGCTCGATCTCGTACTCCTTCGAGTAGCCGTACCCACCGTGGATGCGGAATGCCTCCTGCACCACCTCGGCGCAGTACTCGGAGGCGAGCAGCTTGGCCATGCCGGCCTCGACGTCGTTGCGCGCCCCGGCGTCCTTCAGCCGGGCGGCGTTGACCATCAGCGCGTGCGCGGCCTCGATCTTCGTACCCATCTCGGCGAGCTTGAAGGCGATCGCCTGGTGCCCGGCGAGCGGCTTGCCGAAGGTCTGGCGCTGCTGCGCGTAGCCGACGGCGAGCTCGAACGCCCGCAGCGAGATCCCGCAGGCGCGGGCGGCGACGTTGACCCGCCCCACCTCGATGCCGTCCATCATCTGGTAGAAGCCGCGGCCGAGGCCCGCCGGCACGCCCCCGAGCACGGCCGTGGCGGGCACGACGACGCCGTCGAGGATCATCTCCGTGGTCTCGACGCCCTTGTAGCCCATCTTCTCGATCCGGCCCGGGATGGTGAGTCCGGGGCGGGTCTCGCCGAAGCCCGGCTCCTTCTCGACCAGGAAGGTGGTCATGTTGCCGTAGACCGAGTCGGCGCCCGTGTCGGTGCGGACCAGGGTGGCGACGACCGAGGAGTACGCGCCGTTGGTGAGCCACATCTTCTGGCCGTCGAGTACGAAGTTCTCGCCGTCGCGTACGGCCCGGGAACGGATCGCCGCGACGTCGGAGCCGCAGCCCGGCTCGGACATGGAGAAGGCGCCGCGCATCTCGCCGGTCGCCATCCGGGGCAGCAGCCGTTCCCGCTGTTCCGCCGAGCCGTGCTGGGAGACCAGGTACGCGACGATGAAGTGCGTGTTGACGATGCCGGAGATCGACATCCAGCCCCGGGAGAGCTCCTCGACGACCAGGGCGTAGGTGAGCAGCGACTCGCCGAGCCCGCCGTACTCCTCGTCGATGGTGAGGCCGAAGAGGCCCATCTCCCGCATCCCGTCGACGATGTCGGCCGGGTACTCGTCGGCGCGCTCCAGCCGCTGCGCGTGCGGGATGATCTCCTTGTCGGTGAACTCCCGCACGGTCTCCAGGATCGATCGCTGCACATCGGTCAGGCCGGGCGTCTGGGCGAGTCTGGCCATGGCGACCTCCCTGGGTCCGTACCGCCTACTGACGGGTAACCAAACGTTGGGTCAGTATCGGCCCCAGCTTCCGGCGCCGCCAAGGTGACCAGTCCATACATCTGCTGTGAAAAGCTTCACCGCGCCCGGTACCGTCCCGGCAAGGAGGACAAATGCGATGAGCTACCCAGAGCCGGGCGAACCTCAGAACCCGCAGGGTCCACAGCGGGGTGAACACCCGTACGGCCCCGACCCGGGCACGCCCCCGCAGCCGCCCGGCGAGCAGTCGCAGCCCGGTTACGGCCCGCCCGGCCAGTACGGTCAGCCGGGCCAGTACGGCGGTCAACCCGGCCAGTACGGACAGCCCGGCCAGTACGGCGGCCAGCCCGGCCAGTGGGGTGGCCAGCCCAGCCACCCCGGGCAGTACGGCCAGTACGGCTACGGCGGACCGCCCCGCGGCACCAACATCATGGCGATCCTGTCGCTGGTCTTCGCGTTCGTCTTCGCGCCGGTCGGCATCGTGCTCGGGCACCTCGCCCGGCGGCAGATCCGGCAGACCGGCGAGCAGGGCGGCCAACTGGCGCTCTGGGGGCTGGTGCTGGGCTACGTCTTCACCGGCCTCTACCTCGCCGCCTGCTGCGCCTGGATCGCGGTACTGATCTGGGCCGGTTCGGACGGCGGCGCCGGCACGTACTGAGCGGACAGGCGGCCGGGGCCGTGCCGGCCGCCCCGGCATGGGCCGCGTGAGAGCCGGAGACGGACGGGCCGCCCCCGGTACGGGCCGCGCGGGCGACGGGGTGGAGGACGCGCCGGAGCTCGCGCGCCCTCCACGTCGACCGTCGCGGGTGGCCGGCGATGGCACCGTCGCCGACCGCGTCGCCCGGGGGCTCGCCGCCGGAACCGTGGCCCGCCCCGGCCGGTGCTCCCGACGAGCATCCCCCTGAGCTGAGGGAACCAGCCCGGGCCGGGGCCTGTCGATCGGCAGAACTGCCCAAACCGGACGCCGCCTGGAACTCGGCCCGCACTGGTACGCGAACCCGGCACCCTGGCACGGCGCACGGGGGCGAGCCGGACGAAACGGGTCTAAGACCTGTCTCGTCCGGCCGGTGCCTCGACGCAGGCCTCGACTAGCGGTACTGCGCCTCCCGTACGCTGTTGCCGCCGTCGACCACCAGCATCTGGCCGGTGATGTACGAGGCGGCGGGCGAGCAGAGGAAGGCGATGGCCGCGGCCACCTCGTCCGGCGTACCGGGACGGCCGACCGGCGTACCGAGCCCCTGCTTGAGCTCGGCCATCGTGGACGCGGCCGTGTAGATCGTGCCCGGCGCCACCGCGTTCACCGTGACCCCGTCGGCGATCATCTCCATCGCCAGCGCCCGGGTGAGGCCGACCACGCCGGCCTTCGCGGCGGCGTACGCCGCCTCGGTCGGCAGCGCGTTCACCGGCCCCGACGTGGCCGCGAGGTTGACGATCCGGCCCCAGCCCCGCTCGGCCATGCCGCCGATGAACGCCCGGCTGCAGAGGAAGGCCGTGGTGAGGTTGCGTTCGATCTCGCCGTGCCACTCGTCGTAGCTCAACTGGGCGACCGGGCGTAGCACCTCCGGGCTCGCCCGGCTCGCCAGGCCGGCGTTGTTGACCAGCACCTCCACCTCGTCGAGCTGCTCGGCCACCGCGTCGGCGAGCGCGCCGACCTCGGCCTCGTCGGTCAGGTCGGCCACGAACCCCGTCACGCCGAGCTCGGTGGCGCGCTCGTGGATGCGCCGCGTCGTCGAGACGATGGCGACCCGGGCGCCCAGGTCGCGCAGCCGTCGCGCCGTGGCGTAGCCGATGCCGTCCGGGCTGCCGGCGCCGGTGACCAGCGCGACCCGGCCGTCCAGGCGCATGGTGACCGGCTCCTCCTCGGCAAGTGGCTGGTCGTTGTCCGCCGGATCGGCGCTCTGCGGGACGATGCGGTTGCGGCGGGCCAGCGCGGGGCGCGTGGCGTTTCGCCGGGACCGGCTGCCGGACCGGTCCCCGGCGCGCGCGTCGAATGCCATGCCGCGATCCTGCCCGGTTCGGCTGGCCCGGGCAACGCGCCGCCCCAGGCCCCGGCCCGGTTTCCGCCGCCTCCTCGCCCGGGCCTCCCCGGGAACGGTGGTCGGACCTTCCGCCCGGAACATCCGGCGCCCGGCCCGGTTGCCGCGCGGACCACCGCCGGAAACGCCCCACGACATCCGGTCGGGACCGGCGCCCGCCGCCGACGCGCTCCGCGCGGTCTCCGCCCCCTGACAGCGCGGACTACCCTGACGGCGCATCCCTCGTAGACGGAGAACCTCATGACCTATCCGCAGCAGCCCGGAAACTGGAGCGATCCGAACTGGCAGGCACCGCAGCCGGCGCCGGCCTACCCGGATCCGCAGCAGACCGCCGGCTACCCGTCCGGCCAGCCGACGGCCAGCCTGCCCGAGGCACAGCCGGCCGCCGCCTACCCCGACCCGACGTACCAGATCAGCGGCCAGCCGGCGGGTGCGGAGGCCCAGCCGGCGTCCGCCTACCCGACCTCCGGCTACCCGGCGTCCGGTTACCCCGCCTACGGCTACCCCACCACGCCGGTCAACCCGCCCACCAACGGCATGGCGATCGCGTCGCTGGTGCTCGCGCTCGTCGGCATCGCCTCCTGCATCACGGCACCGGTCGGCGCGATCCTCGGGCACATCGCCCGGCGCCAGATCCGGGAGCGGGGCGAGGGGGGCGACGGTATGGCCCTCGCCGGCATCATCATCGGCTGGATCCTCACCGGCCTCCTGGGACTGCTGATCGCCTTCTACGTGGTCATCATCGTGCTGGCCATCAACTCGAGCAGTTCGGGCAGCGGCTATTGAGCACCCGGCACCAGGGCGGCGCGGGTCGGCTCCGGGCCGGACCGCGCCGCCGGTTCGGCGTCGCGGGCCCGGCCGCGCCGTCGGTTCCGCCCACCGGCCGGCCGGCTCAGCCCGCCGGACTGAACCTGGAGGTACGCGCCATCCCCGCGGCCCGGCCCTTGGCCGAGACGACCAGGGCCATCTTGCGGGACGCCTCGTCGATCATCTCGTCGCCGAGCATGACCGCGCCGAGCCGGCCGCCGGCCTCCGAGGTGTAGTACTCGTACGCGTCGAGGATCAGCTCGGCGTGGTCGTAGTCCTCCTGGGACGGTGAGTAGACCTCGTTCGCCGCCTCGATCTGGCCCGGGTGCAGCACCCACTTGCCGTCGAAACCGAGCGCGGCGGAGCGGCGCGCCACCTCCCGGAACCCGTCCACGTCGCGGATCTGCAGGAACGGGCCGTCGATCGCCTGCTTGTCGTGCATCCGCGCGGCCATCAGGATCCGCATCAGGATGTAGTGGTACGGGTCGCCCGGATACTCCGGGATCAGCGCGCCGACCACCAGCGACTTCATGTTGATCGAGGCCATGAAGTCCGCCGGGCCGAAGACGATCGTCTCGACCCGGGGCGAGGCGGCCGCGATGGCGTCGACGTTGACCAGTCCGGCGGCGTTCTCGATCTGCGCCTCGATGCCGATCCGGCCCACGGGCAGGCCGAGCGTCTTCTCGATCTGCGTGAGGGTCAGGTCGAGCCACCGGATCTGCGTCGCGTCCTGCACCTTCGGCAGCATGACGCAGTCGAGGTTCGCGCCAGCGCCCTCGACCACCTCGATCACGTCCCGGTACGTCCAGGGCGTGGTGAGGTCGTTGACGCGTACCACCCGGGTCTTGCCGGCCCAGTCGCCCTCGTTCAGCGCGGCGACGATGTTCTTGCGCGCCTCGGGCTTGGCCAGCGGCGCCACCGCGTCCTCCAGGTCCAGGAAGACCTGGTCCGCCGGCAGCCCCTGCGCCTTGCCGAGCATCTTCACGCTCGATCCCGGTACGGCGAGACAGGACCGGCGCGGGCGTCCAACTGCGGTCATCGGGTGGCTCCTCCCACCCGGCCAGGGCCGGCCGGAGTTCGACGATGAGCAACGGGATCGCGAGACGTCGGGCGACGTCACAACCCCTTAACGATCACGAGGGTGATTGTGACGTCACGGTAACCTCGCGCCATGACCGGGGTGAACCAGCCTGTGGAAGATCTCACTGGCCGTGGTACCGGCCGGCGGATCGTCGTGGTGACGGGGGCGACCTCCGGCATCGGCCTGGCCGCCGCGGTGCGGCTGGCCCGGCTGGGCGACGAGGTCGTGCTGGTCGGGCGGGACCAGGGCCGCCTCGACGCGGCCGCCCGGCGGGTACGCGAGGCCGGCGGCGCGGCACCGGCGCTGTTCCGGGCCGACTTCGCGGCGCTCGACGACGTCCGCCGGCTCGCCGCCGAGCTGCGGGGCGGCTACGAGCGGATCGACGTACTCGCCAACAACGCGGGCGGGGTGATCCTGACGCCGCGGACCAGTGTGGACGGCTTCGAGCTGACCATGCAGGTGAACCACCTGGCACCGTTCCTGCTCACCAACCTGCTCCGGGACCGGCTCGGGCGCGTGGTCGGCACCGCCTCGGCCGCGTACCGGCTGGGGGCACTGGATCCGGACCTGCTCTCGCTGCCGCCCGGGCGCTACCGCCCGGCGCGCGCGTACGCCAGCAGCAAGCAGGCGAACGTCCTCTTCACGGCCGAGGCGGCCCGTCGCTGGCCCGAGCTGCTCAGTACCGCGTACCACCCGGGGCCGGTGCGGTCGCGGTTCGCCCACGATCATCCGCTGGTGGGGCTGGGCATGCGGCTCGCCTTCTTCCTGCCCGGCCCGGACATCGGCGCCCGCACGCTCGTCTGGCTCGCCCGGCAGGACGCCGCCGGGCTGGTCAACGGCGGCTACTACGTCCGCGGGCGGCTGCGCCGGCCGGGGGCGAAGGGCAGCGACCCGGAGCTGGCCGCCCGGCTCTGGCGGGCCAGCGCCCGGGCGGTCGGCCTGGCCTGACCGCCGCGCGCGGCGTGCTCGCTCCCGGCCGGGGCAGGCGCGTGCGGGGGTAATCCGGGGAATTCTCCGCTCTGTCGCTGATCCAACAGCTGGATCCACGATCCGGTCCGGATCCCCAACTCGCACAATGACGCGCTGGCGGTCGGCGCCGGCAGCGGCATGACCGTCCGGCACAACCGGATCGACGCGTACAGACCAAGCACGAACGACCCGATGAACGCCTGCCTGATGATCGGAATGACCGGCGAGGACGCCGTCCGGGACCTACTGGTCGAGCAGAACTACTGCAACGGCGGCAACTACTCGATCGGCATCCGCCCAGACATCGTCGCCGCGAACGTTCTGTTCCGGAACAACACGTTCGGGCGCGACTACCGGTACGGAATCCTCGCCCGGTACGCGCGGAGCGGCATCAGCTGGGACCGGGCCACCAACACCTGGTTCGACAACGGCGAGGCGGTGTTCCCGTAAACGGCGTACCGATTCGGTTACGCTGTGCCCGATCCATCGACGGGCGTTTCTTCGGGTATGGTCCAGAACCGACCGTCGCGCGTGGACCCGGGCTGGGCGCGGGGCGGCCAGATCAAGCTGCGTGGTGGGGAGGCCGGTGTGTCCGAGCAGTACGCCGCACCGGACGAGACGCGGTCGTACTCCCGGGTCGACCTGCTGCGGCTCAGCCGGCGGCGGCAGCGACGCAGGTGGCTGCTGGCCGGGATCGCGGTGGTGTGCCTGCTCGGCCTGCTGGTCCCGTTCCTGCGGCCGGACCCGCCGGCCGGGCCCGCCGCCGAACCGATCCCCTCGGTCGGCTACGCCCTGCCGACGGCCGCGCCCCCGCGCCCGCGCGACCTCCCCGTCCGGGTCCCCGGGGTGAACCCGGTCAAGTCGTCGCCCACCCCGTCCACGCCCCCGCCGGCGTCCGCGCCGACCGGACCGCTGCTCACCGTCGACACGGCCGAGGCGCCGGAGTGGGTGGACCTGACCGACGCCGGCCCGCTCGACTGGGTGCACTGGGGTCGGGACGACGCCTGGTCCGTCAACCGCAAGCGCGGCGCCCGCCACCTCATCGACGACCGGGGCGGGCCGGGCTGGCGGGTCCGCTTCGACAACGGGCCCCAGCGCTTCGGCTGGCGGGACGGTGCGGGCGGCGGCGTGGAGCGCGGTACCCGGGCCAGCATCCTCAGCTGCGGCGGCGGGTTCACGCTGAGCGTCGCCGCCGGAACGCAGCCGCGCACGCTGCGGCTGTACGCCGGGGTCTGGCAGGCGCGCGGGCGGTTGACGGTACGGCTCGGCTCGGGTGGTCCCACGGCCACCGCCGCGCTGGAGGACCGGGACGGCGGCGAGAGCACCGAGTTCACCGTACGGTTCCGGGCGACCGCGGCGACGGAGCTGACGGTGCGCTGGACGGTCGAGGAGTCGCACCACCGGCACTGCGGCAGCGTCTCGCTGCGGGCCGCCGCGCTCGGGTGACCGCCCCGCCCGCGCCCCTCAGCACGGGACGTGCAGCGGCACGCTGGTGATGACGATCCCGGGCACCTCGCGCAGGGCCCGCCGCAGCCGCGGTGCGGTGCGGTGGTGCAGCAGCCGGTGCCAGCGCCGCCGCAGCACGAGTTCGGGCACGATCACGGTGAGCGCGAGATCCGGCCGGAGGGTGTGCAGCGCCTGGAGATAGTGCGCCAGCGGCGGGATCACCGCCCGGTACGGCGAGACCAGCACCTCCAGCCGTACGTGGTCGCCCCAGGCCTCCCACTGTTCCCGGAACCGGTCGGCTTCCTCCTCCTCCGGGCTGATGTGCACCGCGAGCACCGGCGGCCCGAGCGAGGCGGCGTACGCCAGCACCCGCAGCACCGCCAGGTTGAACCGGTCGACCGGCACCACCACGAGGTGCCGTACCTCCTGCGGGCGCTCCTCGGCCTCCCAGCCGAACCGGGGGGTGGCCGGCGGCGGGGCGAGCCGCAGGGCCCGGTCCATCCGGGCGTAGTGCCGGTGGATGCGCAGCGAGACCAGGACGATCAGCGGCACCGCCACCACGACCACCCAGGCGCCGCCGGCGAACTTGGTGACGGCCGAGGTGGCCAGCACCAGCGCCGAGAGCACGGCGCCGACCGCGTTGACCGCCAGCCGCTTGCGCCAGTGTGCCCCCCGCGCCCGCCGCCAGTGCACCACCATGCCCAGCTGGGAGAGGGTGAAGGCCAGAAAGACGCCGACCGCGTAGAGCGGGATGAGCAGCGCGGTCTCGCCCCGGAAGGCCACGAGGATCAACGCGGCGGTGCCGGCCAGGAAGACGATCCCGTTGCTGAACCCGAGCCGGTCACCCAGGTGCAGGAAGAGGCGGGGCGCGTGACCACCGCGCGCCATGAAGAACAGCAGCCGGGGGAAGCCGTTGAACGCCGTGTTCGCCGCCAGCAGCAGGATCGTCGCGGTAGCCGCCTGGATCAGCGCGTACCACGGCCCGGTGGGAAAGGTCCGGTGCGCGAGCTGGGAGAGGATCGTCTCGTCGGCCCTCGGCACCAGCCCGTTGAGGTGGATCAGCACGATCAACCCGACGAAGAGCACCACCAGGAGACTGAGCATCCAGGTCAGGGTCGTACGGGCGTTGCGCCACTCGACCGGCCGGAACGAGGGTGTCGCGTTGGAGACCGCCTCGATCCCCGTCATCGACGTGGCGCCGGAGGAGAACGCCCGGAGCACGAGCAGCAGGCTCAGCCCCTCCACCACCGGCACGGGCGGCGGGGGCACCGGCGCGAAGCCCCGGGTCGCCGCCCGGACCATCCCGACCAGGATCAGCAGCGCGACCGCCACCAGGAAGGCGTACGTGGGCAGCGCGAAGAGGTTGCCGGCCGCCCGGACGCCGCGCAGGTTCCCGGCGAGCAGGACCGCGATCACCAGCAGCCCGAGCGGTACCGCGAGCGGCGCGAGTCCCGGCAGCGCCGAGGTGACCGCGTGGACGCCGGCCGAGACCGAGACCGCGACGGTGAGGATGTAGTCCAGCATCAGCCCGGCCGCGGCGGCCAGCCCGGGACGCGCCCCGAGGTTGTAGCTCGCCACCAGGTAGGAGCCGGCCCCGTGCGGATAGGCGCGGATCGTCTGCCGGTAGGAGAGGCCGACCGCGATCATGAGCACGACCAGGCCGGCGGCGATCGGAAGGGTGAGGTTCAGGGCCGCGGCGCCGGCCAGGGCCAGCACCGCGACCATCGCCTCCGGGCCGTACGCGACCGAGGAGAGCAGATCCGAGGAGAGCACGGGCAGCGCGACGAGTTTCCGCATCCGCTCCTGGAGGAGGGCCGCGCTGGACAGCGGCGGGCCGAGCAGGATCCGCCGCGCCCGGGCCAGCGCCCGACCGGTGCGCGATGCCGGTACGGCGGCGGAACTGGTCGTCACCAGTTCGCCGGGCTCGTCCGGCTGGAACATCTCGACCCGGGTCAGCCGCCCGAGGCGCCGCGGTGCGGGCGGCGGGTGGTACCGGCCCAGCGCCGGGTCCAGCGGCAGCTTCCTCAGGTGGGGCGAACGTCCCGGCGCCTCGCTCCGCCAGCGCTGGCCGATGCGGCGCAGCGCCTCCTCCTCGTCCGGATCGAGCGGCGGAAGCTCGGCCGACGGGCTGAAGACCGGCGACGCGCGGTCGGCCTCCGCCGGTGACCGGTCGTTCCGGTCACCGCCACGGTCGTCCCGCCCACGTCCGCCCATCCGTCCCGTCCCGGCTCGGGTGCCGCCCGGGTCCCCCTCGGGCACCGGCCCGCCCCGGGCCGGTCACCGCCGCTCCTGCCAGCACTTTCCCGGATGCGGCGGCCGGCGGTACGGCGATTGCCACTTCCACCACCCGCCGGACGCGCCGCCCGCCGGTCCTCGGTGCCGCCGCCGGTCGTCATGTCCCGTTCCGCCGGTCGTCGCCGGTCGTCACGCCCCGTTCCGTCGGCCGTCCGGGGTCGTGGCCGGGTCGGTCAGCGGCGCGGCCTCCGCGGGTACCGGCACCGGCTGGACGCGTCGACCGGCGCGGGCCCCGCCGACGACCACCACGGCCACCCCGGCCAGCAGCAACGCCAGCCCGGGCAGCGCCGCCGCCCGCGGCAGTTGTCCCAGCCAGGCCCAGGCGATCAGCGCGGCGCCCGGCGCCTCCAGCAGGACCAGGACGCTGACGGTGGTGGCGGAGATCCGGTGCAGGGCGTAGTTGAACAGGGAGTGGCCCAACAGCTGCGCCCCGGCCACCAGGCCCAGGATGGCCAGCCACGTCGAGTGGGGAAAGCCGGTCAGCGGTACGCCGGCGGCCAGGCAGCCGGCGAGCAGCAGCAGCGCGCAGACCCCGTAGCAGATGGTCGTGTACGAGGTGGTGCTGACGCTGGCCCGCGCGTGCTCGCCCAGCGCGGTGTAGACCGCCGCGGCCATCCCGCCCGCGACCGCGAGCAGGTCGCCCAGTACCGCCCGCCCGGAACCGCCGAGATCGGCACCGGTGGCGAGCGCGGCGCCGCAGACCGCCACGCCGATGCCGGTCCAGACCACGACGGGCAGGCGCCGGCCCTGGCCGATCGCGATGAGGCCCTGCCAGACCGGCTGGGTGGCGCCGAGCGCGGTCGCCGCCGCCACCGAGGTCAGCTGGGTGCTCGACATCCAGGTCGCGAAGTGCACGGCCAGGGCCACGCCGGCGAGTACGCAGTACCACCCGGTGCGCCGCCCCGCTCCTACGGTCAGTGACCGCAGCTCGGTCCGGCGCCGCGTCATCGCGACGGGGCCGAGGAGACCGACCGCCAGGGCGTTACGCCAGAACGCGATGGCCACCGCGGGCGCGGCCGCGAACGCGATGAGCGGCCCGGACGAGGAGACCGCGGCGAGGGCGAGTACCACCGACCCGGCCGTCAGGGGGTCGATTGGACCCGGTTGGCGAGGGATGGAGTAAGGCTGCGGCACAGGCGAGTATCCCCACATGCCGGTTTTCGACATCCGGCCGGTTGCCGCGGCACTAGGATCTGCCGATCCGCCACTGCCCGCACGCCTTCCGGTCACTCGCCGTCACCCGGCCCGACACCTCGCCGTGCCCCCTTCCGCCATCATTCGGTCACTCCGTGTGACCCGACCCGCTCTGGAGGCCGCCCCACCATGCCCGCTTACCGCGCGGTGCTCTTCGATTTCTTCGGTACGCTCACCCGCTCGGTGCAGCGCGGCTCGGGGCACGGGGCCGTCGCCGACGCGCTCGGCTGCGATCCCGAGGCGCTGGTCGAGGTGCTCGACTCCTCCTTCTACCTGCGCGCCAGCGGGGCGCTCGGCGACGCGGTGGCGACCCTGCGCTGGGCCTGCGAACGGGCGGGCGGGCACGCGTCGGAGGCGGCGCTGCGGGCCGCCGCCGTGGCCCGGCGGGAGGCGGTACGCGCCGACACCCGGCTGCGCGCCGAGGCCGAGGACGCGTTGCGCGCCCTGCGCCGGCGCGGCGTACGCACCGGCGTGGTCAGCGACTGCACGCACGAACTGCCCGCGTTCCTGCCGCAGCTGCCCGTCGCCCCGCTCCTGGACGTGCTGGTCTTCTCGGTGCAGGTGGGCCGCTGCAAGCCGGATCCGGCGATCTACCTGACCGCCTGCGAGCGGCTCGGCGTGCCGCCACGGCGGTGTCTCTACGTCGGCGACGGCGGCAGCCAGGAGCTCAGCGGCGCCACCCGGGCCGGCCTCACCGCCGTCCGGCTGGCCGCTCCGGACCTGGCGGGGCACCTGGTCTTCAACGCCGAGACCCACTGGCGGGGGCCGACGCTGACGTCGCTGGCCGAGGTGGTCGACCTGGTCGACGGGATCGCGCCGGCCGCCGGCGTACCGTCGGCCACCGCACCGGCCGCCGCTGTCGTGCCGGCCGGGATTGCGGCAGGATGCAGGGGTGACTGACGAGGTGGCGGAGCGGCCCGGATCGCCGCTGGTGGAGGAGGCGGTGAAGAAGGCCGCGGTCGCCTGGGTCGCGGTCGGGGACGGAGCGCCGGTCGCCCTCTGGTGCCTTCCCGTCGAGGGCGCGCTCTACGTGGTGAGCGGACCGGGCGAGCAGTCCGCCCCCGGTCTCGCCGACGCGGCCTCGGCCACGGTGACCCTGCGCGGCGACCACGGCGGGCGGATCGTGACCTGGCCGGCGGAGGTCAGCCGGGTGTCGCCGGGAAGCGAGCGCTGGGACGAGGTGGCGCCGCAGGTCGCCGCGAAGCGGCTCAACGCCCACGGCAGCACGGAGGAGGTGCTGCGTCGCTGGGCGGCCGACTGCGCGCTGAACCGGTTGGCCCCGGCCGGCGGCCCGCTGGCCGCCGGCGGGTCGCTCCCCGACGACGCGCAGGCCGCGCCGCCGCGACGCGGCCCCGGTGTCCGGCCGGTCCGCCGCCCGTTCCGGCTGCACCGGGTACGCCGCCGCTGAGGCCCCGGCCGCGCGCGGTACGCCGCCACTGAGGCTTCCGCCGCGCGGTACGCCGCCGCTGGGCCTCGGCCGGGCCCGGCGGCGTCGGGCGGGCGGCGGGTCAGCCGACGAAGGGCGGGACGGCGATCTCGCCGCGCGCGATCGGGACCACCTGCCCGGCGACGGTCGCCCCGAGCGCCACCCCGCCGGCGGCCGTCACCGTGCACTCCAGCAGCGACGGGCGGCCCAGTTCGGCGCCCTGCCGCACCGCGTACGACGACCTGCCCTCCCCCGGCACCAGGCCGCTGGCGACCAGCCAGACGCCCAGACCGAGCGCCGCCGAGCCGGTGGCCGGATCCTCGGGCAGCCTCGGGCTGTGCCCGAAGACGCGGGCGTACGCCACCGCCTCCTCGCCCGACCAGGCGAAGACGCTGAAGTGGTCGACGCCGTACCGGTCCGCGGCCGTACGGTCGACCGCGACCCGCTCGACGGCCCCCGGCCGTACCGCGAGGTAGCGAAATTCGAGCCCGCAGCCCGCGACGCGCGGCGCCGGACCGGCGAGGTCCGCGGTGCTGAGCCCGGCCGCCGCGAGCAACGGCTCCGGGTCCAGCTCCGGACCCACAGTCGGCTCGCCGCCGGTGAGGACGGCCCGCCCCTCGAAAACCTCGATCGGCAGCAGGCCGGCGCCGCACTCCTGCACCACCTCGCCCGGACCGCGCCCGGCCCGGCGCCCCGCCGTCACCGCCGCCCCGACGCTCGGGTGCCCGGCGAACGGCAGCTCCCGGTCCGGCGTGAAGATCCTCGCCCGGTACGTCGCCCCGGGTTGGGTGGGTGGCAGTACGAACACGGTCTCGGAGAGGTTGAACTCGCCGGCCAGCGCCTGCAGCTGCTCGGTGGCCAGCGCCTCGGCGCCGAAGACCACGGCGAGCGGGTTACCGGTGAACGGGCGGTCCGTGAAGACGTCCACGATCTCGTACGGCAGTACCGACATGCTGAGACCCTAGTGCCACTCCCCGACGGGCTCCCGCCGATCCGCCCGGCTCGGACGGGATCGTCGGGACCGGGCGGACCTCACCCACCCGTAGCGGCCCGGCAGCAGATCCACTCGGCAGCACGTGGGCCGGCAGCAGATCCACTCGGCAGCACCTAGGCTGGTGCCGTGACCACGCCGACCCGGGTGTACATCGCCAGACTCGCCGGGCTCACCGTCTTCGACCCCAACGGCGACCAGGTGGGCCGGGTCCGCGACGCGGTGGCCCGGCTCCGGGCGAGCGGTCAGCCGCCCCAGGTGGTCGGCCTGGTCGCCGAGATGCCGCTGCGCCGGAGGATCTTCCTCTCCATCAACCGGGTCACCTCCATCGACGCGGACTCGGTGGTGCTCGGCACCGGCACGCTGAACCTCCGGCGGTTCGAGAAGCGCCCGAGCGAGCTGCTGGTCCTGCAGGAGCTGCTGGACCGGCGGGTGCGGATCGAGCCGACCGGGCGTACCGGCATCGTGGTGGACGTGGCGATGGAGAGCAGCCGTGGCGGCGAGTGGTCGCTGACCCGGGTCGCCGTACGGGAACAGACGGGTCGCCTCGGCCGGCGCGGTCACCTGCACCAACTGGAGTGGGAGCGGGCGGGCGGGCTGATCGGCCTACCGGAGACCCGGGGCACCGCCAGCCTGCTCGCCGTGCTGGCCGACATGCGCCCGGCGGACCTGGCGAACGCGTTGCAGGACCTGCCGGACGCCCGGCGCAACGAGGTGGCCGCGGCGCTGGACGACGAGCGCCTCGCCGACGTGCTGAGCGAGCTGCCGGAGCACGACCAGGTGGAGATCCTCTCGGCGCTGGGCCGGGAGCGGGCCGCCGACATCCTGGAGGAGATGGACCCGGACGACGCGGCCGACCTGCTCAGCGAGCTGCCGCCGCCGGAGCAGGACGTGCTGCTGGACCTGATGGAGCCGGACGAGGCCGACCCGGTGCGCCAGCTGCTCAAGTACAAGCCCGGTACCGCCGGCAGCGTGATGACCTCGGAGCCGGTCATCCTCCCGCCGGACGCCACGGTGGCCGAGGCGCTCGCCCGGATCCGCGAGGCGCAGCTCTCCCCGGCGGTGGCGGCACAGGTCTTCGTCACCCGCGCCCCGCTGGCCACCCCGACCGGCCGGTACCTCGGCATGGTCCACTTCCAGCGGCTGCTCCGCGAGCCCCCGGCGGAGCTGCTCGGCGCGGTGGTGGTGAACGACATAGACCCGCTCCAGCCGGCCACGCCGCTACCGGAGATAACCCGGCGGATGGCCACGTACGACCTCGTCGGCATGCCGGTGATCGACGCCACGAACCGGCTGGTCGGCGCGGTCACCGTCGACGACGTACTGGACCAGACGTTGCCGCGCGACTGGCGCGAGCGGGACCGGGAGGCCCCGGCGACGGGCGAGTCCGATGGCTGAGCCCCGCCGGACCGAGCGACTCGACCAGCCCCGCGAGCCCCGCCGCGTCAACCTCCCCCGCTTCGACCCCGAGGCGTTCGGCCGCTGGTCGGAGACGATCGCGCGGAACATGGGGACGGCCAAGTTCATCGTCTACATGACCCTGGTCATCGGGGCCTGGCTCGGCTGGAACACGCTGGCCCCGCCGAACCTGCGCTTCGACCCGTACACCTTCACCTTCCTCACCCTGATCCTCTCGCTGCAGGCGTCCTACGCGGCGCCACTGATCCTGCTCGCACAGAACCGGCAGGCCGACCGGGACCGGCTCGCGATGGAGGAGGACCGCCGGCGGGCGGCCATGCAGAAGGCGGACACCGAGTACCTGTCGCGGGAGATCGCCTCGTTGCGGATCGCGGTCGGCGAGGTCGCCACCCGGGACTTCATCCGCTCCGAGCTCGCCCGGCTCGCCGAGGAGCTGGACGAGCAGGCCCAGCGCCGGATCCGGCTGGAGTTGAAGCGGCAGCGCAAGGAGCTCGAACGGGCGGGCCGGCGCGCGGTCGACGGCGCGGCCGCGGGGCCGGGCGAGGAGCCCCACGACGACGTCGACACCGACTGACCCGGGCGGTGTAAAAGACCGCCGCGCGCCTCAAGGGGCCAGGCGCGCGGCGGTCTGGACCGATCGTCGCACCGGGGCGGGCGCGACGTCCACCCTCAATCGACATTTTCCGAATGCCCACCCCCGGGGCACGGGCGACCTACCCAGCCGGGCCCGCCGCCACTCAGCCGGTGTGTCGCGCCATCGGCTCGCTCACATCCGGCTCGTGCCGGGTAATCGGCGAACCCACGCGACGTAGCATTACGCACATGTCTGCACCCGCCAGCACCATCGAAGACGCGCTCCAGGCCGCCCTGGCGACCGTAGATGACCCGGAGATCCGTCGACCCATCACCGAGCTGGGCATGGTGCGCTCCGCGGTGGCCGGCCCGGACGGCGTGGTACGCGTGGAGATCCTCCTCACCGTCGCCGGCTGCCCGCTCCGGGACAAACTTCGCAGCGACATCACCGCCGCCGTCGCCGCCGTGCCCGGGGTGACCGGCGTGGAGATCGAATTCGGCGTGATGAGCCCCGAGCAGCGCCAGTCGCTGCAGGCCCGGCTGCGCGGCGGCGGCGCCACCGAGGAGCCGGTGATCCCGTTCGCCCAGCCCGGTTCCCGTACCCGGGTCTACGCCGTGGCGAGCGGCAAGGGCGGGGTGGGCAAGTCCAGCGTCACGGTCAACCTCGCCGCCGCGCTGGCCGCGCGCGGCCTCTCGGTGGGCGTGGTCGACGCCGACATCTACGGCCACTCCGTGCCGCGCATGCTCGGTACCGAGGCCCGCCCGACCCGGGTCGAGGACATGATCATGCCTCCGCAGTCGCACGGCGTGAAGGTCATCTCGATCGGCATGTTCACCGACGGCAACGCCGCGGTGGTCTGGCGCGGCCCGATGCTGCACCGGGCGTTGCAGCAGTTCCTGGCCGACGTCTACTGGGGCGACCTGGACGTGCTCCTGCTCGACCTGCCCCCGGGCACCGGCGACGTGGCGATCTCGCTGGCCCAACTGCTGCCCAGCGCCGAGATCCTGGTGGTCACCACCCCGCAGACCGCCGCCGCCGAGGTGGCCGAGCGGGCCGGCGCCATCGCGCTACAGACGCACCAGCGCCTGGTCGGGGTGGTCGAGAACATGTCGTGGCTGGAGCTGCCGGACGGCTCCCGGATGGAGATCTTCGGTGCCGGTGGCGGCGCGGCCGTGGCCGAGTCGCTGACCCGGGTGGTCGGCGCCCAGGTGCCGCTGCTGGGCCAGATCCCGCTCGACACCCGGGTACGCGAGGCCGGCGACGCCGGCACCCCGATCGTGCTCGCCGAGCCGGACGCGCCGGCCGCCGCCGCGCTCACCGCGGTCGCCGACCGGCTCGCGCTACGGCGCGAGTCGCTGATCGGGAAGCCGCTCGGGCTGCGCCCCGCGGGCCGCTGAGGTCGGTCGCGGGTCACCACCATGACCCGCGGCGCGGTCAGGTGGCGTCGAGGTCGAGGCCCTGGGAGGCACCGCCGCCGCTCTGCGGCGTGGTGCTCGCGGTGCCCGTACCGCTCGCCGGGGTCGAGCCGTTCTGGCCGCCCGTACCGCCGGTGCGCCCGCCCGAGCGCAGGTCCGCGGCCGACGCCACGTCCTTGAGTTCGTTGTGCACGCCGGTGAGGTCCTTGCGCAGGTCGTCGTAGACCCCCTGCAGCGGCTTGCGCAGCGCCTGCTCGTCCTCCTCGCTGAGCAGGTGCTTGCGGATGAACGCCTTCGGGTGCAGGTCCTCGAGCTGGATGTCGGTGCCCAGCTCGCGGCTGAGGTCACCGGTCGCGTTCCGCGCCATGTTGCGCAGGTTCCGCACCATCCGCAGGCCGTCGTTGATCACGTTCGGCAGTCGGTCGCCGAAGATCAGCAGCGCCAGCAGCAGCAGCGCACCGATCTCCCACCAGTTCAGGTTCTCGAACACCCGCCCGCCTCCTCATGCCGTTCGAGGGCAAGCGTACGCACGTCGGCTGGGAAGATGGCAGGGGGTAAAGGGTGGTTACTTGGCATCGGCGGCCAGGGTCACCGAGGCGTTCTGCCGGGCGCTACCCCGCCGAAACTCCACCGTCACCACCGAACCGGGCGCGAACTTGCGCACCAGCGCGATCAGATCGCCCGGCTCCTCCAGCGGCCGGCCGTCGAGCTTGAGGATCACGTCCCCCGCGCGCAGCCCCGCCTCGGCCGCCGGGCCGCCCGAGTCGACCGAGCTGAGGCGTACGCCCGCGTTGACCCCGCTACCCGCGGAGGTGACCTGGGCGCCGATCACCGTGCGCCGCGCCCGGCCGGTACCGATGATGTCCTGGGTGATCCGCTTCGCCTGGTTGATCGGGATGGCGAAGGCGAGACCGATGTTGCCGGCCTCCTGGTCGTCGGTGGCCAACGACTTGATCACCGAGTTGACGCCGATCACCCGGCCGGCGCCGTCCACCAGCGGGCCGCCGGAGTTGCCCTGGTTGACCGCGGCGTCGGTCTGGATCGCCGCGTAGTACCGGGTCGGCCCGCCCGGCTCGCCCGCCTGGATGGTCCGGTCCAGCGCGCTCACGATGCCCGCGGTGACCGTGTTCGCCAGCGACAGCGGCGAACCGAAGGCGAGCACCGGATCGCCGACCGCGATCGCCTCGGAGTCGCCGAACTCCACCGGCTGCAGACCGTCGCGGCTCGTCTTGATCACGGCGATGTCCGACTCGGCGTCGTGCCCCACCACGCTGGCGGTCGAGGTCGAGCCGTCGGTGAAGACGACGGTCACCGGGCCGGTGGAGCCGGCCACCACGTGGTCGTTCGTGATCACGTACCCGTCGGAGCTGGCCACGAAGCCGGAGCCGAGACTGGTCCCGCCGCCGGCGTTGGCCCGTACGGTCACCACGCTCGGCAGCATCCGCTCGGCCACCCCGGCGAGCGACTCGGGGCGCCGCTGCGCCAACCCGGGCGCCTCGTTGCCGCCCGCCGCGCCCAGTACCGCCGCGCCGGCGCCGCCGCGCACCGCGAACGCGTAGCCGAGCGCCCCGCCGAGCGAGCCGGCGAGCACCGCGGTGATCACCGAGATGAGCAGGAACGGCCGCAGCCCGCGCGGCCCCGGCGCGTCCGGATCGGTCACCGGCTCGGGCGCCGCGGCCTCGACGGTCGGCGTCAGCACCACGGCGGCGTGCGCGTACGGGTCGCGCCACGGGTCACCCAGCGCGTCCGACCACCAGGGCGAAGGGCCCGATGCCGGTGTGCCGCCGGAGGCCGGTGTTCCCGTCCCGGTACCACCAGATACTGCCGGCGCCCCCGCGGTCGGCGGCGCTCCCGCCGCTGCCGGGGTACCGCCGGGCTGGCGCCAGTTCCAGCCGTCGGTCACGTTCGGTGCCTCCCAGTCCGTCCCCCGGAAACCCGGCGCCGCGCCGTCGCCGGACAATACCCGTATCGAGCGCGCCGTCCGGGTTTCCGCATCCAGGATTGCACGGATGGCTGAAGACCATTCGGCGGTTGCCTCGGCCAGGCGGCGGCGGCCCGGTCACCGCTGCCGATCACGCAGCACCACGCTTAGGCTCGTACCCGCAACCCGCCCTGCCGCTCCCGCTGTCCGGAGGTGTCCCATCGCCACGGTCGCCAGGTCAGTCAACACGATGACCCCCCAGGCACTCCAATTCACCGAGACCTACGTCGCCGAGGATCTCGTGCTCCGTACCGCGCGCAGCCTCGCCGACGAGGTCGGGCTGGCGGCGGTGACCCCCGGCGCGGGCGCCGCGTTGCGCCTGCTGGCGGCCGCCGGCAGCGCACGCGCGGTGGTGGAGATCGGCACCGGGACGGGGGTGAGCGGGGTCTGGCTGCTGCGCGGCATGCGCGCCGACGGCGTACTGACGACGATCGACGTCGAGTCCGAGCACCAGCGGATCGCCCGGCGCATCTTCCTGGAGGCCGGCTTTCCCGCCGGCCGGACCCGCATCATCACCGGACGGGCGCTCGACGTCCTGCCGCGGCTGGCCGACGGCGTCTACGACATGGTCTTCGTCGACGCCGACACCGCCGAGAACAGCGCCTGCGTCGACGCGGCGCACCGGCTGCTGCGTACCGGCGGGGTGCTCGCCGTGCACGGCGCGCTCGCGGGCGGCCGGATCGGCGACCCGGCCGCCCGCGACCGGGAGACCGTCACGGTACGGGAGGTGGTGAAGGGGGTACGCGAGTCGGAGGAGTGGACCCCCGCCCTCCTGCCCACCGGCGAAGGGCTGCTGGTCGCCGTGAAGAAGTAGCCGTCGCCCGCCGCCCGGACGCCCGCCGCCCGGGCCCTGGCGCGCGGCGGCCGGCCCCGGCGCGCCGGGCGGCGCGGCGCGGCGCGGCTACAGGGTGGCGAGCCAGCGCAGCAGGACCCGTACGCCCCAGCCGGTGGCGCCCCGGGTCAGCACCCCGTCCGCCGAGTCGCTCCAGGACGGTGCCGACATGTCGATGTGCAGCCACCGGTCGCGCAGTTCCCCGGCGAACTCGCGCAGGTAGAGCGCGGCCACCACCGAACCGGCGCCCCGGTCCGGCGCGCTGAACAGGTCGGCCACCTCGCTGCCGAGGTACTCCAGGTAGTCCGCCGGCAGCGGCATCCGCCAGGCGGCCTCGCCCGTCTCGTCGGCGGCGGCGAGCAGGGCGCCGGCGAGTTCGTCGCTGTCGCTGTAGAGCGCGCCCGTCCGTTTGCCGAGCGCGACCGCGTTGGCCCCCGTGAGCGTGGCGAGATCGATCAGGAAGTCGGGTTCCAGCCGCTCCACCGCGTACGCGAGCGCGTCGGCGAGCACGAGCCGCCCCTCGGCGTCCGAGTTGGTGGTCTCGCTCGTCACGCCGCCGTAGTGGCGGACGACGTCACCGGGGCGGAACGCCGAACCGCTCAGCATGTTCTCCGCGAGCGGGGCGAGCGTGGTGATCCGCACCGGCAGCCCCAGCGCGGCGGCGCCGAGGGTGGCGGCCAGGACGGCTGCGGCGCCCGCCATGTCCTTGCGCATCAGCTTCATCGCGTCCCGGGGCTTGATCGAGATGCCGCCGGTGTCGAAGGTGATGCCCTTGCCGACCAGCACCACGTGCGTCCTGGCGCCGGCCGGCGCGTAGCTGAGCTGCACCAGCCGCGGCCCACGGGCCGAGCCGCGGCCGACCGCGAGGATGCCGCCGAAGCCCTCGGCGGCGAGCTGTTCCGGCTCGCGGACCCGTACGGTCAGCCCGTCCCGCCCGGCCGCCGCCGTGGTGATCTGCTCGGCGAGCCACGCGGGGCTCTTCAGCGAGGACGGGGTGTTGGTCAGGTCCCGGGCCAGTCGGGTCGCCGCCGCGGTCGCCTCGGCCGTGGCGAGCGCCTCCGCGTACGGGGCGGGGTCGGCGACCGCCAGCAGCACCTCGGCGAGGGCCGGCGCGTCCTGCTCCGCCGGCGCGTCGGGCATCCGGAACCGGTACGAGGCGAGCCAGATCCCCTCAGCGACGCCGCGTACCGCCGCGGGCGCCAGATCGGCGGGCATCGCTAGCGTGATCGAAGTCTCAGCCGAACCGGCCCGGGCCAGGGCGGCGCCGGCGGCCCGCCAGTCCGCCTCGTCGCCGCCGCCCACGCCCAGGAGGAACAGCCGGCTCGGGGTCCGCGCCGGGCGGAGGGCGCGGTGGACGCTGCCGGCCCGGCCGATCCGCTCGATCTCGGGCACCAGCGCGGCGGCCTCGTCCCGGACCTCGGCGGGCGCGGCCGGCGCGGTCTCCACCAGCATCGGGGTCTCGGCCGGCTCGCCGGGCGGCCCGTCGCCGCCCGAACCGCCCGGCGGGGGCGGGTCGGTCGGCGGGGCGCCGGTGAGCCGGGTCGGCAGCGCGAGGGCGCCGATCCCGTCGAAACTGGTCACGAGACGGATGGCCAGCACGCCGACCGTACCTCCAGGAAGATCTCGAAGAGCGGGAGCGGGGTCGCGGCGGTTCCGTCGTACCGGTGGATCCGTCGAGCGCGGCCGGCCGCGACTGACGAACGGTCCGGGCGCGTCGCCGCACCCGGACCGTTCGTTGATCTGTTAGCCGGCGGCGGCCTTCAGCGCGTCACCGAGCGCGTTGGCCTCGTCGGGAGTCATCTCGACGACGAGCCGGCCACCACCCTCCAGCGGAACCCGCATGACGATGCCCCGGCCCTCCTTGGTGACCTCCAGCGGACCGTCGCCCGTCCGCGGCTTCATCGCCGCCATGTTGTCTCCCCTCAGACCTACACCAGGGTCGGTAAGTTGCCCCACAGCCTCTTCGTCGCAGACCACCGCGCTCACGACCCGCGGTGTCGACCAACGATTTTCCCTGATGAACACCGCCGGACCCAAACCGAACCAGCATTGATGTAACAGCAGCTAGCATATCTTGCTAGGGCCTGTCACAATGTGCGGTCATGCAGGCACGGTCGGCTCTCTTCGACCTGTACGGCGACTATCTCCGTCCCCGGGGTGGTCGCGCACCGGTCGCCGCCCTGGTCAAGCTGCTTGCACCACTCGGCATCGCGCCCCCCGCGGTACGGACGGCGGTCTCCCGCATGGTGCGGCAAGGTTGGTTGCATCCGCTCCGGCTTTCCGCCGGACCCGGATATCTAATCACTCCGAAGGCCGCGCGGCGATTGGACGAGGCGGCCGCCCGCATCTACCGCACGGCGAAAACCGGCTGGGACGGGCGGTTCGACCTGATCGTGCTGGAGGCACCCACCGCCCGCCGGGACCGCCAGCGCCTCGGCGCCAACCTCACCTACCTCGGCTACGGAATGCTCGACGAGCAGACCTGGGTGGCGACCCGCCCGGGCGAGGACATCGACGGCGTGCTCGCCGAGGCGGGCGTGCGCTACGAGCGCTTCACGGCCGCGCACGCCGGCGGCACCAGCGGCGCCATGGCGGTGGTCCGGCGGGCCTGGGACCTGGCCGAGATCGGCAGGGCGTACGAGCAGTTCGTCGCCGAGCAGCGGCCCCTGCTCGCCGCGGTGACCGTACGCAGCGACGACGAGGACGCGTACGCGGCGCGGTTCCGGCTGGTGCACGCCTGGCGCACGTTCCTCTTCCGTGATCCGCAGCTGCCCCCGGCGCTGCTCCCCGACCGTTGGCCCGGCGCGAGTGCCGCGGCCTTCTTCGACCGCCACGCGGCCCGGCTGCGGCCGGCGGCGGACCGCTACGTCGAGCAGTGCCTCGACGGCGGTGCCAGGAATCTCCGACAGAAGGGGCGTTGAAATTGTGACCGAGCCGTTGCTCATCGACCGGACGGACGCCGTCGTCACGCTGACCCTGAACCGGCCCTCGGCGATGAACGCGCTCGATGTGGCGCTGAAGGAGGCGCTGCGGGAAACCCTCACCGCCCTGGAGAGCGACCGCTCCTGCCGGGCCGTGGTGCTCACCGGTGCGGGAAACGCCTTCTCCGCCGGGCAGGACCTGCGCGAGCACGTCGCCACGCTGGAGGGCGGCGGTCCGGACCCGCTCGGCACGGTACGGGCGCACTACAACCCCATCGCGGCGCGGCTGGCAAACCTGCCGAAGCCGGTGGTCGCGGCGGTACGCGGGATGGCCGCGGGCGCCGGCGCCTCGCTGGCCTTCCTGGCCGACTTCCGGATCGGCGGCCCCCGGACCAGCTTCCTCATGGCGTTCGCGAAGGTCGGCCTGGCCGCCGACACCGGCGCCTCGTGGTCGCTGCCCCGCCTGGTCGGGCACGCGAAGGCGGTCGAGCTGCTGATGCTCGCCGAGCCCGTGCCCGCCCCGGAGGCGCACCGGCTGGGCCTGCTCACCCGCCTGGTGGACGACGACGAGCTGGTCCTCCCGACCGCGCAGGAGCTGGCCGCCCGGCTCGCCGCCGGGCCGACCGTGGCGTACGGGGCGATCAAGCGACAGCTCTCCGTCGGCGACGCCGGCACCCTCTCGGAGGCGCTCGCCGCCGAGGCGCAGGCCCAGTCGATCTGCGGCGCCACCTCGGACCACCGGACGGCCACGGCCGCCTTCGTGAACAAGGAGAAGCCGGTCTTCGAGGGGCGCTGACGCCGGGCGGAGGCAGCCCTCGCCCGGCCGGGTCAGTCGTCGTCCTCTTCCGGGTCCTGGTTGGCCTCCGCGCCGAGCACGAACGCCTGCATGGCCAACTCGTCGTCGGCCGGCGAGACGAACGCGGGCAGCTCGCGCGGGCCCAGCTCCATCACGTACGACCAGAAGAGGCGTACCGCCTCGGCCGGCGACGACGCCTCGATCGGCAGGTCGAGGCTGACCATCCAACGGTCGACGTGCGGGGGCGGCCCGATCCGGTCGGCCAGCTCGCGGTAGAGCGCCGGGTCCACCGGGGTGACCGGCCCGGCCAGCGCCAGCCGCTCGGCGGGTACCGGCTCGTCGAAGGCCCGCCGGGTGTAGGTCACCACGAGCGGCGCCGTGCCGTTCTCGGACTGCGGGTCGTCGGGATCGTGCTCCTCGGGCGCGGCCGGGGCCACCCGGCCCAGGGCGACCGCGAGCGGCGGGTCGTCCCCGGTCACCACGAGCACCGGGTCGCCCGGGGCGGGCCGCCGGACCCGCTCGACGTCGGGCAGCTCCAGCGTCTCGTGGTGGAACAGGCGCTCGGCCTCGTACCGCCCGTCCGGCACCACCACCGCCCAGGCGTCAAGCTGACTGATCCGCTCGCTCATGCCTGTCATCCCATCACGACCGCCGAACGGCTCGATACGTGACAGCCCGCCAGGTGGTCGTCGACCATCCCGGTCGCCTGCATCAGCGCGTACGCCGTCGTCGGGCCGACGAACCGGAAGCCCCGCTTCTTGAGGGCCCGGGCCATCGCGATCGACTCGGGGGTGGTCGCGGGCACCTCGGCCAGGGTGGCGGGGCGGGCCCGACCCGGCTCGGGAGCGAAGGACCAGAGCAGGCTCGCCAGCCCGTCCGGCAGGTCGAGCGCCGCCCGGGCGTTCGCGATCGCCGCCTCGATCTTCGCCCGATTCCGCACGATCCCGGCGTCGGCGAGCAGTCGGGCCACCTCCGGCTCGCCGTAGCCCGCCACCGTCTCGATGTGGAAACGGTCGAACGCGGCGCGGAACGCGGGCCGCTTCCGCAGGATGGTCAGCCAGGAGAGCCCCGACTGGAACGCCTCCAGGGTCAACCGCTCGAACAGGGCGTCGTCGCCGCGCAGCGGCCGGCCCCACTCCTCGTCGTGGTATTCGGCATAGTCGGGGCTGCTCGCGCCCCAGCGGCAACGGGACAGCCCGTCGGCGCCGGTCACCAGATCCGTCACGGCAACAACGGTAGGTCAGGGGTGGGACAGCGCCGAGCCGGCGACCCGGTGGACCCGGACAACGGCGCGAAACGGCGATTTCAGGGAAGTTTTCCCTGCTCCACGAGCCGGGCGAACCGCTTCAACGCCTGGGTGAGCCCGAACTTCGAACCGGGCCAGAGCACCGGCCAGGCCACCCGGCCGGCCGGTCCGCCGGGCAGGTGGAACCACTCGTGCCAGACCACCTGGGTCCGGTCCCGCCCCATCTGGGTGCAGCGCAGCACCCCCGGCCCGCGCAACATCCGTCCGCAGTGGACGACCTGGAGCTCGTACGGCGGGTCGACCCGGACCACCCGCATCTCGTCCCGTACCGCCGCCGGACCGATCGCGGTGACCGCCTCGACCAGGCTGCCCTCGCCACCGTCGCCCTCGACCACCCGCACCCGGGTGAACGGGATCCACTCGCCCTGGCGGTCCCAGTCGGTGAACCCGGCGAACACCCGCTCGGCCGGGGCGTTCACGATGACGGTCGCGGTGACCTCGCCCGCGCCGGGCTGCGCGGCCGAGCGGAGCCCGTCCGGCCCGTCCCCCCGGCTCACGCGCGCCCCTCGCTCACGCCCGCTCCGCGCCTTCCCCGACGTTCGCCTCCGGCGACGGACGACCCCGCGCCGGCTCGGGCTGCGCCACGGGCTCCGCCACCGGCGCCCCGTCCGCCGCGGTGACCTCCGGAGCACCCGACGCCGCGACGCCCGACGCCGGCGAGGCCGACTCCGTAACGCCCGACTCCGGGGCGCCCGACTCCGGGGCGCCCGGCGTCGGGATGCCCGGCTCCGGCGAGGCCGGCGTCGGCGAGCCCTCGACCGCGGTCCCGGCGCCCACCTCGCTCGCGCGGGTCAGCTCCTGCGGTGCGGTGCCGGTCGCGGCCTCCGGGTCCCGGCCGTTGGCGACCGCGGTCGCGTCGGTACCGGCGGCGCCGGCGGACGCGGCCCCGGCCGCGCCGGCGGGCACCAGGGCGGCCTCGCGCGCCCGGCGCAGCTCCTCGGCCTCGGCGGTACGACCCTCCCGCAACGCGGTGACCTCCGCTTCCAGCACACCGATCAGCTCGTCCTTGTAGCCGATGTCGTACGCCGCGCGGCGCAGCGCCTGATCGACCTGCGTCATCCGGTACCCGCGCAGCGCCGTGTCGAAACGGACGTCGGCGACGTCGGACTCCTGAAGCGGACGGTTGCCGGGCAACGGTACGGATCGGGCGTCGGGCTCGGCCGGCCCGAGTCCCGGATCGCCGCCCGTCACGAGCACCGTCACGCCGAAGACGACCGCCGCGACGGTCAACGCCACGACCAGAAGGAGCAAGAGCTGACCCATGCGCCGATGGTGGCATGACCGAACGGCTCAGGCGACCCCGCCACCCCGGGCGACCGGTACGCCTCGCACCGGGTCCACCCGATCCGGCCCCGCGCGCCGTCGTGCCCCCGGTGACCCCGGCCCGACCGCCGCGCGGCTAGCGTCGGATCAAGAAAACGCACGGCCCGAGGAGGTCCTGGATGGCGCGGACGCTACGGCTCGGCGGGCAGACGTTCGCCCCCGGCGAGCTGGCGGTGATGGCGATCGTGAACCGTACGCCGGACTCCTTCTTCGACCGGGGCGCGACCTTCGCCGAGGAGAGCGCGCTGCGCGCGGTGGAGCGCGCCGTGGCCGAGGGCGCCCGAATCATCGACATCGGCGGGGTCAAGGCCGGACCCGGGGCGGAGGTGGACGTGGCCGAGGAGATCCGGCGGACGGTACGCACCATCGCCTCGGTCCGAGCCGAGTTCCCCGAGGTGGTCATCTCGATCGACACGTGGCGGGCCGAGGTGGCGACCGAGGCGGTGGCCGCCGGGGCGGACCTGCTCAACGACACCTGGGCCGGCGCCGACCCGGCCCTCGCGGAGGTCGCCGCCGCGACCGGCGCCGGGCTGGTCTGCTCGCACGCGGGCGGGCTCACCCCGCGCACCCGCCCGCACCGGGCCGCCTTCGCCGACGTGGTCGCCGACGTCGTGACGAAGGTGACCGGGCTCGCCGAGCGCGCGGTGGCCCTCGGGGTACGCCCCGACGGCATCCTCATCGACCCGGCGCACGACTTCGGCAAGAACACCCGGCACTCCTTGGAGATCACCCGCCGGTTGGCGGAGCTGACCGAGACCGGCTGGCCGGTGCTGGTGGCGCTCTCGAACAAGGACTTCGTCGGCGAGACCCTGGACCTCCCCGTCGAGCAGCGGCTGGACGGGACGCTCGCGGCCACCGCGGTCTCGGCCTGGCTGGGTGCGCGGATCTTCCGGGCGCACCAGGTGGCCCCGACCCGGCGGGTGCTCGACATGGTCGCCTCGATCCGGGGCGACCGGCCGCCGGCCGTCTCCCGCCGCGCCCTCGCCTGACCGCCGGGGCGCGGCCGACCGCACCCGCCCGCCGCCGCCCGCTCCCGCCCGCTGTGGGCCGCGCCGGCGCACTACCCGCCGCCGCTCACTCGCTCCAGCGCAGTACGTTCTTCCGCCAGGCGTACAGGATCCCCAGCGCGAGCACCGCGACGAAGACGCCCATCTCGACGACGGTGACGAGCCCGAATCCCGGCCGGTCGAAAATCACCGCCCAGGGGAAGAGGAAGACCGCCTCGACCGCGAAGAGCACGTAGAGGTACGCGTAGACGTAGTAGCGGATCTGCACCTGCGCCCAGTCGGTGCCGACCGGGTCCAGCCCGCACTCGTACGCCTCGCGCTTGCCGGCCGGTTCGGCGGGCCGGGCCGGCCGCAACAGCCGGTTCGCGGAGAACGCCCCGACGAAGACCACGACGCTGGCGAGCAGCAGCAGCCCGAGCGTCGCGTAGGAGCCCAGATAGCCGCCCATGGGCGGAGCCTACCGAATCGCGGACGCCACCGCGCCGGTCGAACCCCGGGCGTCACGCCCGCCGAGCCGGTACCGCCGCGCCGGTCGAGCCCCGCGCCCCGCGCCGGTCGAGCCGCCGGCGGATCCGGCGCGGGCCGAAACGAGCGACAGGTTTCGCGGGCGTTACCGATTCGTTCTGTTCCTCAACTGGTGCACGACGGCAACCATCACCGAATAATGGGCTTTGATCTTCATCTCGGGAGGAACCATGCCCGTCGCCGCGCCCCGCCCTCCGAGCCGGGCACCCCTGCCCGCGACCGGTACGGTCCGGCGCGGGTACGGCTCCGGCCGGCGCCACGACCGCGCCCGCCGCCCGCTCAGACGCGACCGCCGCCCGCTCGGACATGACCGGGCTCGCCGCGCGCTCGGGCGGCGGTACGCCCGCCGTCTGCTCGGGTCCGGCCTCGCCAGCGCGCTCCTCGCCCTCGCGATGCTCGCCGGGGCGCCGGCGCAGTCCGCCGAGCGCGGGCCGGACCGGCCCCGGCTGGCCGCCGCCGACGTCGGGTTGGCCGCCGCCGACCCGGAGCTGGCCACCGAGCCCGAGTCGCCCGCCTCGCCGGAGCCCGAACTCACCCCCGACGTACCGGACCCGACCGGACCGACCGGCGACCCGTCGCCGACCGGTCCCCCGCCGGTGACCACCGCACCGGCCACCGGCGCGCCGCCGAACCGGACCCCGCCGACCCGGGGCCGGCCGGGGGCGCTGGGCGTCGCCGTGACCACCGGCGACATCGTCCTCGACGGGGACTACTGGCGGGCCCCGAGCACGACCGCCCAGCTCGCCGTGACCGTGACGAACACCGGCGACGGTAACCAGCTCGTCCAGCTCGGGTACACGCTGCCGGCGGGGCTCGCCGACGCCGGTACGCCGGGCTGCGCGGCGACCGGCGACCGCGAGTACCGGTGCGGATCCTGGCCGGTGCTGGCCGGCGCCCGGTTCGAGACCCGGTTGCGGGTACGGGTCGACGGGGACGCCTGGCGCGCGATGCCGCTGAGCGGCTCGCTCCGGGTGACCGCCCGCGACCCGGTGCACCCCGAGCGGGGTACCGCCACCGAGCGCGAGGGCTTCGCCGTGCTCTTCCCGCCCGGTCCGCCGACGGCCGGGGTGACCCTGTCGGCCAGCGAGGTCAACTTCGACATCACCGGACAGCCCGCCGGGCTGGACGTCCGGCTCGGCAACACCGGCGACGCCGCCGCGACCGGGGCGGTCGAGGTGGTGCTCCCGGCCGGGGTCACGGTTGTCGAGCCGCCCACCGGCTGCCGCACCGGCCCCGCCGACCGGACGCGGTGCGAGCTGGGCATGGTCGCGGCCGGCGCCAGTTCCCCGCTGCGGCTCACGCTCGCCGCCGACGCGGAGACCCAGCTCGCCGCGCCGTTCTCGGGCGCGGTGGTCGGCACGCTGACCATCGGTACGGGCGCGAGCCGGCAGGTGCGGACCAGCTTCCGGATCCTCGCCGCGAGCGCCGGTGACATCGTTCCGGTGGTGGCCCCGACCGGCTCGGAGGGCGTGCTCCCGCCGGCCGCCGGCGGGCTGGCCCCGGGTCCGGCGCCGGCCGTCGACCGAACCGCTGCCATCGGCCTGATCGCGGCCTCGCTGCTGCTCATCGTGCTGGCGCTGGCGTTGGCCGTTTCGGCGGCGCGGGGGCGGGTACCGGCGATCGCCCGGCGGTGGCTGCCGATGGCGGTACGGCGGCGGCTGGCCCTCTGGCGCGCGAGCGGTCGCGCGGCGCTGCCGTGGCGGTGATTTCAATTACGGGCGAGGGACATTTGACCGCCTAAATAGGTACAAATAACCCGAACCCCGTGTCCCACTTACCGGGGCAGGGGGAAGGTTCACCTAAGGATTCGACGTAGGCTCTGGGGTATAGAGCAGTGCGGGCCGGAGAGAACTGCCGCCAGGATCCCCCGCACGCCGCCACCAGCGCGCTCAAGGAGGTCTCACGTGGCTGGGCAAGGCGAGGACACCAACGGACTCAGCCATCCGCACCGGGCTGACCGGAGCGAGGTGCAGCCGTGACGAAGCAGGTCCGTCAACTCGATCGGGTGGTCATCCGCTTCGCCGGCGACTCCGGCGACGGCATGCAGTTGACCGGCGACCGGTTCACCTCGGAGACAGCGCAGCTGGGCAACGACATTTCCACCCTGCCGAACTTCCCGGCCGAGATCCGGGCGCCCGCCGGCACCCTGCCGGGCGTCTCCAGCTTCCAGGTGCACTTCGCCGACTACGACATCCTCACCCCCGGCGACGCCCCGAACGTGCTGGTCGCGATGAACCCGGCCGCGCTCAAGGCCAACCTCGCCGACCTGCCGCGCGGCGCCGACATCATCGTCAACACCGACGAGTTCACCCGGCGCAACCTCGCCAAGGTCGGCTACGAGGTCAGCCCGCTGGAGGACGGCTCGCTCGACGGGTACGCGCTGCACCCCGTCGCGCTCACCTCGATGACCGTCGGCGCGCTGGCCGAGCTCGACGTCTCCAAGAAGGACGCCGAGCGGGCGAAGAACATGTTCGCCCTGGGGCTGCTCTCCTGGATGTACTCCCGCCCGTACGAGTCGACCATCCGCTTCCTCGAACGGAAGTTCGCCAAGCGCCCCGAACTGGTCGCCGCCAACACCGCCGCCTTCAAGGCCGGCTGGAACTTCGGCGAGACCACCGAAGACTTCTCCGTCCGGTACGAGGTCAAGCCGGCCCGGATGCTCCCCGGCACGTACCGCAACATCACCGGCAACGCGGCGCTCTCCCTCGGGCTGGTCGCCGCCGGCGTACGGTCGAAGCTGCCGGTCTTCCTCGGCGCCTACCCGATCACGCCGGCCTCGGACATCCTGCACGAGCTGAGCAAGCACAAGCGCTTCGGCGTCGTGACGATGCAGGCCGAGGACGAGATCGCGGCGATCGGCGCGGCCCTGGGCGCCTCGTACGGTGGCGCGCTCGGCGTGACCACCACCAGCGGCCCGGGCGTCGCCCTCAAGGGCGAGACCATCTCCCTGGCGGTGGCGCTGGAGCTGCCGCTGGTCGTGGTGGACGTGCAGCGGGCCGGGCCCTCGACGGGCATGCCGACCAAGACCGAGCAGGCCGACCTGAACATGGCCCTGCACGGCCGGCACGGCGAGGCGCCGGTGGCGGTCATCGCGCCGCGCTCACCCGCCGACTGCTTCTACGCGGCGCTTGAGGCGGCCCGGATCGCGCTGACCTACCGGACCCCGGTCATCCTGCTCTCCGACAACTACGTCGCGAACGGTTCGGAGCCGTGGCTGCTGCCCGACGTCGAGTCGCTGCCCGACCTGCGGGTCGAGTTCGCCACCGAGCCGAACGGCGAGGACGGCAAGACGTTCCTGCCGTACCTGCGGGACCCGGCCACGCTCGCCCGCCCCTGGGCGATCCCCGGTACCCCGGGCCTGGAACACCGCATCGGCGGTCTGGAGAAGGCCGACAAGACCGGTGACATCTCCTACGACCCGGCCAACCACGACTTCATGGTCCGCACCCGCGCGGCCCGCATCGAGGCCATCCCGGTGCCCGACGTCGAGGTGGAGGACCCGGACGGCGACGCCCGCGTCCTGGTCCTCGGCTGGGGCTCCACCTACGGCCCGATCGGCGCCGCCTGCCGCGGCCTGCGCCAGCGGGGCCTGCCGGTCGCGCAGGCGCACCTGCGCCACCTCGCGCCGCTGCCGGCCAACCTGGGCGAGGTGCTGAAGGCGTACGACCGGGTGGTCATCCCGGAGATGAACCTGGGCCAGCTCGCCCAGGTGATCCGGGCCCGCTACCTGGTCGACGCGATCCCCTACAACCAGGTCCGCGGCCTGCCGTTCACCGCCGCCGAGCTGGAGTCGATGCTGGAAGAGGTAGTGAAGAATGCCTGAGGCGCGCAACGGAGGCGCCGGCACGGGTACCGGACCGGTCGCCGTGAAGCTCACCGCCAAGGACTTCAAGTCCGACCAGGAGGTGCGCTGGTGCCCGGGCTGCGGCGACTACGCCATCCTCGCCGCCGTCCAGTCGTTCATGCCCGAGCTGGGGATCCCCCGCGAGCGGATCGTCTTCGTCTCCGGGATCGGCTGCTCGTCCCGGTTCCCGTACTACATGAACACCTACGGGGTGCACTCCATCCACGGACGCGCCCCGGCGATCGCCACCGGCCTCTCCGTCTCCCGTCCGGACCTGTCGGTCTGGGTGGTGACCGGTGACGGCGACGCGCTCTCGATCGGCGGCAACCACCTGATCCACGCGCTGCGCCGCAACGTCAACCTGAAGATCCTGCTCTTCAACAACCGGATCTACGGGCTGACCAAGGGCCAGTACTCGCCCACCTCCGAGCTTGGCAAGATCACCAAGTCGACCCCGGTCGGCTCCGCGGACTCGCCGTTCAACCCGCTCTCGCTGGCGCTCGGCGCCGAGGCGAGCTTCGTGGCACGCACCATCGACTCCGACCGCAAGCACCTCCAGTCGGTACTGCGGGCGGCGGCCGAGCACGAGGGTTCGGCGTTCGTGGAGATCTACCAGAACTGCAACATCTTCAACGACGGCGCGTTCGACCAGCTCAAGGAGCCGGCGACCCGGGACGACTACCTGATCCGGCTGGAGCACGGGCAGCCGATCACCTTCGGCGCGGACGGGCAGTTCTGCGTGGTGCACCCGCCGGGCGGCTTCGGCCTGGAGGTACGCGAGACCGGCTCCGTGGCGCCGGAGGAGATCGTGGTGCACGACGCCAACGTCGCCGACCCGGCGTACGCGTTCGCGCTCTCCCGCCTACCGGGCGAGGACCTGCGCAACACGCCGATCGGGGTCTTCCGCGACGTGCGGCGCCCCTCGTACGACAGCCTCGTGCAGGCCCAGGTGGCGAGCGCCAGGACGGCGGCGCCGGAGCCCGAGCGGCAGCTCGCCGAACTGCTCAACTCCGGCGACACCTGGACCATCCTGTAGCGGCCACCAGCCCGCGCCAGTTCGATCGACCGGCCCCGGACGCCCTCGTGGTGTCCGGGGCCGCGCGTTTTCATGCCGGGTACGGCCGGAACGGGACCGCGGACGACGACCCCGAGCAGGTGGGGGGCCGGGTCGCCCACGACGGGATCAAGCCTGACCGCCCAGAGTGGGCGATCCGGCCCCCCACCCACGAACCCGCCGGCCCACCCCACGTCCGAACCCGGCGGCCAACCCCACGTCCGAACCCGGCGGCCAAACCCACGCCCGAACCCCGACGCGACCGAGGGCCCACGCGGGCAAGGCCCACGCGACCGAGGCCCCACGCGGGCGAGGTCAGCTCGCCGCGGTCGCCGGCCGGTCGTCGCGTACGTGCACCAGCATGTCCCCGGTCTCGATCGTCGAGCTGCCCCGCTCGGCGAGGGAGAGCACCTTGCCTCGCCGCACCAGGGCGATGACCAGGGTCTCCAGCTCCCGTGGCGAGCGGCCCACCTCGTCGCGGTTGGCCGAGCGCATGGCCAGCGCCATCCCCTGGCCCGGGGTGAGCAGGTCCTCGACGACGTCGATGAGGGGTGGGGCGGAGGTCGAGAGCCCGAGCAGCCGGCCGGCGGTGGCCGAGGAGACGATCACGTGGTGCGCCCCGCTCTGCTTGAGCAGGTCCGCGTTCTCCGCCTCGCGGGCGGCCGCGATGATCCGGACCTGGCCGGCGGTGAGCTGCCGTACGGTCAGCGTGATCAGTACCGAGGCGTCGTCGCTGTCCGCCGCGATGATCACGGCCTTGGCGCTCTTGACGTGCGCCTCGTTGAGCACCGACGAACGGGTGGCCGAGCCCTCGATCGCGACCAGTCCGGCCGAGGTGGCCTGGCGTACCGCGGCCCCGTGGCGCTCGACCACGACGATGCGGGACTTGTCGACCCCGGTCTCCAGCAGGGCGGAGATCGCGCTACGGCCCTTGGTGCCGTAGCCGCAGATGATGACGTGGTCTTTCACGTTCCTCCTCCACCGCGTCACGCGGAGGCCTTTGCGGTACTGCTCGGTCAGGACTTCCAGCGTGGTGCCGACCAGGATGATCAGGAAGAGCACCCGGGCCGGGGTGATGACCAGTACGTTGACGAGTCGGGCGCTGGGCGAGATCGGGGTGATGTCGCCGTACCCGGTGGTCGAGAGGGTGACGACCGCGTAGTAGAAGCAGTCGAGCAGGGCGAGACCGTCCTCGTTGACGTCGCGGTAGCCGCGCCGGTCGATCCAGACCACCACGACGATGATCAGCACGAGCGCGACCGCCGCGAACACTCGTACGCTCAGCGCACGCAACGGGCCCCTCGTGACGACGGGGAAATGGATCACGGGGCGCTCAGCGCCGGTTCCGCATTCGCCTGCACGCCCACACCATAGTCGGTCCCACCCGCCGGCCCGGGTGCGCCCGCCCTGGCCCGGGCCCCGCCGACGCGGGTCATATATGCCAATATCTACGCCGCGTTACCGGATGCTGACTCAAATCTTGCTTAGAGGCGTTGCATCCGGCTTAATCGGTACGCAGGCTGTGTCCTCGGTCGGGTCGCCACGGCGCGGCGTACCAACGCCATCGGGCCCCACCGTTCCGTTGGAGGTGCCGGTGAACGCTCTGCCCCCATTACCCGAGGTGCCCGTCGGCACCGTGCTGGAGCTGCCCAAGGGCGACTGGCGTTACGGGGGGCACCACCTGCGGCTCCGGGTCGAACAGGTGCGCCACGACCTGTCGCACTACTACGACAACCAGTGGATCTGGCTGGTCGGCGAGCGACTGGCCGCCGACGGTACGCCGATGGGCCCGATGGGGGCGCTGGTCCGGGTGTCGGTACTCCGCTGAGCCGGCGGTTCGTAGCCGCCCGGGGACTTGCGCGGGACGCCCGGCTGTGAAAATTTCCTTCTAGCGGCACCTGACATGCGGCGGATGTTGTCGCTCCCCGGGGCCGCGACCACCCCCGCGACGGGAGTCCAACGAAGGGACACACCGCATGAAGAGATACCGGCTCGCAACGGCCGGGCTGGCCGTTGCGCTGCTCGGCTCGCTCGCCGGCGCCGCCCCGGCCAGCGCCGCCGCGCCCGCCGCCGAGGCCGCGACGACCAGCGGTTCGACCGCCGACTGCCGGACCGACCCGGCCACCCCGAAGCGCCAGCTCCGGGCGATGTGGATCGCGTCCGTGGCGAACATCGACTGGCCGACCAAGGCCTCCTACACCGCGCCCGACCGGATCGCCGCCCAGAAGGCGGAGTACCAGGGCTGGCTCAACCTCGCCCAGCGGCTCAACCACAACGCGGTGATCGTGCAGGTACGCCCCACCGCCGACGCCTTCTGGCCCTCGCCGTACGAGCCCTGGTCGGAGTTCCTGACCGGCACGCGCGGCCAGGACCCGGGCTGGGACCCGCTGGCGTACCTGGTGAGCGAAGCCCACAAGCGCAACCTGGAGTTCCACGCCTGGTTCAACCCGTACCGGGTCTCCATGCCGGACGGCGCGGGGCCGGACGTCGACAAGCTCGCGCCCGGGCACCCGGCCCGGCAGCACCCGGGCTGGGCGAAGGCCTACCCCGTCAACGCCGCCGGTTCCCGGCTCTACTACGACCCGGGCATTCCGGAGGTCCGGCAGTTCGTCGAGACCGCGATGCTCGACGCGGTCAACCGGTACGACATCGACGGCGTGCACTTCGACGACTACTTCTACCCGTACCCGGCCGCCGGGCAGGACTTCCCGGACCAGGCGACGTTCGAGCGGTACGGCGCCGGCTTCACCAGCAAGGCCGACTGGCGGCGGCACAACATCGACCTGCTGATCCAGGAGATGGGCGAGCGGATCAAGGCGGTCAAGCCGTGGGTGAAGTTCGGGGTCAGCCCGTTCGGCATCTGGCGGAACAAGGCCAGCGACCCGCTCGGCTCGGAGACCAACGGCACACAGTCCTACGACGCGAACTTCGCCGACACCCGCAAGTGGGTCAAGGAGGAGTGGATCGACTACATCCTGCCGCAGGTCTACTGGAACATCGGGCTGGCCGTGGCCGACTACGCCAAGCTGGTGCCCTGGTGGTCGGAGGTCGTCCGGGGGACCGACGTCCAGCTCTACATCGGGCAGGCCGACTACAAGATCGGTGACCCGGCCCAGCCGGCCGCCTGGCAGGACCCGGACGAGATGACCCGGCACCTGGTCTTCAACCGGGACTACCCCGAGGTCGCGGGCAACGTGCACTTCAGCGCCGTCCAGGTACGGGCGAACCGGCTCGGCGCGACCGACCGGTACGCCGCGGCGCAGTACTCCCGCCCGGCGCTCGTACCCGCGATGCCGCACCTGGCCGCGAGGCCGCTGCTCTTCCCCGTGGTCACCGGCGCGTCCCGGCGTACCGACGGGGTGCGGCTGACCTGGCGCCAGCCGGCCGACGGGGTGGGTCCGTTCGGGCGGGCCACCTCCTACGCCGTCTACCGGTTCGACGGAATCAGGATCCCGCCCGCCTGCGGCTTCGCCGACGCGGCCCACCTGGTCGCGACCGTACGGGCCGACGGCGACGGGGCGCAGTCCTACCTGGACCGCACCGCCGCGCCGGGCGAGCGCTACACCTACTACGTCAGCGCGCTGGACCGCCTCTACAACGAGAGCAACCCGAGCCCGCCGACCTTCGTCCGCTGACCGACACGTCGCGATGCCCCGGGGTGCTCCACGCCCCCGGGGCATTCGCCTGTTTGGACACCCGTCGTCAAAACTTAAGCCCGCGTAGAGATCAGCTATCGGCGATGCGCGGAGACTGGGCGGATACCGGCTACTCGCCGGTAACACCCCCTCTTCACGCCCTTGACCAGGGCATTCCCCTCGGAGGTCACCATGCCTCGTCGGCTCGTCACCATCCTCGCCGGCGCCGCGCTCGCCCTGCTGCCCGTACTCGGCATCGCCGGTCCGGCCGCCGCCGTCACCACCCAGGAGAAGCTCGCCGTCCTGTCGAGCTGGACCCAGACCAGCGCCAGCAGCTACAACAGCTGGAACTCCGCCCGGCAGAACCAGGGCGCCTGGGCCGCGTACGCCTTCGACTGGAGCACCGACTACTGCTCGTCCAGCCCGGACAACCCGCTGGGCTTCGACTTCCGGCTCTCCTGCTACCGGCACGACTTCGGCTACCGCAACCACAAGGCGATGGGCCAGTTCGACGCCGCCAAGTCCCGGCTCGACAGCGCGTTCTACGAGGACCTCAAGCGCGTCTGCGCGACGTACAGCTCGATCGTGCGGCCCGCCTGCGACAGCCTGGCCTGGACCTACTACCAGGCCGTACGGGCCTTCGGCAAGGTCGCCGTCAGCCAGGCCGACCTGGACCGCGCCGCGCAGATGAAGGCCGACGCCGAGCGCGCCGCGGCCGTCCGCTAGTCCGCTAGCCGATGGTGGGGCCGACCGCCCGGCGGCCCCGCCCCACGACCGCCAAGGCCTGTTTCATGAGGCTCGCCCGCAGTAGGGCATGGCCTTGTGAAACAGGCCTCAAGCTTCCTCGCGCTCGACCGGCTCGCGGGCCAGCTCGGAGCCGAGCGGGGCACGACCGGTCCGGGACCGCTGCGCCGGCGGTTCGACCGCGCTGAACCGGGCCGAGTCCGCCGCGAGGTCCGGATGCTGCACCGCGAGCGCCACCGTCGCGGCCTCCTCCAGGCTCAGCTCGCTGCCCTCGGCGTACGCCCGGTCGAACGCCGCGTCGCCCAGCGACGCCCGCAGCTCGGCCTGCTCGGCCAGCCAGTACGCGCCGAACATCCCCGCACCGCCGCGCATCGCCGAACGGGTCGCCTCCGCCGCGCCGAAGAGCCGCGCCGCGGTCACCGGGTCGCCGCCGGCCGCGCAGCGTACGGCGATGGCGCTGACCGTGTCGCAGGCCCGCCCGTGGAAGCCGTGACTCATCCGCGAGCGCAGCGCCACCACCAGGTGGTCGTGCGCGGCGACCAGGTCGTCGCGGGCCAGCGCCACCATCCCGAGCAGCATGTCCACCGAGCGGCGCCCGCGCTCGTTCGGCCGGGACGCCTCGACCGCCCGCGCCGCGCCGAGCAGCTCGGCCGCCTCCTCCAGCGCGCCCCGGCGCCACAGCAGCTCCGCGAGGCTGTGCACCGCCGACAGCGCGTCGCCGGAGACGTCGTTCTCCCGGGCCCACTCGATGACCTCGCGGCAGACCCGCTCCGCCTCGGCCAGCTGCCCCATGTCGATCAGCGGCGCGGCCCGGCCGGCGAGCACCCGAGCCAGCAGGCCGGCGTCCCCGGCCTGCCGGGCCGCCGCCTCGGCCCGCTGGGAGAAGCGCAGCTCCTCGGCGAACTCGCCGTCGGCGCCCGCGTGCATCGAGTGCATGTGGTACGCCGCCGCCAGCTCCGCCTCCGGGATCTGCTCGCCCGTCTCGGCGATCCGCCCGTACAGCCGGAACAGCCAGAGCCGCCCCTCCCGGGCCAGGCCCCGCTCGCGCCACCACTGGTCGAGCCCGCTGGCGATCTGGAGCCCCGAACGGGCGCTGCCGCCGGTGGCGGTCCAGCGCAGCGCGGCGCGCAGCTCGTCGGCGAGCGGATCCAGCGCGTACAGCGAGAGCGTCACCGGCTTGCCGTCCGGGCCGAGATACGCCCGCCGCAGCGCGTGCAGCGACCAGGCCACGTGCCGGTCCCGGGCGGTGCGCTCCTCCCCCGCGTCGGCCAGCCGGCGCGCGGCGTACGCCCGGATCGGGTCGAGCATCCGGTACGTGCTCCCGGAGACCTGCGGCTCGACCTGGATCATCGACTTGTCCACCAGCACCGACAGCGGGTCGAGCGGGTCGTCGTCGAGCAGCCACTCCACCGTCGCCAGGTCGACCGGGCCGGAGAAGACGGCGAGCCAGCGCAGCAGCCGGGCGGCGCGCGGGCCGAGCGTCCGGTACGACCAGGTGACGGTGGCCTGCATGGTCATGTGGCGCTGGAGGGCCGAGCGCTGGGCGGCGCGGGCCGCCGGCGGGGGCACCGAGCCGAGCGCCGCGGCGGCGAGGTCCACCGTGTCGTGCTGGTTGGCGATCCAGCGCCCGCCCGGCACGGGCGGCTCCTCCGGCTCCTCCCGCCCGGCGTCGAGCGCGCCGAGCACGTCGTCGAGCCGCTCGGCGAGCTGGCTGGCCGAGAGCACCCGCAACCGGGCCGCCGCCAGCTCGATCGCGAGCGGCAGGCCGTCCAGCCGGTTGATCACACGTTGCAGGTCCGCCGACTCGCCGGTGGTGGCCCGCCGGCCGCCACGGGCCGCGGCGGTGCGGTCCAGCAGCAGCGCGACCGCGTCGCTCGGACCGCCGCCCGGCGCCGGGTCGGCCGAGAGCGGCGGGATCCGCCACACCACCTCGCCGGGCAGTCCCAGCGGCTCCCGGCTGGTCGCCAGCACGCGTACCCCGCCGCCGCCGCTGAGCAGCCGCGCGACGAGTTCCGCCGAGGCGGCCGGCTGCGCGTCGCAGGTGTCCAGCACGACCAGCATGCGCCGGGCGCCGGCGTACTCGACCAGGGTCTCGACCATCGGGCGGCCCGGCTCGGGTCGCAGCCCGAAGACCGCGGCGATCGCGAAGGCGACCAGGCCCGGGTCGGTCACCGTGGCGATGTCGACGAACCAGACCCCGTCCGGGTACGCCTCGACCACGCCGCCGGCCAGCTCGACCGCGAGCCGGGTCTTGCCGGCCCCGCCCGCGCCGACGACGGTGACCAGGCGGTGTTCCCTTATCAGCAGGTCCAGTTCGGCGCGCTCGGCGTCGCGGCCGACGAAGGAGGTCACCTGCATGGGCAGGTTGTGCGGTACCGCGTCGGCGGTACGCGGCCGGGGGAACTGGCGCTCCAGGCCGGGGGCGACCAGTTGGAAGAGGCGCTCCCGGTCGTCGAAGCCGCGCAGCCGGTGCAGGCCGAGGTCGAGCAGCGAGGCACCGGCCGGCAGCGGGGCGGCGTGCCGGGCGGTGGCACCGGAGCAGAGCACCTGTCCACCGTGGGCGGCCGCGGCGATCCGCGCCGCCCGGTGCACCTCCGCGCTGGCGTACTCGCCGGCGAGCGGCACCGCGTGGCCGGTGTGCAGCCCCATCCGTACCCGGGGCGCGGCCTCCGGAGTCGGCCACTCGTGGCTGGTCAGCGCCCGCTGCGCGGCGAGGCAGGCGTCGACGGCGGCCGCGGCGTGGTCGAACGCGACGAAGAAGGAGTCTCCCTCGGTCAGCAGCTCGGTACCGTCGCTGGCGGCGAGCGTCGTGCGGAGCAGTCTCCGGTGCTCGCTGAGTACCGGGCGGTAGCCCGCGCCGAGCATCTGGGCCAACCGGGTCGAGCCCTCGATATCGGTGAACATGAAAGTTACCAGCCCACTAGGCAGGTGGATCCGTGCCGACATGAGTGGAACCTCCGCCCCTGGAAGTCGCGTTCATGTTGCCGCATAACCGTGCGGTTACGCATCGTAAGAACGGACGGCGCGGGCTCGCCCTCAGGTGCTAACCGGCGATGCTGGGCTGATCCTGGCAAGCCCGGGCAAGCCGCACGGATCAGTCAGAACGCCGCGTGGCCTAATAACAGCACGTCGGAGCCGTGGTCAGCAACCACCGGCCGCCGGATCAGCAGCCGCACGCCCCGCCGCAACAGCCACCGCCGCCCGCCGGGGCCGGCGCCGCCGCGCCGCCGCCGCGTCCGGTCACGGCCACCGTGGAGAGCAGCTTCACGGTGTCGTCGTGCCCCTGCGGGCAGGTCGCCGGCGAGGACGACTCCACCATCGGCCGGTTGACTTCGAAGGTGTCACCGCAGGCACGGCAGCGGAACTCGTATCGAGGCATGCCAACAGGGTACGACCGGACCTGACGATCGCTCCACGATAGGTAATACTCGACGCGTGGCGGACGGCGAGCAGACCCCGAAGGTTCGACGCCTGCGGGCCGCTGTGCCCGCCTACGACGGCCCCCTGGCCAGTTCCGGCGCGGCGCCCGACGGGATGGTCGAGGAGCGCCCCGACCGGCCCGGCCCGGGCGGGGCGACCGGGACCGACGAGACGACCGGCGCGACGGCGACCGCGTCACCCGCGCCCGGCGGCGAGGCCGCGACGGGCGAGCCTTCGTCCGGATCGGACTCCCCCGTACCGGCGCCGCGGCGTCCCGACCCAACCGAGGCCCCCGACCCGACCGAGGTCCCGGAGCCGACCGAGCCACCGACGGCGACCGGCACCGGCGGCGGACCGGCCACCGACGGGACCACGACGCCGGCGGCCGAGCCCCGCGACGCCGACACCCCGTCCGGCGACCGCCCTGCCGAGCCCGAGACGGCCGCGGCGACCGACGGACAGCCCGGCGCCGGCGAGCCGGCGGACAAGACCACGGGCGAGCCGGCGGACAAGGACGCGGGCGAGTCGGGCGGCGAGACGGCGTCCGGAGACGGTACGGACGCGGGCTCCGCCCCCACGAACGCTCCCCGGCGGAGCCGGTTCCGGGTGCCCTTCGCGCACGCCGCGCGCCGGTTCCCGCCGCCCCGCCAGGCCGCGGTCAGCGCCGGTCGGGCGGTACGCGCCTGGTCCCGCCGACCGAGCGGGCGACTCACCCTGCCCGGGATCGCGCTGCTGCTCCTCGTGGCGGCCACCGCGGTGGGCGGCGGAATCATCATCCCGGCCATCGCCGAGGCGCCGAAACCCGCCGCCATCGACGCGACCGCCTCGGCGACCCCGACCGATTTCGGCGGAGCGGCGCCGTCCTTCCCGGCGTACACGCTCGGGCCGACCGCGCTGCCGGGCGCCACGGTCACGGCGACGCCCGGTGGGATCATCGGGGGGCGTCCCGCCGCGGTGCTCGCCCTCTGGGCGCAGCGGATCGGCGACCGGACCGGCGTGCCGACCCAGGCCATGCAGGCCTACGGCTACGCCGAACTCGTCCTCGGGCAGACCATGCCGGGGTGCCACCTGACGTGGACCACGCTCGCCGCGATCGGGCAGGTCGAGTCCAACCACGGCCGGCACGACGGCGCCAGCCTCAACTCGGAGGGGCTCGCCGTACCGCCGATCGTCGGCCCGGTGCTGGACGGTACGAACGGCAACCAGCGGATCACGGACACCGACGGCGGCGTGCTCGACGGCGACACGAAATTCGACCGCGCGGTCGGCCCGATGCAGTTCATTCCGAGCACCTGGGCCACCGAGGGCGTGGACGCCGACAACGACGGTCAGAAGAACCCGAACGACATCGACGACGCGGCACTCGCCGCCGGTAACTATCTGTGCAAAAACGGCCGTGATCTTGCCACCGGTCGGGACTGGTGGAACGCCATCCTTTCCTACAACAACGTGCGGCCATACGCCGATTCGGTGTTCGAGACGGCTAATCGTTACGGCGCGGCCAGCCGAACTTAGAGTAACCGTCCAGGCACATTCAAGAACTGGGCACTTTCGCATGGCAGCCGTTAGCGGCAAGCTATACAGGTGATGGTGCGCGAGTGGGATCCCTGGACCGCGTCGTCGGACGAGATCAGGTCGCTGCTGGACACGCTCAACGCTGCCTACGCGACCGATCTACCGGAAGATCCCCTGTGGCAGGAGACGTCGCTGCGGGAATATCTCGCCGAGGTGATGCCCGGCCAGCGACGGATTTGTTGGATCGCCGAGGAGCCGGCCGAGGACGGCGCGTCGGCGCGCATCCTGGGGCACGTCAATGTGCTGCTCCTGGGTGACATCGGGGTGCTCGAAGTACTGGTGCATCCGGAGGTCCGGCGCCGGGGACTGGGCCGGAAACTTCTCTCCATCGCCGCTCGGCGCTCCTATCAGGAGGGATTTCAGTCCCTCGGCGTCGAGGTCGTGGGCGACACGCCCGCCGTCGGCTTCTACGAGGCCTGCGGCTTCAGCCGGGAGTACATGGAGACCCGCAGCGTGCTCCGCCTGTCCACGGTGGACTGGACGGCGCTGGACAAGCTCGGTACCGGCATCGCCCCGGGATACCGCGTCGAGTACTACCCGGGCGGTCCCCCGGACGAGCTGATCGAGGCGTACGCCCGGGCCAAGGCCGAGTCCCGGGACCTGGACGACGGCGGCGACCTCGACCTCCGGCCCAGCTCGTACGAGCCCGAACGGCTGCGGGACAGCCTCGACTGCCTCCACCGGCGCGGCATGAAGCCCTACATCGTCCTCGCGCTGCACGAGCAGAGCGGCGAGGTGGCCGCGCTCACCGAGGTGGTCGTCCCGGCCCAGCATCCGACCCGCGCCGACCAGTACGACACGATCGTCGGCCAGCGCCACCGCGGCCTCGGCATCGAGCGTGTGATCAAGGCCAGGATGCTGGTCGAGCTGCGCTCGGCCGAGCCGCACCTCGCCGAGGTGCAGACCTGGAACGCCCAGGCCAACGACGGAATGGTCAAGGTCAACGCGGAGCTGGGCTTCCTGCCGGACCGCGACTGGTGCGAGTACGGCGCCGACGTCGGCGCCCTCGTCCACCACCTCGACCAGTGAGCTGCCGCGCTCGCTCCACGGCGAGCGCGGCGGCTCCGGTCCCCTCCGGTCCGGTAACGCTCCCGGAGCAGAGGCCAGTAACGCTCCCGGCGCAGGGTTCAGTAACGCTCGCGGAGCAGGCGGGCGGCCTCGACGGCCCAGTAGGTGAGGATCATCTGGGCGCCGGCCCGGCGGATCGAGGTGAGGGTCTCCAGGATGACCTGCTCCCGGTCCAACCAACCGTTCGCGGCGGCCGCCTCGACCATGGCGTACTCGCCGGAGATCTGGTAGGCGGCGACCGGGACCTCCACGGCGGCGCGTACCGCGGCGACCACGTCGAGGTAGGGCAGGGCCGGCTTCACCATGACCAGGTCCGCGCCCTCGGCCACGTCCAGTTCCACCTCGCGCAGCGACTCGCGCAGGTTCGCCGGATCCTGCTGGTACGTGCGGCGGTCCCCCTGCAACGCCGACTCCACCGCGTCCCGGAACGGACCGTAGAAGCCCGAGGCGTACTTCACCGCGTACGCGAGGATGCCCGTGTCCTTGTGGCCGGCGGCGTCGAGCGCGCGGCGTACCACGCCGACCTGGCCGTCCATCATGCCGGACGGCCCGACCACGTGGACCCCGGCGGCGGCCTGGGCGAGCGCCATCTCGGCGTACGCGTCGAGCGTCGCGTCGTTGTCGACGCTGCCGTCCGGGGCGAGCAGGCCACAGTGCCCGTGCGAGGTGAACTCGTCCAGGCAGAGGTCGCTCATCACCACCGTCGAGTCACCGACCTCGGCGATCACGTCGCGGATGGCGACGTTCAGCACCCCGTCGGGGTCGATCCCACCCGAGCCCGTCTCGTCCCGGGTCTGCGGCACGCCGAAGAGCATGATGCCGCCGACGCCCGCCTGCACGGCCTCGACCGCGGCCTTGCGCAGCGAGTCACGCGAGTGCTGCACGACCCCCGGCATGGAGGCGATCTCGCGCGGCTCGGTCAGCCCCTCCTTGACGAACATCGGCAGGATCAGCTCGGCCGGCGCGACGCGGGTCTCCGCGACCAGTCGGCGGAGCGCCGCCGAGCGCCGGAGCCGGCGCGGCCTGATCTCCGGATAGGGCATGACCACTCCTCCGCATCATCCAACTCGCGCGGCCCGTCCCGATCGGGCCACTCCTCCGAGGCTACCGCGCCGACTCAGCCCCGGAATCGCCCATAACGCAACGAGCCCGAGCCACCCCTGAGCCCCGAACCACCCACGCTCCGGCCCCGCCCGCCGCCGGCCGGAACCGCCCACGGACCGCCCGCCGCCGCCTGCCGGAAACCGGAACCGACGTACGGACCGCCCGCCGCGCGGGGGTTGGGGCCGGATTGCCCGCGACGGGATCAAGCCTGACCGCCCAGAGCGGGTAATCCGGCCATGGCCGCGCAGTACGCCAAGGTGCCGATCGAGTGCTGGGTGACC
>NZ_JBFAPK010000031.1:0-110893 GCF_040676675.1 Micromonospora sp. NPDC049559 | reverse complement strand
ACCGGCGATACAACCACCGGCGCACCCGCGGGCCGCCGGGGGGGCGCGGCCGGGCGGGGTGCCCCGCCGGGCTCACCGGTCGCGGCGCCGCCGCGGGGGGGGCCCCCGGGGGGGGCCCCCCCCGTCTCGCGTCACGGCCCGTCTCGCGTCACGGCCCGTCTCGCGTCACGGCCCGTCGGCCGTACGGCCGGACCACCGGCCGATCAGCCGAGCTGGCGGCGTACCTCGGCGGCGACCCGACCGCCCTCGGCCCGGCCGGCCACCGCGGCCTGGGCCGCCTTCATGGCCGGGCCCATCTGCCCGCGCTCGGTGAAGCCGCCCGCGGCGAGCGCGCCCGAGACCAGCTCGGCCAGCTCCGCGTCGTCGAGCTGCTTGGGCAGGTACCGGTCCAGCACGTCACCCTCGGCGCGCTCCCGGTCCGCCTGCTCGGCGCGGCCCGCGTCGGCGAAGGCGGTCGCCGCCTCCCGGCGCTTCTTCGCCTCCTTGGTCAGTACCGACAGCACCTCGTCGTCGGAGAGTTCCCGCTTGACCTTGCCGGCGACCTCGGCGTTGCCGATGGCGGCCAGGGCCATCCGCAGCGTGGACGTGGTCAGCTCGTCGCGCGCCTTCAGCGCGGTACGCATGTCAGCGGTCAGGAGGTCCTTCAGGGTGCTCATGGTTGGTGAAACTACCCTGGAAACCATGCGAAAGCGCACAGTATTGCGGCTGGCCGCCGGGACCGTCGCGGTGGGCGGGGCCGCCCTCGCGTACGGGTCACTCATCGAACGCAACCGTTTCACCCTGCGGCGGTACGACGTGCCGGTGCTGCCGGCCGACGCCGAACCGCTCCGCATCCTGCACCTGTCGGACCTGCACATGACGCCGGACCAGCGCCGCAAGCAGCGCTGGGTGGCGTCGCTGGCCGCCACCGACCCCGACCTGGTCGTGGTCACCGGGGACAACCTGGCCCACCCCGAGGCCGTCCCCGGGGCGCTGCGGGCGTTGCAGCCGCTGCTCGACTACCCGGGCGCCTTCGTCTTCGGCTCGAACGACTACCGGGGACCGGTCTGGAAGAACCCGTTCAGCTACCTGCTGCCGGAACGGGAGTACGTCCAGGGCGTCGACCTTCCGTACGAGGATCTCCGCGACGTGCTCACCGGCGCCGGCTGGGCCGACCTCAACAACGTCCGCACCTCGCTGAAGGCGGGCGGCCGGCTGATCGAGATGGCCGGCGTGGACGACCCGCACATCGGCCGGGACGACTACGCCTCGATCGCCGGGGCGGTCTCGGACGACGCGGCCGTCTCGGTCGCGCTCACCCACTCGCCCGAACCCCGGGTGCTGGACGAGATGGCCGCCGACGGCTTCGACCTGCTGCTCGCCGGCCACACCCACGGCGGTCAGGTCTGCGTACCGATGGTCGGGGCGCTCACCACGAACTGCGGGCTGCCCCGGTCGATGGCGAAGGGCCTGCACCGCTGGCCGGGTTCGAACGCGTGGCTGCACGTCTCGGCCGGCCTCGGTACGCACCCCACCGCCCCCGTACGCTTCGCCTGCCCGCCCGAGGCGTCCCTGCTGACCCTCATCCCGCGTTGATCCTCGTCTCGCCCTGACGCACTCTTCCGGCCGGTCGGATCGGCCGGTCGAGTGGGCCGCGTCACTCGGCCGACGCGCCGCCGGATACCGAATTTGACCGCCGGGGACGGTGGGCTACTATTTGTCGGCACGCCTCGGGGTGTGGCGCAGCTTGGTAGCGCGCTTCGTTCGGGACGAAGAGGTCGTCGGTTCGAATCCGGCCACCCCGACCAGGTAGAGGGGCACATCCAATCGATGGATGTGCCCCTCAGTGCTTTCCGAGTGACTAATTGAGTGACTAAGCCTCCGAGGCCAGGGCGAAGATCCGATCCATGGCGACGGCTCCGCTCAGCAGCACCGGACGAAGCTGATGCCGGTAGACCTTCTCCGTGACCGTCGTGCCGGAGTGGCCGCACAGATCGGCGATGTCTTCCAGGCTCACGCCGCTGCTGGACAGCACCGATACGAAGCTGTGCCGTAGCTCCCGGGGCGTCCAGTCGCGCGGGTCGAGCCCGGCCAGCTTGGCGACCCGCCGGAACGCCCGGCGGACGTTGGCGGCATCCAGCTCGGTACCGACCGAGGACGCGAAGACGATCCCGGTCGGTTGCCAGTCGGCGCCGGCCCGCTTCCGGTCGCGGTCCTGCATTTGCCGGTGCCGCCGGAGCGCGGTGACGCACCGGAGCGGCAGGGCCAGCGTTCGCCGAGACTTCCTCGTCTTGGTGTCGCCACCGGCCCGCACGGAGTGCCACACCTGGATCGAGGGCGGTACCGGCGGATCGTCGTCCGGTCGGCCCTCAAGATCGACGTGTTCCCACGTCAGCGCCCGTAGCTCCTCGGTCCGAGCGCCGGTCAACAGCGAGACCACCACGTACGCATAGAGCCGCGTGGTTTCGGCCGCGTTCAACAGGGCCTTTGCCTGCTCCAGGGTGAGCGACTTCGACGGACGGCCCTCCTGGCCCTTGGGGATAGAACAAAGCGCGACCACGTTCCGCTTGACCTTGTCGCGCGCCATCGCACGGTTGATCGACCGGTTCAGGCAGGCGTACACCTCCCGGAGCGTCCGCGTGCTCAGGGTCTTGGCCTTCTCAGCCAACCATCGGTCCACGTCTTCCGCGCTAAGCTCCCGCAGCTTCCGGGCGCCAAGGTCCGGGATGATGTGTCCCCGGCTCAGATAGCCGCACTTCTCGATCGTGCCTTTGGCTACTCCGCTGAGCCCGTAACTGAGCCAGTCGTTCACCGCGTCGGCAACGGTAAAGCCCTGCGGCGCGATCGTCAGTCCGTCCTCGTGATCGCGGAGCACTTCCTTCAGCTTGCTCTTGGCCTCGGTCTTGGTCTTGCCACTCCCCCGGCGGACGATTCGCTTGCCGGCCGGGGTGTAGCCGACCGTCACCGAGGCAATCCAGCGCTGTCGTGCCTCGTCCCAGTGCAGACCGCCGTCACCACGGCTCCGACGCTTGCTCATCAGGCAGCCACTCCTTGGTTGTTCTCGCGCTCCAGCAGAGCCACGTAATCGGTGATGGCGTTCGCGGGGATGAGTCGAGTCCGGCCCTGCTTAACCGAGCGGAGTCGGCCAGCGCGCATCTGTTCGTAGATGACCGTCCGGCTCATGCTGAGCAGATCCATGGCTTCCGGGATGCGGTAGAGAGCCTTGAGTCGCACCGTGCGGGCCTTTCCGTCTTGGCTAGGGGTTCGGCTGTCGGTGTGGGGGTCGATTCGATCGCGGCCGTTTCGAGGGGCCTGAGCCGGCTGTAGAGCGTTCTCGGACCGGCCATCGGCCGGCGGGTCCTCGCCACCTCGGGTGGCCGTGACAGAACTGCCAGAATTGACAGAACCTCGTCCGGGGTGGGGTTGTGTCAGTTCTGTCGGTTCTGGCGTGGCCTTCATGCGGTCCGCCGGTTGTCGGTGCCGATGGCGTGAACCGTGGCGGCGGGTTGCTGGTGGAGGTCAGGGTGGACGAGGTACGAGGGCGAGGGTGGGCGGCCGCCGGTCCGGGTGCGCGGGGGCGGGTCGAGCTGGCGGAGGTAGCCGTGGGTTTCGAGGACGGACAGCACCGGGTCCAGGTCGGCCACGGTGGGCATCTGCGCGTTCTTGACGGCGCGGAACAGTTCCCGCTTGGTGAAGGCGGTAGAGCCGGTGCGTTCGATCCAGGCGAGGACGTGCCGAGCGTTGCGGGTGCTGGTGTCGGCGCCCATGTCGTCGAAGGCGGCCAGGGCGTGAGCGGCGAAGTAGTCGCCCAGGAGCGCGGCCCGCTCGATCGTCTCGGCCTCGATCGGCTTGCCCCATCCGTCGCGGAGGTGTTCGGCCAGGTGGATCAGTCCGGCGAGGCGGACGACAGCGCCGGTGTATTTGCTGCCCCAGTCCACGATGTGCGCCCATGCGCCGCCGGGGCCGAGCCTCGGCTCTACGGCCCGTTCGATGTCCAACACGCGCTCGTTAGCCTCGGGGGTGAGCGGCAGTACGGCCGGGTCGGTCCATTCGGCGAGCGTCATCACCAGGGCACCGAGATTGCCCGCGTACGTGGCCGCGACCGGTTCGGGTACCGGGTCGGCGCCGATCTTCCGCCGTCCGACGGTGTTCTCCGGCAGGGAGAACAGGATGCGGGCAAGCAGGCCCTTGCCCCGGAAGCCGGGCATGCCGGCGATGTCGCGGAGCACGTCGGGTTGCACGGCCAGGCCGAGCGTCAGGGCAGGGTGCTCGACGTGCTCCGGGTCGCGGCTACGCCGGTTGACGCGCAGCATGTCCCCCGCGTGCCCCTTGAGAAAGACCTCCAGATTCGGAGTCCCGGAGTAGCGGCCCGCGATGGTGGCGAAGATGCCGCCCTCCGGCGACAGCACCGCCAGGCGCCCACCCTGTTCGGCGAGCAGGGATGCGGCTTCTTCGCTGGTGACGTCGTCGGCGACGAGTTGCGGCAGGACCGGCACGGTCACCGCGTCGACGTTCATCGCGGCAGCGGTCGCCTCCGCCAAGAGGGTGTCGCGTGCGGAGGCGTCCGCGTTGGCGGCGGCAACCGCGGCTTTCTCGGCGGCCTTTCCGGCGACGCGGGCGGCCAGCTCGGCTTCCACAATCGCCGGTCGAGTGCGCTCGACCAGCGCCTTTTCGGCGGCCAGTAGCGGCCCGGTCATCGCGGCGAACACCGCCGACTTGCGCGACCCGGGCGGTAGGGCGACGACGGTGAACAGGTTGGTGGGTTCGCGCCACGAGCCGCGTACCTCGATTTCGGCGCGGCCTCCGGCGGCGGTGGACAGGGCGGCCAGGGCGACACAGCCGGGCAGGTCGACCGGGGTTTGGGTGAACTCGGCGACGCCGTAGACCATGTCCGCGACCCACGTTGGCAGGACGTAGGCGGGGAACTCGGGTAGGTGCCGCCGGTCGCCGAGCGGGATGAGTGGCGTCCATGCTCCGGTGTCGGCCTGGTCGAGCAGGGCGCGGCCGGCGGCCACGACATCGGCCACGTCGGCGCCGGAGGTGGCCATCTGCGTCAGGTGCTCGCCGAGGTTGACGACCTGGCGGCGGCGGGCGTGGTCGGCAACGATTCGGGCGTAGTGTCCGGCGTTCGCGGCCGTGGGTACGGCTTGCATGAGGGTGTGCAGGTACGGTGCGCCACCGACCTTGGCCAGGTCGCCGGTTTCGGCGAGGTAGGCGGCCAGGGCGATCGGGTCGGTGGGGGTGCCGTCGGCGTGGATCAGGCTCAGCGCCTCCCACAGAACGGCGTGGGCGGGCCGGTAGAAGTCGGTGGGGGTGAGCAGGGCGGCCAGCTCGGTCATGACGGGCGGGGCGATCAGCACGGCGCCGATGACGGCCTGTTCGGCGTTCAGGTCGTGCGCGGGTGCTCGGGTCACGAGGTGACCTCCTTTCCAGAGATGAGGAGGCGGGTCAGGGGGTGCGGCGCGGCCGGGGGCGACCGTTGACGGCGGCGCGGGTGACGAGCTGGCGGAGGTCACCGAGCAGGCAGGCGAGTTGCCGGCGGGCGACGGGCTCGGTCTCGACCAGGGCGACGCGGGCGCGGATCTCGGCCTGTTCGCGGCCGTCGTCGGTGCGGACGCGGACGAGGACGGCGCGGCCGTAGCCGGGCAGGTCGACCACGATTTCCGGCGAGCGGTGTTCGGCGAGGTTGCAGCGGTGATCCCGCGCGCACCACGGCGTGTGGTTGCGGCTCATCGGGTGCCGTTGCGGTACTCGGCGCGGATCTCGTTCCAGAGGTGGCGGCCGTAGCGGATGCGTCGGCCGGTGCCGTCGCAGCGGTGGCAGTCGCGGACGATCCGGCCGAGCCGGGAGCGGTGCCGGCCGGCGCCGTGGCAGGTGCGGCAGGGTCCGAATGGCGATCCGGCGCAGACAGCGGCGTAACCGATCGTGAGCAGGGTGAGGGTGGGGCAAAGCAGGCTAGCGAGCAGGGCGAGGGAGTGCACAACAGCCTCCAGGGGCCGGTTTTTGGGCGTGAAGGGCCAAGGCCGCTAGGTCGCTAGCGTCCTGGCAGGGGTAAAGATGGAGGGCTAGCGGTGCCGCTAGGTCTAGCGGGTGAGGGGGCTAGACCTAGCGGCCCGCTGAGGGCTATCCGGCCCGCCGCCGTCGGTCACGTTCGGTTACGGCGGTGGTGATGTCGTCGCGGTGGATGCCCTTGCGGTTGGCGCCCTTGCCGGTGGTCGGGTCGGTGCCCCAGACCTGTCGGCCGACCGGGACGTGGTGCGGCTTGAGCGCGGCGGCGAGTTGCGCGGGTTCCCACCCGGCGTAGACGTCGGGCCGGAGGTCGGCAAGCCTCGCCACGACGGTCTCTGACCACACCTTTGCCTCCGTCGGCGGTACGACGGTGAGGATGTCGTCCAACAGCGTGTCCGCCGTGCCGGCAGGCACCTCGGGTGCCTGGCCGACGGCGTGGCCCGTGAGGGTGCCGGCGGCCTGACGGAGTGCCAGGGCGCGGGTGACGATCTTCTCCACGTGTTCGGTTTTGGCCAGGTTGGTTCGCACCGTTACGGCCTCTTCCACGGCGCCGGAGTCGTCGGCGCCGAGCAGGATGCCCACCCCCTTGTGGGCGCGCTGGAAGCGGGACGAGTCGTAGCCGGCCGGGTACGAACCCGCCCCCAACACCGCCTCCGACGACTGCCACGTCATCGTCTTGAGCGCGAAGCGGGTACCGATGTTGTCGCGCAGGTCGGTCGGCACGGCCTTGCCGTCCGGCTTCTGCGTGGCCAGCAGGATCATGATCCCGACCGACGGGCCGACCTTGCACAGCTCCGTCAACAAAGAGACGATCTCGTCCCCGTGCACCTGGTGGCCCGAGTAGCGCTGGAACTCGTCGATCGCCACCAGCACCGGCCACAGCTTCAGCGACCGCTTCTCCGCGATCTGCCGGGTGACCTTGGATTCCGGGCACAGGTCCGGCGGCAGCGTGGCGATCGTGTCGTACCGGCGGTTCATGTCCACCACCAGCGCCCGCAGATCCTCCACCAGCGCTTCCACGGTGTCGTCCCGTACGCCGTAGCCGGCGCGGTGGGCGATGCGCTCGAACGCCCGCCAGTCCTGCCCGCCCTTGCCGTCGTACACGTGCAGCTCCACGATCGGATCCAGGGCGGCGGCCAGCACCGGCAACCGCGCGGCGAACGTCTTCCCCATCCTTGGGATGGCGCCCACCAGCAGGGACGTGAACATCAGCAGCAGCGGCACCGGCCGGCCGCGCTGGTCCTGGCCGAACGGGAACGCCGCGAAGATGTCCACGGTCCCCTTGTCGATCAGCGGCCACAGGCCGGACGGCTTGGCGTACGGGTCCTCATCGGCCACCCACAACGACAACCGACGGGCCGAACCCGCGCTACCGCGAACCCGCTCCGGCCACACCTGCACCTCGTCCAGGTCCAAACCGGCGGCCAACTCGGTCCGCTTCTTGATGGCCTTGTCCGCCGTCACCCCGAACGGCAGGTCAACCACCGCACGCCAACCGGGACCGTCGCGCATGATCGGCATCGGGAAGCTGATCAGGTCGTCCGGCTTGCACAAAGAGGCGGCCAGGAACGCCCGCGTCACCACATCGGCCGAGAGCTTCCGGGCGCGAGGGGTCACCGCGGCCACGTCCAACAGCGGCTTGTCCGCCGGAGTCCCGGCCAGCCCGAACAGGACCACGGCGCCGGCGAGGATAGCCCACCGCTGCCACGAACCAGCCAAGGCCAGCAGCACCGCCACGGTGGGCAGGCCGAGCAGCAGAACGGCCGTGACCACAATGCCGCGCCAGCGCACCCGCGCGTCCCGCTGCCGGGACAGCTTGAGGTACAGCTCGGCGTCCTCACGGCGGACTGCGGCCAGGCGCACGGGGATGCCCTCCGCGTCCGACACCCACCGGACGGTGTGCGCCAGCAGCCGCGCCACGCCGAACGGTGCCCGCCACGCCAGCCGGCCGGCGTACTTGGGCGACCGGGTCAGGTGGTAGAGGCTCACGTGCGAGTAGTGCGACAGCACCCACCGGCCGGCGGTTCGCAGCTCGGCACGCGACCGCAGCCAAGCGGGAACGATCGGCCGGCGAGTCGCGGTCTTGCCCGCCATCACCGACGCGAACGCCGACGGCTCGGCCACCCGGGGCGGGTCGACCGGCACCGGGCCGTCCCCCTCCTGGTCGTCCGCCTCGTCGTCCAGGTCCACCGCGAACGACTTCACGCCATCGGCAGGCTTCCGCCGCCGCGCGGCCAGTTCGACCACCTCCGCACCATCGGCGAACAGCTCGGCTTCGGCAGCCTGCCAGTCGAAGCGATCATCAGGGTTCGTTGCCATGATGAGGGTTCCTCCATCAAGGGATGCGTTCTCGGGATGGCAGGGCCGGCGGCGCGGCGCTGGTTTGCGAGGCCGTGGGCCGCGCCGCCGGGCGAGATCAAATTCCGTACAGGTCGAAGTCCATCTCCGGGTCGCCCGGAGGCATCTGCTCGTAGCTCATTCCGCGTCGCCGGATTTCATCCCGCGCCGCGCTCTGCACGTCGATGATTCGGCCGGTGCTCATGCCGAGCCGCTTACCGCGCCTCTCGATGGCGGCCATCAGCTCCTGCTCACGACGCAGGGCGGCGGACCGGCGTTGAGCAGCCGTACCGCCGGGCGGCGGCTTCTCCCACTGCGGCGTCTGCGGCACCGTCTCGTCCCGCTTCTTCTTGCTGTTGAAGAACCCCATGACGTCTTCTCCCAGGTCCGGATCTTGGATGGGCAGGGCCGGCGGCGGGGCGCTGGTTTGCGAGGCCGTGGGCCGCGCCGCCGGGCGGAGCTAGTCCTCGTCGCTGTGCAGCAGGTGAGCCAGTGCGGCACCCATGCCGAGCACGGCCACCGGCAGGCAGGCCACGAGAGTCGTGATCTGCCATGGCGCCGCGGTCACCCCGGCGGCCTCCATGAGGTGATAGGCCACCTGGCCGAGCGCACCCAGCAGCAGTGAGCCGATGCCCGACGTACGGGCGAACTTGCGCGCCCGAGGCGGGACCGCCGAGCCGGACAGCCACGCCCGCAGGGCGTATGCGGCGTACGCCTCCACCCCGATCGGCAACGTGATCGCCGTGTTCAGGGAGAAGCTGTCCCAGATACCTGGGAGCGGGTGCACCACCCCGAACCCGGTGAGCCCGCCGAGTCCGACCCACCCGGACCAGATGGCCACGAACGCGGGCGCGGCCAGCAACAGCAACACCCATGACCGCATGGGCTTGCGCGCGGCCGGAACCGGGTCGCTGGTGATGTTGGTACCCGGGTGTCCGTCCACCGCGACCGGCGCGGACACCACCGGCACCGTGGCGGTGTCGACCGGTGCCGGTTCCGGCTCGGTCCCGGTTGCCGGAGGCTCCGGCACCGGGTCCACCGACGGGGCCGGTGACTCGTCCACCGGGGTCGGGGCGGGCGGCGCGGCCGGGGCGAACTCGGCGGCGGCCAGAGCGTCCCGCACAGCGGTTGCCTTGGGCGAACCCACCTTGAGTTCCCGCATCAGCAGGTTCCGGGACGGAACCTTGCCGAGCCTGTCGGCCAGGGCGCGGGCGGCGGGCATCAGGTCTTCGATCGGCCGGGGGTAGACGCTGGTCGGCGTGGTCATCAGGCGACCGCCTTCCACACGCGCGGCGCTTCGGCCAGCAGCTCGGCCAGAGCAGCGGCTTCCCGGATAACCACCCGTTCGGCCTGGCGGATGCGGCGCCGGTCCAGCAGCGACGGCCCGTGCTCAGCGTTGAGAGCGATGATCTCGGCGTCCAACAGCGCCAACTCCGCCTCGATCAGCGGCCACTCCCGCTCGATCGCAGCCAGGTCCTCGGCGGTGGGGTCTGCGTCCATCGGGCCGGGGGTAGGTGTTGCCTGCATGGCTCGCGTCCTCCAGAAGACACGTCGAACGGGTCAACGGGCTTGACCCGCCCGGGTTGATCACCCGGGGCCATGAAGCTAACAACTGATATGGAGACGAGTCAACTGTTATGGAGAGACTTGGATCAAAGTTGCAGATCTACCTGCGGAGACGCACCTAACATCTGTTAGGCAACTGGTATGCTCTGGTAGCTCAGCGAGTCCCGCTCCCCCGCTGCGAGAGGAAACCCATGTCATCCCCTCAGTCCCGGCTCACCCGCGCCGACTCGCTCCACCAGCAAGTAGCCCGCAACCTGCGCAACGACATCGAGGCAGGCGTCCTACGCGACGGCGACGTACTCCCCACAACACGCGAGCTGGCCGAACGCTGGGGCGTCAGCGTCTTCACGATCTCCGAGGCCATGAAGCTCCTCGCCGAAGAGGGCCTGATCATCAGCAAGTCCAGATCCAAGCGGGTCGTCCACGCGCCCCACCAGGCCCAGGGCAACGAGATCCGGTTGCGTACCCCCCGCGTGATCCTCATCGGCGGGTACGCCGGCAGCGGCAAGACCGAGCTTGGCCGCATCCTCGCCCGAGAGACCGGCTGGCCGATGCTCGACAAGGACACGCTCACCCGGCCGGTTGTCGAGGCTGCCCTAGAGATCCTGGGCAAGTCACCGCACGACCGGGAGTCCAGCGACTACCTCAACCTGATCCGACCCCGGGAGTACGAGGCCCTAGCAGCGGCCACGAACGAGAACATCGCGTGCGGGAACAGCGCCATCGTCACCGCCCCGTTCATCCGCGAGTTCAACGACTCGGCATGGCTCGACCGCATCCAGGCCAGCCACGCGGCGATGAACGCCACCACCACGTTCGTGTGGGTGTACTGCGACGCGGACACCATGCACACCTACATCCGCCACCGGGGCGCGGCCCGCGACGCCGCCAAGCTCGCCGACTGGCCCAGCTACCTCAACAACGTCGACGTGACGTTCCGCCCCGCCGTGCCTCACGTCCTGGTCGACAACTGCGCCTCCGGCGTACCGCTTCAGAAGCAGGCCAAAGAGCTGGTCGCCACGATCCTCGGAAGCACGGCCGCATGAACCGCGGCCTCATCCTCTACGGCCCCCCAGCGGCCGGCAAAGACACCATCACCCGCCGACTACACGCCCTGAACGGGCGCTACGAGCTGTTCCCCCGCCTCAAGGCCGGACCAGGCCGCACGGCCGGCTACCGGATGACCACCCCGGACGCGCTCAACGAACTCCGCGACCGAGGCGAGATCGTCTGGGAGAACCACCGCTACGGGGCCACGTACGCCGTCGACCGACCCGAACTCGTCGCCCGACTCGCCCGACAAATCCCCGTGCTGCACCTCGGCCAGGTCGAGGCCATCAACGCCGTCATCCAGGCAACCCCCGAGGCACGCTGGACCGTCGCGTTCCTGTGGTGCCCACGTGAGACCGCCGAAATCCGGATCAAGGAACGCGGCACCGGAGACACCGCCGAACGGCTCAAAGCCTGGGACGAGACCAAGCACATCACGGCAGAGGCGGACCTGACGATCAACACGCTGGTGACCGAGCCCGACGACGCCGCACGGGGAATCGACAGCTACGTCACCGCAGAGCGGTAGGCCCGGCTACGCCTCGTCCGGCGCGTTCAGATGCGGCCGGTACTTGCTGATCCACGCCTCAACATCCTCGATACGCCACACCGACCCCATCGCCAAACGGTCGTACGGCTCGGGAAAGTCGGGGCGCTGGATCAACTGCTGCACCCGTTGCCGAGACACGCCAAGCCGATCTTGCAGCTCCTGCGGCCCGTACAGGTGGCGACCCATACCGGCAGGCTATTCAGGTGCCGAGTAGTCACTTCGCCAGATCGTCAAGTTGCTAGTAGCTACTTGACAAGCCCTAGTCACATCGACACCCTCAACCTATGCCTTCACCACCGAACCGCTCACCCATCCACGACCGCTACACAGGCAGGCCCCACGGGCCCCTCCGGCCCCTCTGGTTATGCCGAGTCTGCGGCACCCCCTGGCCATGTGGGCCCGCGCGCCTATCACTCGCCGCACAATACGGCGACGACCGAACCGGGCTGTCGGTATACATGAGCACGGCACTCCACCTGGCAGCCAAGGATCTATACATCCTCAACCCCCACTCCGGTCCAGACCCAACAACTCTTTTTGTGCGATTCATAGGCTGGACCAAAGAGGCGGGACAGCCATAAGAATTCGAGGCCAGTCCCCGGGCCTTCCGGCCCGGGAGACTGAAGTCACTCGTCCGCCGTCGGCTCGGCTATGCTTCGCCGCCGCCCTGGGAACTCTTCTTAGCCATAAGGCGATAGGAGGACGGCTTTCCGTACACCTTCAAGGCGACCCTGAACGGGCCGCTCGCACCGCCACCTGGGCGCGCGTCCGTCGCTCCGCTATCGCTCCACGCCGGCAACGCAACATGCGCGGCGGCTGGCGCGGAGAGCGGGAAGCCCGGGGCCGCCGCAGACGGTAGCGCCGAGAATGGTGGAGGTTTTGCGGGTCGGCAGCCGGCCGTGGCACCGCCGCGCCGTAGGGCGGGTTCACCGCCGGCCGGGGTGGGGGATGCTGCGCGGAGGATGCGGGCCTGAAGGGCGCTTCGCGTCGCTACGCAACGGCCCTACGAGGGCCCCTTGACCCCGGCCCGAGGGGCCGGGGTCAAGGGGCCCTCGGGCCGGCGTTGCCGGCAGGCAGGGCCTGCCCGGGGTACATCCGCCGCATCCCCACCACGGCCTCGTCGGCAACGACCGACGCCACGCTCGAACAGGCCGTCAAGTAGAACTTGAGACGCTGAGGCCAAACGTCGGTGACAGGCCGGCAAGTGGAGTGGCATCCCGGGCATAGACCGCCGCCTGAGGAATCTACAATCGATGGGTGGCCGGGTTTGATTTCGAATTCCAGTACTCCGAAACCCAAGAACCCCTTGTTGAGGCGTGCCAACGAGTAGCGCGAGCCCGAGCGCATCAGCTCGGCATCTCCTGGAGAATCCAGCGACCGGGGTTGTGTCATCGACTCGTCATTGTGGATGGAAACAGCAGGCGGATGGATTTGCTCGGCTATCGTCTAGAGCGAGACCTGCCTGTGGTGGCGGAGGGGATCTTGACCACGTCCTTTTCTAGGCCTCAGAGAATCCGACTCGGTCGCGGTTTTGTAGACCTGATGCTGCGTGGCCGCGACGTCGATCAGGAGGGTTGCATGACCCTCCGTGGGGTTGCGCGAACACGCTGGTACTACCCGCCCTATGAATTCGAATGCTCCGAAACTCCGCGCCTGCATGCCCGGCTGGCAACTACGCTCAGCGTCATCGTTGCTTGGAATTTCGACGAGATAGCACCGGAGGTGCTCCTGGAAGAGTTGCACACTGCCTGCGAACTGACGCTAGAGGAACTGGTCAACAAGCGCTCCAAGCGACTCAGCTTTGCCGAGTTGACGGCCACTGCGCACGACGCCGGTCTCTTTGATTACCACCGAGTGTTCGAGGAGCGGAATCCGGCCGAAGTTTTAACCGAATTGAAGGATCTGCGCAAGAATGTCAGACATAGGGCCGCCGAGGGCGCGGATGAATGGTTGAAGCTCAATTGGGAAAACATCGCCATACTCTTGGAGCGATTGGTCGAAATATTGAACCGGACAGCATCTTAGGCTCGGCATACCGCAGAGCGCGGTTCGCGGACGACGGCGGATTGTCACGTCGTTAGTCAGTATGAGGATGAGAGCATGTACCACTGTTGTGTTTGCAAGGTTGCCGGAAGAATGACGACAACTCATTATCGGGCCAAATCTGCCACGCTTCGCCCTTTGGGCGGCTTGTAACACTCCTCACGGCCAGCTCGCCGTAATTCGCGACGATATCCTCCGCACCTAGCACGCTTCGATAGAGATGGGTGTTGAGATTGAGAACAAACGGGTAGAGCGGGCTGTTGTCCTGCTGGGCGCGCGTAAAACCTGGAAATATTGGCAAGGCCAGATCTTCGTCCGAAAACCTCGCAGTCATGCTCTCTTCACCGTTCTGAAAGCCCCACATCACACAGCCGTGATTTAGCGATACCAGCGCGTGCACCATTTCGCGTCGCTTCAGTAGCTTATTTATCTCGAAGAAGCGAACTATAAGTTGCTGGAAACTTGCACGAGGCGACACATCGATCGCGAAAATAGCCGAGAAGAGAGGATTCGAAATAAAATGCGTGCAAGAGCCTGTTTCTCGATTCTCCGTAACACGGTCCCGTGGGGTGGGCGGGCGGTAGAGCCTATTGCAGACCACCAGCTTTTCCATGGCTTCGTCTAAAGTCTTTGCATTCAGCGACTGCTTTACCTCGACAACTCCATACACGCCTTCGATCGGTAGGTGCGGGCGCCGAGAGTCGCGTGCGGCAGGTGCTTTGACGGCAGGAAACCACGTCTCATTGAAGATGACGGCATCACAATGTCCGGCCGTATGGCCATATCTGTCCGTTATGACGCCTGTCGTGATTGCATACCTTTTCGGCAATAATTCTCTTAGTTCATCTCGGAAGATCTCTTCGACTCCGACGCCGGAGTCAAAGTTGTCTAGATTCGCCGCCTTTTCCTCTGCCACTCTGATGCGGAGGCGCTTGTCTGCGTAGGCACACCTTCGCCGAAACGACTGGGCGAGGCTCTCGGACGCATCCGCTCGAGGTTGCCATTGGCTAACGTCCGGCAATGGAGTCGATCCGGAAGTCGGCTTACGTGCTGGTTGGCGTCGTTTCCGAGTCATATGGCAAGTATCCAGGATGACAGATGGAATGTCAGGTGCCGAAGGGCCACGATTCCTTGAATGGCCCGGGATTACCGTGGTCTGGTCCTGGCACTGTTGGCGCTGGCCGGAGGCACGGTCTGGATGCCGTTGTTCTCGTACCTCGACCTTGGCGCACTTCCTGGGGCTGCAGGTGTCGTGTTCGGCCTGCTCGGGATCCGCTCGACCTCCTGGGGTTTCTCCCGCGTGCTGGCAATCCTGGGGCTGCTCGGTGGCGGAGCGGGCGTCGTAATGCAGACCGTCTGGATCGTCTTCGAAGCGGTTCGGTGAGCTCAGGCGAATCCCTCCGCCCCAGCGGCGCGCAGCACGGGCCGCGCAGCGTGGTCGACCACACCGCGCCGTCGGCGAACTGCGCACCGCGCAAAGTTGCGGTCAAGGCGTTCCGGCGGGAGCGCTTCGGCTCCGGGATGGCGAGAGATCGTCGGCCGGTCGCGGCCTGTGGGTGGTTGCGCAAGCCATCCCACCAGCCATCGACCCGGGCAAGCTGCACTCGGGCAGTGGCTCAAGCGGCGGGCTGCGTGACGAACTGAGTGACAATCGACCCGGATGCTGACGGACGTACCCGGACGCCGAGGGACCGTTACCGCAGCGTCCGGTGGAGCGCTGCAAGGTCAAATCGGCATGATCGTTCGTTCGGGACGAAGAGGTCGTCGGTTCGAATCCGGCCACCCCGACTCGAGAAAGTGCAGTTCAGGGCCGGTCTCCTGCAAGGGAGGCCGGCCCTGAACCGTTTCCGGGATCGAGTCGAGAGAAGCCCGGGGAGACGATCCGGCATCCGTCTCCCGGCGGCGGCCGGGCCGGTGACGTCCTATGCGGCCGGAGGGGCGGCGTCGCGCCACCGCGTCGGGGTCGACCCGTGGTCGGCGCGGAAGCGCTTGATGAAGTAACTGACGTCGGGATAGCCGACCCGACGGCTGATCGCCGACACGGTCAGGTCGGTCTCGGCGAGCAGCAGGCGGGCCTGCTGCATCCGGCGCTGGGCGATCCACTGCTGGACGGTCTGGCCGGTCTTGCGGCGTACCACGGTGGTGAGGTGCCCGGCGGTGAGCGCGACCTCGGCGGCGACGTCGGCGAGCGAGATGGGCTCGTGGTAGCGCCGCTCGATGACGTCGAAGACGGCCGCGAGCAGCGGCTCGTCCGAGGAGCGCAGCTGGTCGGCGACGCCGGTCGACAGCCGGGCCGCGGCCACGAGCAGCAGGGTCAGGTGGGCCAGGGCGGCCTCCTGGTGACCGTCGCGCCGGGCCCGCAACTCGGCGTCGAGCGAGGCGAAGCGCTCGACCCAGGCCGCCCGTTCGGCCGGTGGGATGCGCAGCCGCTGCGCCCGGTCGGTGCCGCGCGCGAAGGGCAAGAGCAGCGGGTGCGTCCGCCACGACGAGTAGGCCCCGCGCGTGCCGGGCCGTACCACGTCGGCCGGGAACCCCACCGCCCAGCCGTCGGTGACGACCCGCTCGAACGGGTCACCGAGGGAGACGACCTGCCCCGGTGCGATGACGAACAGATCCCCGTCGGTCACCGTCCACGTCCGGCCGTCGATCAGCACCGTCCCGTCGGCCAGGTGCGCGTAGCAGAGCACCAGGAACTCGTGCGTGTGCGCGCCCCCGGCGGCGGAGGCGACGACGGGCATGCCCCGGGGGAGCCGGGCCACCGAGACCGGGGCGTTTCCGGGTACGTGGCCGAAGCCCATAACCGGCATGCCCTGCCCGGTCACCCCGACGGTACGGGACGCGAGAACCAAACTTTGTCGCATCTGGTCCACAGTTCCGCCATTGTCCGTAGCTTCGCGCCGCATGACGCTGAGGGTACGACCGAACTTCATCGGATATCGGAGCGTGACATGACCGGACACCCACACACCGATCGCGAGCATCCCTACCTGCCCGCCATGGGCAGGGATTGGCTGCTGCCGCTCTACGATCCGCTCACCCGGCTCGCCGGCGTCGGGCGCGTGCACGGACAGCTGCTGGACCGGGCGGGACTCCGGAATGGTCAGCGGATCCTGGAGATCGGTTGCGGCACCGGCAACCTGCTGCGGGCGCTCGGGCGTCGCCATCCGAGCGTCGACGCGCTGGGCATCGACCCGGACCCCGCCGCGCTGCGCCTCGCCCGCCGCAAGGCGGCCCGGAGCGGGCAGTCGATCCGGTACGAGCGGGCGTTCGCCGGTGAACTACCGCTGCCCGACGGCAGCGTCGACCGGGTGCTCTCCGCGTTCATGCTGCACCACCTCGGCGAGGAGGAGCGGACGCGCGCGCTGCGGGAGGCCGGTCGGGTGCTGCGTCCCGGCGGCGAACTGCACGTGGTGGACGTCGACGGCACGCCGTCGGAGCGAGGAGCGGGCCACCTTCACCGCAATGCCCGGGCGATGGGCAGCCGGCCCGACGAGGTGCTGGCCGCGCTGGCCGACGCCGGCCTGACCGGGGTCGCGGAGAACGGTCGCGGCCGGGCCTGGTTCGGCCGGCTCGTCTTCTACCGCGCCGAGGCACGCCGGGGCGGGTAGTTGTCAATCGTGCTCGGGTGCCCCGGTCACCTGATGGTCGGCGGCGTACAGCGCCTCGGCGACCAGCCGCCGGACGTGCCCGCCGCGCGCTCGGTACAGCGCCCGCCGACCGTCGCGGCGCACGGAGACCAGACCGGCCAGTAGCAGCTTGCCCAGGTGCTGCGACACCGCCGGACGCGCCGCGCCCACCGCCGCCGCCAACGACCCGACGTCGTGCTCGCCGTCGCGCAGCAGCCACAGCAGCCGCAGCCGGGTCGGCTCGGCCAACATCCGCAACGCCGTCACCGCCGCTTCCACCTGCTCCCCCGTGGGTAACTGTTGCCCACCAGCGGCAGTTGCAGCATTGTCACGTGCGTACATGAGCACATATTCTGGCCGCGGTTACGCCGACCGTCCAGCCGGCCACCGCGCCGCTCGCCCACGGGGGTAAAGGCATGTCCTCGGTACGTAAGCACCAAGGCGAACCAGGAGACCACGCCGGCCATCGGCACCACGGCACAGTCGACCACGACCACGATCACTCGCACGGCAGCCGCTGGTGGCAGCGGCTGACGCATGCCTTCACCCCGCACTCGCACGACAGTGCGGACAAGGTCGACGCGCCGATGGAGACCAGCCGCGACGGCATACGGGCCCTGTGGATCTCCCTGCTCGGGCTCGGCGCCACCGCCGCCGCGCAGGTGGTCGTCGTCGTGCTCTCCGGCTCGGTGGCCCTGCTCGGCGACACCCTGCACAACGTCGCCGACGCGCTGACCGCCGTACCGCTCGGGATCGCCTTCCTCATCGGCCGCCGCGCCGCCACCCGCGCCTACACCTACGGCTACGGCCGGGCCGAGGACCTGGCCGGCATCGTCATCGTCGCCGTCATCGCCGCGTCCTCGGTCGCGGCCGGCTGGACCGCGCTGACCCGGCTGCTGAACCCCATCGAGGTCACCCACCTGCCCTACGTGGCCGCCGCGGGAGCCATCGGATTCGCCGGTAACGAGCTGGTCGCCCGCTACCGGATCCGGGTCGGTCGACGGATCGGCTCGGCCGCGCTGGTCGCCGACGGGCTGCACGCCCGGACCGACGGGTTCACCTCACTGGCCGTCGTGGCCGCCGCCGGAGGCGCCGCGCTCGGCTGGCGCTGGGCGGACCCGGTGGTCGGGCTCGCCATCACCGTGGCCATCGCCTTCGTGCTGAAGGACGCCGCCCGCGAGGTGTACCGCCGGCTGATGGACGCCGTCGACCCCGCCCTGGTCGACCAGGCCGAGAACACCCTCCGCGCCATCCCCGGGGTACGCGACGTCTCCGCCGTCCGGCTGCGCTGGATCGGCCACCGGCTGCACGCCGAGGCCGACATCGTGCTCGGCGCCGAACTGAGCCTGACCGCCGCCCACACCATCGCCGCCGACGCCGAACACCAGCTCACCCACGCCGTACCGCGCCTGACCAGCGCCACCGTGCACACCGACCCGGACAGCCACCCCGGCGCGCACCATCACACCGACCTGTCCCACCGCCTCCGCCGCCACCGCACCGATCCGGACGGCTGATCCTCACCGGGCGACCGGCGAGTGCTCCCGCTACGCCCGGTCGGGCAGCGGCGCCCGCGCGGGCCGGCGCGGGGCGACGCGCGGTCGCGCGACGTCGAGGTTGACCGCGAGTACGCTCTACCCGCACGCCCATCCCTCGAACTAATCATGGAAGTGGCGGAGTCATGGAGCTGATCACCGCGCCGCGCTGGCGTAAGTCCTCCCGCAGCAACGGGCAGGGCGGTGACTGTGTCGAGGTGGCCGACAACCTGCCGGGCCGGGTGCTTGTCCGGGACAGCAAGGACCGCGACGGCGGCACGCTGACCTTCGCCCCCGACAGCTGGAAGGCATTCGTCGAAGCCGTCAAGACCCACTGAATCCCCGACCACAGCGCGCCCCCGGCCGGATGGCACGGGGGCGTTGCCGTCTGACGGGCCGGCGGCGTTCCGACGACGGGTCGACCGCGATTCGAGCGCGACGACTGATCGCGCAATTCCGGGGATGTAGTTCCCTCACCCGCCGCACGACACCCCTCTTTCCCGGCAGCAGCGCGATCTCCCGACCGAGGCGGGCTCCGGGGCGCTCCGAGGTGCTCCGGCCGCCGCCGCCGGAAAATTCGGTGCGGATGGCGCCAGGTCAGCCGTAGAACATGGGGATGGCTTCTCACCTCTTCGCGGTCAGCTTCGCGGCGAACGAACCGCAGCGGCTCGCGCGGTTCTGGTCCGGTCTCCTGGGCCGGGAACCGGCCGACGATGTCACCCTCCTCCCCGATGACGACACCGGCTTCCGGATCCGCTTCGTACCGACCGACGAGCCGAAGACCGCCCAGAACCGCGCCCACTTCGATCTGACCAGCACCTCGCTGGAGGACCAGCAGCGGACGGTGGCCAGGGCCCTGGAACTCGGCGGCCGGCACACCGACGTGGGCCAGCGCCCGGACGACGACCACGTGGTGCTCGCCGACCCCGAGGGCAACGAGTTCTGCGTCATCGAGCCGGGGAACAAGTTCCTGGCCGACTGCGGGTTCATCGGGGCGCTCTCCTGCGACGGCTCGCAGGCGGTCGGATACTTCTGGAGCGCGGCGCTGGGGTGGCCGCTGGTCTGGGACCAGGACCAGGAGACCGCGATCCAGTCGCCGCGGGGCGGCCCGAAGATCACGTGGGGTGGCCCACCGCTGATGCCGAGGATCGGCAGGGACCGGGTACGTCTCGACCTCGCCCCGGCCGCCGACGGCGACCAGCAGGCGGAGGTCGACCGGTTGATCTCCCTCGGCGCGACGCGCATCGACACCGGTCGGGGCGAGCCCGGCTGCGTGGAGCTGGCCGATCCCGACGGCAACGAATTCTGCGTACTGCCGCCCCGCTAGCGTCGCCGGGAGAGGCCATGACCTCGGATCGCCGGTGCGGGCCGCTCAGCGCGGCGGTTCCCCCGTTACCTTTTTGATCGTCCCCGCCGGGGACTGCTCGGTCGCCCGGCCCGGTATGACTGACTGCCCCTGTCGTACGCATGATCCGGGGGGTGTTGTCGCCGGGCCGGGTGGCGTCGGCGGACCGCTGATAGGGACCGGGCCACCCGCATCCTGGGTAGGTCTCCTCGTAACGTAGCTGCCGGGAGTCCGACGCCGAGACCACGGCCGAGCCCACCAGCGAGGTACGGAGGCGGCAGGTGCACGGCGACTACCAGGTCTACCTGGGCTTGGACGTCGGTAAGGGTGATCACCACGCGGTCGGTTTGGCCCCGGACGGGAAGCGGTTGCACGACGGTCCGCTGCCCAACAGCGAAGCCCGGCTGCGGGCCCTGTTCGACAAACTCGCCCGCCACGGCACGCTGCTGGTGGTGGTGGACCAGCCCGCCTCGATCGGCGCACTGCCCGTTGCCGTGGCTCGTGCTTGCGGGCATCAGGTCGCCTACCTGCCCGGTCTGGCGATGCGCCGCATCGCCGACCTGCACCCCGGCACCGCCAAGACCGACGCCCGAGACGCGTTCGTGATCGCCGACGCCGCCCGCACCCTGCCGCACACCCTGCGCAGGGTCGACGCCGGCGATGACACCCTGGCCGAGTTGGAAATGCTCGTCGGCTACGACGACGACCTCGCCGCAGAAGCCACCCGCGTCTCCAACCGCATCCGGGGCCTGCTGACCCAGATCCACCCCGCCCTGGAACGCGTCCTTGGCCCGAAGATCGCCCACCCGGCGGTGCTGGAGCTGCTGTCGCGTTGCGGCGGACCAGCCGGGCTGCGCAAAGCCGGCCGCCGCAAACTCACCTCGATCGCCACGTCCCGCGCCCCACGCATGGGCGAACGTCTCGTTGACGCGGTGCTGGCCGCTCTGGACGAGCAGACCGTCACCGTTCCCGGCAGCCAGGCTGCGGAGACGATCCTGCCCCGGCTGGCCGACACTCTGCGCGACGTGCTGCGCCAACGCGACCAGGTCGCCGGCGAGGTCGAAGGGATGCTTGATGCGCACCCTCTTGCCGGGGTCCTGACCTCGATGCCCGGCATCGGGGTCAGGACCGGAGCCCGGATCCTGCTCGAAGTCGGCGACGGATCCGCCTTCGCCAGCCCCGGGCACCTGGCCGCCTACGCCGGACTCGCCCCAGTCACCCGACGCTCCGGCAGCAGCATCCGAGGCGAACACCCACCCAAGGGCGGCAACAAACACCTCAAACGCGCGTTCTTCCTCGCCGCGTTCGCCGCCCTGTCCGACCCCGCCAGCCGCGCCTACTACGACCGCAAGAGAGCCGAAGGCAAGAAACACAACGCCGCCCTCATCTGCCTCGCCCGACGCCGCGTCGACGTCCTACACGCCATGCTCCGCACCAAGACCACCTACCAACCCCGACCCGTCGCAGCTTGACCAAACCCATAGGGACACCCCCCCGCGGCGAGTTCCTCGAAGACGTGGTCGGGATCGTGCTGCTTCCAGTACCGGAACATGAGCGCCACGCGTCCCTCGACGGCGAACGAGCCGATCGGCCGCGACGGGTCGACGAGGAAGCGCGGCTGTTCCCACTGCTGCGCCACGACCGCCAACGGGCGGTCGGCCACGAGGATCCAGGTGGCTTTCCCGCCGGCGATGACGGCGAGGAAGTGCCGATCCCGGAGGTGGGCGACGACGTCGGCCAGGGCGGTCTCGGGCGACAGCTCGATCGTCTGGGCATGGGGCAGGGCGTCGTCGCCGGCGGCAACGCTGCCACGGTCCACGTTGATGATCATTGCCGTACCTGTTCCTCGCGGGACTGTCGGGCCTCGGGCGCGGCGGCCGCCAGGTCGTCGACGCTGCCGGACATGATCGTCCGTACGTGCGTGGTGATGTGGTCGAGCGGCCAGTCCCACCAGGCCAGCGCGAGCAGGCGGTCGATCTCGGACTCGCGGTAGCGGCGCCGGATCAGTCGGGCCGGGTTGCCGCCGACGATGCCGTAGTCGGGTACGTCGTCCACGACGACCGAGCCGGAGGCGACGATGGCGCCGTTGCCGATCCGTACGCCGGGCATCACCATCGCCCGGTAGCCGAACCAGACGTCGTGGCCGACCACCGTGTCGCCGCGTCCGGGCAGGCCGGTGATGAGGTCGAAGTGCTCGGCCCAGGAACCGCCCATGATCGGGAAGGGGAAGGTCGACGGCCCGTCCATGCGGTGGTTGGCGCCGTTCATGACGAACCGCACGCCCTCGCCGAGCGCGCAGAACTTCCCGATGATCAGCTTCTCCGGCCCGTAGTGGTACAGCACGTTGCGGGTCTCGAAGGCCGTCGGATCGTCCGGGTCGTCGTAGTACGAGAACTCCCCCACCTCGATCAGCGGCGAGGTGACCAACGGCTTGAGCAGCACCACCCGCGGCTGGTCGGGCATCGGGTGCAGCACGGTCGGATCGGCGGGTACGCCGGACATCACATCGCCTCCTCGGGAGCCGCCAGCCGAAGCGGTCACCGGCCGGCCCAGCCATGCTCGCAGGCACGGCAAGCCGTTTACCCACAGGTCTCAGCTACGTGCGTCCGGGCCGCCGGCCGCCTACCAGCCGAAAAGGGCCGCGTGGAGCGCCGTGAACAGTGGTCGGCCGATCGGCCAAGAAGGGGGTGAGCGGCCACCGAGCCGGAGTGGTCTTCGAGACCGGGAGAGGCAGACGATGATGCGAATGATCCAGATATGACCGCGGGGACACGCGCGTTACCCGTCCAGGACGGCGATGCCGCGCTCATCGCGCGGTCGCTGCGCGAGCCCGAGGACTTCGCGACCGTGTTCGACCGCCACTACCCGCGGATCCACGGGTACGTGGCGCGGAGGCTCGGCCCGGGCCTGGCCGACGACGTGGCGGCGGAGACGTTCCTCGTCGCGTTCGCGCGGCGGGAGCGGTACGACCTGACCCACCCGGACGCCGGCCCCTGGTTGTACGGGATCGCCTCGAACCTGATCTCGCAGCACCACCGGGCGGAGCAGCGACGGTACCGGGCGATGGCCCGGGCGGGGGCCGACGAGGTCAGCGACGGCCATGCCGAGGAGGTCGCGGTCCGGCTCGACGCCCAGGCCCGCCGTGCGCCGCTCGCGGCGGCGCTGGCCGGGATCTCCAAACGGGACCGGGACGTGCTGCTGCTGGTCGCCTGGGCCGGCCTGACCTCCGAGGAGGCGGGCCGGGCGCTCGGGATACCGGCCGGGACGGCCCGCTCCCGGCTGCACCGGGCCCGCAAGAAGATCCGCGCCGCGCTGGACCGGACATCGCCGACGACCACGACCACCGGAGAGGACCACCGACCATGAACGAACTCACCGAACTGCGCGCCGCGTGGGAGCGGACCGATCCGCCGTCGCCGGCCGCCCACACCGCCGCCCGGGCCGCCCTGATGCGGCAGATCGCCGCCGACGGCACTTCGGCGGCGGCCCACCCGCTACCCCGTCGGCGCGGCGTACGGTACGCCTGGCTGACCGGCGGCACCGCCGCCACGGCGGCGCTGGCCGCCGCGGTCGTCTTCGCGGTCGCCCCGGGCACGACGCGGCCCGGGCAGCCGGCCGGCGGGACGCCCGGCCACGCGAACCTCGACGAGCAGGCCGGCCGGCGCTCCGGGCAGCAGATCCTGCTCGCGGCGGCCACCGTCGCGGAGTCCCGGCCGGCGGGTACCGCAAAGTACTGGCACGTCAAGGAGTCCTTCACCGACCCGGCGGCGCCGGGCACCGAGAACGTGCAGGAGACCTGGACCACGCGGGACGGGACGCTCTACCTGCTGGCTCGGGACGCCGGCGGCGTCATCGAGGCGTCGCAGGGCAACGGTTTCCAGGTGGGCTTCTCCCAACTGGCCTACGCCGAGCTTGAGCGGCTTCCCACCGATCCCGCCGCGCTCCGGACCTGGATCACCGACTCCCTCGCCCATCCCCACGGGGCTGGAAAAGCTCCGAAGATCCCGGCCGACGGCCTCGACACGGCGGTCACGGACGCGCTCGGCGACCTGATCTGGCAGGTACCCAGTCCGCCCGCTGTCCGGGCCGCGGCGTTGCGGGTGCTGGCCTCGATGCCGAACGTCACGAGTCTCGGCGAGATGGACGGCGGCCAGGGCCTGCGGGTGGCCGTTCCGCCGCCGCCGGCCGACAAGTTCCCGGGCGGCAAGCGCCCCGCCGGCTCGGACGAGATCACGCTGGTGCTGGACCCGGCCACGTCGATGCTGCTCAGCGAGGTGACGTACCAGGGCACCCACAGGATCCTGGCGTCCGAGTGGACGGACGAAATGCCGAGCATCGTCCAGGCACCGAACAAATAGCACCTCCGTCCGAGGGGATCCGCGCCCGTGCTCCACGGCCGGATCCCCTACGGACGGGTCGCTACCGGCCCACCGCCCCCTGGGCGGCCCGGTCGATGTCGCTGGGCGAGACGATTCCGACGAGTTGCCCGTCGGTGACCACGAGTGCCCGGTTCTCCGCACACTCGCTCAACCGTGGTAGCAGCTCGGTCACCGGCTCGTCCGGACTGGCGAAGGCGAGTTCTCCCGGCGGGCAGGCCACCGCACGTACCGCCGTGGACGCCCGCTGTTCGAGCGGTACCCGCCGGACCCGGTCCAGCGTCACCAGCCCGGCGGGGCGGCCGTGCTCGGTCAGCGGAAACGCGGTGTGTGGCCGGTCGGCGAGATAACGGTCGGCGAACTCGGCGACGGTCATCCCCGCCGGTACCGTCTGCGGCTGCGGTGACATGACCTCCCCCACCCGCACCCTGCCGAGCACGGCCTCCAGTTCGGCCTGCCGCTGTTCGGCGCGAGCGGCGCTGAGCAGGAACCAGCCGATCAGCACCAGCCACAGGCCGCCGAACCCGACGCCCCGCAGGAACAGCGTCCACAGGACACCGAGCACGATCAGCGCCGCCCCGAAGAACCGGCCGGCACGCGCCGCGGCGATGGTCGCCCAGGTACGGTCGCCCCGCCATTTCCACAGCACCGCACGCAGGAGCCGGCCACCGTCGAGTGGCGCGGCCGGTATCACGTTGAACACGGCGAGCGCCACGTTGATCGCGGCGAGCCAGGCCACCACTCCGAAGCCGAGGCCCCGATGTCCGGCGGCGGCGATTCCCGCCGCGACCGCCGCGAACACACCGCCGAGGAGCAGGCTCACCAGCGGGCCGACCCCGGTGATCCGGGCCTCCGCCCCGGGACCGGGCGCACGGCCACGAATCTCGGCCACCCCGCCGAAGACCCACAGCGTGATCGCCCGTACCGACAGTCCGTTGCGTCTGGCCACCACGGCGTGGGAGACCTCGTGCACGAGCAGCCCGAGGAAGAAGACCAGGGCGGCGCCGATGCCCGAGAGCGCGTACGCCCATCCGGGATTGCCCGGATAGGCGTTCGGGAAGCGTCCGGCGGCCAACGCTCCGGCGATCAGCGCGAAGATGACGACGACGCTCCAGTTGACGCCGACCGGTACCCCAGCGATGGTTCCCAGCCGGAAACTCGCTCTCATCATCTGTCCCGGTGGCTCGGCTACTTGCGGGTCCGCGCCCGCTTACCCGCGCCGTTCGCCGCTAACCCGCCACGGGGGCGGCGCCGTCTTGCGGCGCGGTTCTATTTTCGGGGGCATGGAAGCGGTGTGGGCGGTCTTCGGTATCGGCGCGGCGCTCACGGTCGTGCTTTTCGGGTACGTGGCCTGGCGCGACCGGAAGCGGACCACCTCGGCCGACGACAGCGCGGCCGGGCGGACCTCGGCGGCGGAAGCGGATCGGCAGGCCGCCGCGCGGCACGCGGCCCAGGGCGCGGTACGGGACCAGGACCGCCTCACCGGTCACCAGTGAGGCGCGGGCCGGGCCAGGCCCCGCCCCAGAATGCGACCGACTTCACCCACCGAGCGTGAGCGGTGTCACTATGTAATCCTGCACGCCGCGCCGAATTTCGACATAATCCCTGTTCAGAACAGTTCTGGTGATTCGGCGGACGGCGAGTTCTCGACACGCTGAGTAGGCTTGATCGCACGCCATCCCGGCCCGCGCCGGGCGGCCCCCCTCGCCCCCCACCGGAACGCGACGTGCGCCTCGAACACGAACGAATCATCGGTGATGTCACGGCTCGCCTCGCCGAGGCGACGACCGTTCCCGAGGCGTGCCAGGCGACGGTGGCGGCGCTCGGCCGGCACGCGCCCGCGCGGATATCGGTACTGCTCTGGACGCACGACCGGCTGCGGTGCGTGGCCGCCACCGGATCCTGGCAGGTCTTCGCCACCGTGCCGGCCGGCTCCGGCATAGCCGGGCGCGTCTACAGCTCCGGCAAGACCGAGACGATCGCGCCGGTCAACAGCGACCCGGACTACCTGCCGCTGCGGCCCGACGTCACGACGGAGATCTGTACGCCGGTGTTGGACCGCGCCGAGCGCCCGATCGGCGTACTCGACCTGGAATGGACGGGCCCGCTCGACCTCGGCCCGTGGCGGGAGACCGCGGAGGAGATCGCCGAGCGGCTCGGCCACCGGATCGAGCGGCTCGGCGGCCCGCCGGCCGAGACCCGCAGCGAGAAGCTGCTCCGGCACGCCGCCGCGCTCACCAGCGCGGGCACCGAGTGGCAGCTCAAGTCGGCCGCCATCGACGCGGCCCGGGACGTCTCCGGGCTCGCCGCCGCGCTGCTGGTCCTCTCCCGGCCGCAGGGGCGGTCCGAGGGCGCGCCTGCGGTCGTACCGGGGGCGCTGGAGTCCCGCATCCGCGCCGCGCTCTCCGACCCCCGCCAGCCGGCGCTGGAGCGGCTGATGGCACTGGCGCACCGGCACGGCGCCTCGTACACGCTCGGCGAGGCCGGCCAGCCGCCGACGCTCGACTACCGGCCGCTCGTGGCGGCCGGCGTCGGCACCCTGATCGCGGTACCGGTCGGCCCGCTCGACGGCGGTGGGCTGCTGCTCGTGGCCGACGAACGGGTACTGCGCCCCGACCCGACCACGGTGAGCCTGCTGGAGCTGCTCGCCGCGCAGGCGTGGACCTGCCTGGACCGGCTGCGCACCCTGGCGCAGCTGCGGGAGCAGGCCATCTCCGATCCGCTGACGGGGCTGGGGCACCACGGCACCTTCGGGGCCCGCATCGCCGCCGCCACGCCGGGGCGTACCGCCCTGCTCGCGATCGACGTGGACGGGTTCAAGACCGTCAACGACACGTACGGCCACCAGGCGGGTGACCAGATCCTGGTCGGTCTGGCCCGGGCGCTGGAGTCGGCGCTGCGCCAGGGCGACGAGCTGTACCGGATCGGCGGGGACGAGTTCGTCGCGGTCGTGGAGGTCTCCCGGCCCGAGGAGGCGGTCGGCATCGCCGAGCGCCTGGCGGAGGCGGCGCGCCGGACCGGACGGACGATCAGCGTGGGGGTGGCGTTGCAGCACGCCGGCGAGGCCCCCGAGCTGACCCTGCGCCGCGCCGACTCCGCGCTCTACGAGGTCAAACGCGAAGGCCGCGACGGCGTCCGCCTCGCCGTCCACTGAGCTGTCTCGCTCGCGCGCTTCGCGGCGCCTGAGGGGCGATCGTCCTTCGCCTGCGGGGCGCGACCGCTTCGCGGCGCGCTCCTCGGCTGCAGGACGATGCCGGCGCCGCTACGCGCACTCGCTGTGCTGTTGCGCTCGCGCGCTTCGCGGCGCCTGAGAGGTGGCGTCTTCCCTTCCGCGGCGGTGGGGGTGGGTGGTCGTTCGCCGCGACGCGTCAGGGCAGACACCACCGGCGCCGCTACGCGCACTCGCTGAGGCGCCCTGCGCGCACGACGGGCTTCGCCCGCGTGTGCTCGGACGCGGAGCACCACCGCGCTGCTCGGCTCCTCAGACGCTCCGTTGCAACTCGGCGGCGAGCAGTTCGGCGATCTGGGCGGTGTTGAGCGCGGCGCCCTTGCGCAGGTTGTCGCCGGTGACGAAGAGGTCGAGCGCCCGCGGGTCGTCGATGGCGCGGCGGATCCGGCCGACCCAGGACGGGTCGGTCCCGACAGCGTCGATCGGCATCGGGAACTCGCCGGCGGCGGGGTCGTCCACCAGGATCACCCCGGGCGCGTTGCGCAGCGCCTCGCGGGCGCTCTCGGCGTCCACCTCGCTGCCGAAGACCGCGTGCACGGCCACCGAGTGGCCGGTGACCACCGGTACCCGGACGCAGGTGGCCGAGACCTTGAGGTCGGGCAGCCCGAGGATCTTGCGCGACTCGTTGCGCATCTTCAGCTCTTCGGACGACCAGCCGGCGTCCTGGAGCGAGCCGGCCCAGGGGACCACGTTGAGCGCGAGCGGGGCCGGGAACGGCCCGAGTTCGTCGCCGATGGCCTGCCGTACGTTGCCGGGCCGGGAGCCGAGCACCCGATCCCCGGCGATCTTCGCGAGCTGGTCGTGCAGCGTGTCGACGCCGACCTGACCGGCCCCGGAGACGGCCTGGTACGACGAGAGCACCAGCTCGCGGAGCCCGAACTCGCGGTGCAGCGGCGCGACCGCGACGATCATCGCGAGGGTGGTGCAGTTCGCGTTCGCGATGATGCCCTTGGGCCGGTTCCGGACCTGCTCCGGGTTGATCTCGGGTACGACCAGCGGCACGTCGCGGTCCATGCGGAACGCGCCGGAGTTGTCCACCACCACCGCGCCCCGCTCGACGGCGATCGGCGCCCACTCGGCGGAGACCTCGTCGGGCACGTCGAACATCGCCACGTCGACGCCGTCGAAGACCTCGGGCGTCAGCGCCTGGACGGTCAGCTCCTCGCCCCGGCAGCGGACCTGCTTGCCCACCGACCGCGCGGAGGCGACCATCCGGATCTCGCCCCAGACGTTCTTCCGCCCCGAGAGCAGCTCGCACATTACGGTGCCCACGGCACCGGTCGCTCCGACGACGGCAAGGGTGGGCAGCGCGGTCATGGCGGGCTACCTCCCGGTTCCGGCGTACACGACGGCCTCTTCGGCACCGCCGAGGTCGAAGGCTTCGTGCACGGCCCGGACGGCCTTGTCCAGGTCGGTGTCGCGGCAGACGACGGAGACGCGGATCTCGGAGGTCGAGATCATCTCGATGTTCACCCCGGCCGCGCCGAGGGCCGCGAAGAAGTTGGCCGCCACGCCGGGGTGGGAACGCATCCCGGCGCCGATGAGGGAGACCTTGCCGACGTGGTCGTCGAAGAGGAGGCCGTCGAAGCCGATCCCCTCCTGGATCTTGCTCAGCGCCGCCATCGCGGTCGAGCCGTCGGCCTTGGGCAGCGTGAACGAGATGTCGGTACGTCCGGCGCGCTCGGGGCCGGTGACGCCGGTCGAGACGTTCTGCACGATCATGTCGATGTTGATCTCGGCGCCGGCGACCGTCTCGAAGATCCGCGCCGCCGCGCCGGGCTCGTCCGGTACGCCGACGATGGTGATCTTCGCCTCGCTCCGGTCGTGCGCGACCCCGGTGATCAGTGCTTGCTCCACGGAGAGTTCCTCCATCGATCCGGTGACCATGGTGCCGGTGTTGGTCGAGTATGACGAGCGGACGTGGATCGGCAAACCGGCTCGCCGGGCGTATTCCACGCTGCGCAAGTGCAGCACCTTCGCGCCGCAGGCGGCCAGTTCGAGCATCTCCTCGTACGTGATCTGCTTGATGTGGCGCGCGTTCGGCACGATCCGCGGGTCGGCGGTGAAGACCCCGTCCACGTCCGTGTAGATCTCGCAGACGTCGGCGCCCAGCGCCGCGGCCAGCGCGACCGCCGTGGTGTCGGAACCGCCCCGCCCGAGCGTGGTGACGTCCTTCGTGTCCTGGGAGACGCCCTGGAAGCCGGCGACGATGGCGACCGCGCCCTCGTCCAGCGCGCCCTGCAGCCGGCCCGGGGTGACGTCGATGATCCGCGCCCGCCCGTGCACCGAGGTGGTGAGCACTCCGGCCTGGGAACCGGTGTACGAGCGGGCCTCGTAACCGAGGTTGTGGATCGCCATGGCCAGCAGCGCCATCGAGATCCGCTCGCCCGCGGTGAGCAGCATGTCCAGCTCCCGGCCGGCGGGCAGCGGGCTCACCTGGTGGGCCAGGTCGAGCAGCTCGTCGGTGGTGTCGCCCATCGCGGAGACGACGACGACGACGTCGTCGCCGGACTTGCGGGCCGCCACGATCCGCTCGGCCACCCGCTTGATCCGCTCCGCGTCGGCGACCGAGGAGCCCCCGTACTTCTGCACCACCAGCGCCACGACCGGCCACTCCCTCCGCCACCTGCCAGCGTGCCGACGCCGCCGGAACGAAGCCGGCGGCGCCGCGTGAGACGCATTCAGGGTATCCGCCGCCCACCGGGGCACGGGCAGGCGATCCCATCATCCGGCCCGGCCGCGACACGCCGGGCGGTACCGCGCTGACCGAGCGGTGGAGCCGGTCACGACCACAATGGCACGGTGCGACCCGGTGCCGCCCTCCTCTCCGCCGCCCGCCACGGCCTGCTCGGCGCGCTGGCACTCGCCGTACCGCTGCTGGTCACCTCCTGTGACTCCGGCTCCCCGCCGGACCCGACGCCGTCCGACAGCCCGCCGCCGACGGGCGGGGAACAGGTGGACGCGGCGCGGGACCGGCTGGCCGCCCTCGCGGCCGCCGCCGAGGACCGGCACCTGGTGGCGAGCTACCGGCTCACGACGGAGGGCCGGGCCGAGCGCACCGTCACCCTCACCGCCGCCGCCGACGGCACCTGGCGCGTCGACATCCCGGGCGGCGCGCTCGGCGGCACCGCCGACGTCGCCATGGCACAGACCCACGACGGCGTCTTCCAGTGCGCGCTGACCTCCACCCAGCGCCCCGAGCCACCCACCTGCGTACGGGTGGCCGCGCCGGACCAGCAGCCCGCGAGCCGGGTCGATCCGCGGGTGCAGCACCTCTTCACCGACTGGCTCGGGGTGCTGACCGACCGGCAGGCGCCGCTCTCCGTCTCGCCCGCCCGCACCCTGCCCGGCGCCCGGGGGACCTGCTTCTCGGTCGACTCCACCTCGGCGTCGCTGAGCGCCCCGCTGGACGTCGGGATCTACTGCTACGACCAGGACGGCACGCTCACCGCGGCGCGGCTCGCGCTGGGCACGCTGCTGCTGGTCGGTACGCCCGCCGCGGCGCCGCCCACGATCACGCTGCCCGGGCCGGTGACCGGCGGTGAGGCGCTGGGCATGACGGCCCCGCCGACGCCGACGGCCGGGCTCTCCCCCTCAACCAGCACCGGCAACTGACGCGGGGCCCGCAACCAGGACCGCACGGAACCGGGCCGGGACGGGCGGGAAACAGGCCGAGGCGGACGGGCCCGGGAAGCCGACGATCTACTCACGTTGCGGGTGCGTTCGAACACGAGAAGTGACCCCGGTGGTCGCACACCATGTCCGGTACGGCACACTCGGCGGCATGGCCGAGTTATCCCCGTTGCTCGCGGACCGATGGAGCCCGCTGGCGTTCGACCCCGGTGTGGAGCTGACCCGCGACCAGCTGACCTCGCTGCTGGAGGCCGCCCGCTGGGCGCCGTCGATCGGCAACACCCAGCCCTGGCGCTTCCTGGTGGGCCGCCGGGGCGACGAGACGTACAAGCGGATCTTCGCGAATCTCTCCAGCCAGAACCGGCGCTGGGCCGGGCGGGCGTCCGCGCTGCTGGTGGCCGCGCACACCGTGACCGACCCGGCGACCCGGGCCGCGTACGACCTCGGACAGGCCGTGGCGCATCTCACCATCCAGGCCACCGCGCTGCGGCTGCACGTGCACCAGATGGCCGGGTTCGACGCCGCGGGGCTGCGCGACGAACTGGAGCTGCCGGCCGAGGTGCAGCCGCACATCGTGGTCGCGATCGGGCGGCTCGGCGACCCGCGCTCGCTGCCGGAGGACCTGCGGCGCCGGGAGACCGCGCTGCGCAGCCGCCGCCCGCTGGCCGAACTGATGCTGCGCTGACCAGCGGACATCCCAAAACTTGGACGATACTTTGGCAGGCTCGGCGAACATCACCTAGGGTCACAGGAGTCATGTGGCAGGCGCTTCTCCTTCGTCGCCGCGGCGAGGCCCATCAGGCCGGCACCTCGTCGCGGAGTTGACGCGCGCCGTCCGGAGCAGCCACCTCATCCATCGGTCGAGCAGCCGGTCGTGACCCATCGTCGGTCGACAGCGGCGCCGCCCGACCACCAGCCGCCCGACCCACCAGAAGAGCCCACGTCAGCCGCCATTCTCGGGCCCGCTGACGCCACATGACCTCGGGAGCAATCCGTCATGGCTGAACCAGCCACCACCATCGCCGAAGGCGCGCCCGCCACCCGGACCGCCGACACCACCACCACGACCACCGCCGGCGCCGACCCGATCGCCCGGCAGCGCCCCAGCCGCATGCCGTACCAGCGCTACCAGGCGTACCACCGGCAGTTCCCGGTCGACCTGCCCGACCGCAGCTGGCCGACCCGCCGCGTCGAGGCCGCCCCGCGCTGGTGCGCGGTGGACCTGCGCGACGGCAACCAGGCCCTGATCGACCCGATGTCGCCGGAGCGCAAGCGCCGGATGTTCCAGCTGCTGGTGCAGATGGGCTACAAGGAGATCGAGGTCGGTTTCCCGGCGGCGAGCCAGACCGACTACGACTTCGTCCGGCAGCTGATCGAGCAGGACCTGATCCCGGAGGACGTCACCATCCAGGTGCTGGTCCAGTGCCGGGAACACCTGATCGACCGGACCTTCGAGTCGCTGCGCGGCGCCAAGCGGGCGATCGTGCACTTCTACAACTCGACCTCCACGCTCCAGCGCCGGGTGGTCTTCGGCCTGGACCGCGCCGGCATCACCGACATCGCCACCCAGGGCGCCCGGCTCTGCCAGAAGTACGCCGAGATCCACACGCCGGACGCCGAGATCTACTACGAGTACTCGCCGGAGTCGTACACCGGCACCGAGCTGGAGTACGCGCTGGAGATCTGCAGCGCGGTGATCGACGTGATCGACCCGACGCCGGACCGCCCGCTGATCATCAACCTGCCGGCGACCGTGGAGATGGCCAGCCCGAACGTCTACGCCGACTCGATCGAGTGGATGCACCGGCACCTGCCCCGCCGCGACTCGGTGGTGCTCTCGCTGCACCCGCACAACGACCGCGGCACCGCGGTCGCCGCCGCCGAGCTGGGCGTGCTGGCCGGCGCCGACCGGATCGAGGGCTGCCTCTTCGGCAACGGCGAGCGGACCGGCAACGTCGACCTGGTCACCCTGGGGCTGAACCTCTTCTCCCAGGGCATCGACCCGCAGATCGACTTCTCGAACATCGACGAGATCAAGCGCGCCGTCGAGTACTGCAACCAACTGCCGGTGCACGAGCGGCACCCGTACGCGGGCGACCTGGTCTACACGGCGTTCTCCGGCTCGCACCAGGACGCCATCAACAAGGGCTTCGCGGCGCTCGACGCGGCCGCCCGCGCCGCCGGCGTACCGATCGACCAGCAGCCCTGGGAGGTCCCGTACCTGCCGATCGACCCGAAGGACCTCGGCCGCACGTACGAGGCGGTGATCCGGGTCAACTCGCAGTCCGGCAAGGGCGGCGTGGCGTACGTCATGAAGACCGAGCACAGCCTGGACCTGCCGCGCCGGCTCCAGATCGAGTTCTCCGGGGTCGTCCAGGAGGTCACCGACCACTCCGGCGGCGAGGTCGAGCCGGCCCGAATGTGGGAGATCTTCGCGAGCCAGTACCTGGTCGAGCACCAGGCGAACCGGGCGCTGACCATGGTCGGCTACAGCACCGGCACGGTGGACGGCAAGGTCGAGATCGACACGCACGTCCGCTTCGCCGGCGAGATCCGTACGCTCGCCGCCGTGGGCAACGGCCCGATCGACGCGTACGTGAACGCGCTGGCCCAGGTCGGCGTGCACGTACGGGTGCTGGACTACCACGAGCACGCGATGTCCTCGGGTGGCGACGCGCAGGCTGCCGCGTACGTGGAGTGCGAGGTCGACGACCGTACGGTCTGGGGCGTCGGGCTGGACGCGAACATCGTCACCGCCTCGATCAAGGCGGTGACCAGCGCGGTCAACCGCGCCCGCCGGTAGCCGGCGGCCCGCACCTCCGGTGGCCCCGCCCGGTCCGGGCGGGGCCTGCCGGCCGCCGGGGGTCACGCCCCCCGGTGTCACGAACTCGCCGGGCTCACCGCCTGCGCCGGGGCGCTCGCCAACGCGATCACCTCCGCCCGCGCCGTGGCCAGCGAATCGGCGGCCATCGGCCGGAGCTGGGCCAGGTGCGGGACCAGGCCGGCCAGGGTCAGCTCGGCGCTGACGAAACGCATGTGCTCCTCGGCCACTCCCCGGTCGGCGAAGTAGGCGCGCAGGTAGGGGGTCTGGAAGTCCCAGGACTCTCTCGGGGTGCCCGGGCCGTAGGCGCCACCCCGCGCGGCGACGACCACCACCCGGGTACCGCGCAGCAGGCTGCCCCCGGTTTCCGGGTCGGTGAACGCCTCGGGGAAGCTCACCCGGTCGATCCACGCCTTGAGCGACGCCGGTACCGAGTAGTTGTACATCGGGGCGCCGATCAGCACGGTCTCGGCCGCCAGCAGTTCGGTGATCAGTGGTTGGGTCAGTGCCCACTGCCGTCCCTCGGCCGGGCTGCTGATCAGTTCGTGCACCCGGGCCGGCGGGGTCGGACCGTGTCGCTCCACCCGCCGGCCCAACGTGCAGTAGGCGGTCTCCAGCGGCGGCACCGGGTCGGCGGCCAGGTCCCGGTAGCGGTACCGGCCGGCGGGGTGCCTCGCCCGCCAGGTGTCCGCGAACAACGCGGTCAACTGCCTGCTGACCGACTCGCTGGACCGGTTGGCACCCGCGTCCAGATGCAGCAACGACGTCACGGGGATCTCCTGTCACCTTGGCTGGGTTGCGTCCGTCAGGACAGGTGACGCGGCACGGCGAGGAAAGGTGACCGGTGGACGAGCGGGACGGATTGGCGGAACGTTTCGAGGCGCAGCGCGGCCAGTTGCGAGCCGTCGCCTACCGGATGCTCGGCTCGCTGAGCGAGGCCGACGACGTCGTACAGGAGGCCTGGCTGCGCCTGGACCGGGTCGACGCCGACGATGTGGACAACCTCGCCGGCTGGCTGCGGACCGTGGTGACCCGCCTCTGCCTCGACGCGCTGCGCTCCCGCCGGTCCCGGCGGGAAGACCTGACCGACCAGCGGGCGTTCGACGAGGTTCGCCACGCCGGCGCGGGCGGCGACCCGGCGGACGAGGCGTTGCTGGCCGACTCGGTCGGCCGCGCGCTCCTGGTGGTGTTGGACACGTTGCAGCCCGCCGAGCGGGTCGCGTTCGTGCTGCACGACCTGTACGCCGTGCCGTTCGAGCAGATCGCGCCCATCGTGGAGCGCACGCCGGTCGCCGCGAAGAAGCTCGCCAGCCGCGCGCGCCGCAAGGTACGGGGAGTTCCGGCGGTCCCGCCGGCCGTGGTCGCCAGCCACCGGCGGGTCGTCTCCGCCTTCCTGGCCGCCGCGCGCGCCGGTGACCTCGACGGGATCCTCGCGGTGCTGGCGCCCGACGTGGTCCGCCGCGCCGACCCGGCGGCCCTGCCGCCCGGCGCGGCGGCCGAGGTCCGTGGCGCGCGGGCCGTGGCGGACGGGACGGTGGCCCTGGCCGGCAGGTCGCGGTTCGCCGAACTCGCGCTCGTCGACGGCGCGGTCGGCGTCGTCGTGGCCCCCCGTGGTCGGCTGCTATTCGCGCTCACCTTCACCGTCGAGGGCAGCAGGATCGCCGGGTACGACGTGATCGCCGACCCGGCGCGGCTCCGACAACTCGATCTCGCCGTCCTCGACTGACCCGGCGCGGTGGTTCCCGCGAGCCGGTGGCGGGGGCGGCGCCCCGGCCGTGCGCGTGACGCGCTACCGGCTGCCGCTGTGCTGCTGCTCGGGCTCCGGCGGGTACGCCGGTGGCGGCAGCGACGGGCACGGCCGCGACGGCGGTGGTTCCCGGCGCGGCCGGTGCACCAGCACCGCCGCCAGCGCCGCGCCCGCCAGCATCAGCCCGGCGCACCAGATCATCGCCGACCGGAACGCCGCCCCGAGCTGCGCCGGAACGTTGTACCCGGCACCGGTGAGGCCGACCAGCAGCGGCAGCGCGGCCACGGCGAGCAGGCCACCGGCCCGGGAGGCGGCGTTGTTGACCCCGCTCGCCACCCCGGCGAACCGGTCCCGCACCGCGGCCAGTACGGACGCCGTCAGCGGCGCCACCACCAGGGTCATGCCGATCCCGAAGAGCGTCACCCCGGGCAGCACCTCGGTCCAGTACGACGCGTGCGGGCCGATCCCGCGGAGCAGCAGGAATCCCACGGCCGAGCAGATCGGGCCGACCGTGAGCTGCAACCGCGGACCGATCTTGCTGGCCAGCGCCCCGGACCGGGACGAGCCGAGCAGCAGCAGGATCGTCAGCGGCAGGTTGGCGACCCCGGTCAGCAGGGCCGAGTACCCGGCGACGACCTGCAACTGCACCGCGAGGAAGAAGGTGAGCCCGCCCAGGGCCGCGTAGACCAGGACGGTGTAGAGGTTCAGCACGCTGAAGAGCCGGTTGCCGAAGAGCGTCGGGGGCAGCATCGCGTTCTCCCCCCGCCGCCGCTCGACCAGCACGAACGCGACGGCGCAGACCACCCCGACCACGATCGCGATGATCACCGGGTAGTCGGTCGCGCCGAGCTGTCGCACCTCGATCAGCGCGAACGTGATTCCGGCCAGGGCGAATGCGCCGAGCAGCGCCCCCGCGAGGTCGAACTGGGGATTCCGGGAGAGCCGCCCGCCCGTACCGGCCGGCGCCTCGGCCCCGCCCTCCGGCGGCTGCGCGGCCCGGCCCTCCGGCGCCTGCGCGGCCCGATCCTCGGAGGCGCGTGCGGCCCGGCTCTCCGGCGCCCAGCGGTAGGCGGCGAGCACCACCAGCACCGCCAGCGGCAGGTTGAGCAGGAAGATGAACCGCCAGGAGAGCGCGTCGATCAGGTACCCGCCGACGAACGGGCCGATCGCGGTGGAGACCCCGGCGAGTCCGGACCAGGTACCGATCGCCCGGCTCCGGTCGTCGGGGTGGAAGCTCGACTGCAGCAGCGCCAGCGAGCCGGGGGTCAGCAGGGCCCCGCCGAGCCCCTGGAGGAAGCGGGCGCCGATCAGCCACTCGATGTTCTGCGCCACGCCGCAGAGCACCGACGCGGCGGTGAACCAGACCACCCCGAGTACGAAGACCCGCCGCCGGCCGAACCGGTCCCCGAGCGCGCCGCCGAGCAGCACGAACGCCGCGAGCATCAGCAGGTAGCCGTTGAGCGTCCACTGTAGGCCGGCGGTGTTGGCCTTCAGCTCGCGTCCGATGTGCGGCAGCGCGACGTTGACGACCGTGCTGTCGAGGAAGACCATCCCGCTGCCGAGGATCGCGGCGAGCAGGGTCCCGCGACCGGCGCCGGTACCCAGACGCAGAGGGTTGGCTGGCTGACTCATGGCGTCCAATCTGCCTCCCGTGATATGACGGATACCACGAAACGCCGAAACCATCCGTAGATACTGGGCGTACGCGCCATCAACCCCGAAGCTGGGAACGTGCTCAACTCCCGTATCAGATCACGAGGCCGGCTCGGCATCGCCGCCGCGCTGCTCGCGGCGCTGGCCCTCGCCGGGGCCGCCGGCTGCACCGTGACCGCGGAGCCGGACCCCGACGCGTCCGGCCCCGCCGGTGACGGCGGCAGCGCGACGACCCAGCTCGGCCAGCTGACGGTGGCGAAGGCGGCCTCGATGAAGGGCTACAGCCGGGACCGCTTCCCGCACTGGCGCGAGACCGGCAAGAACTGCGACGTACGGGACTCGGTCCTGCAACGCGACGGCACCGGCATCAAGCTCTCCGGCTGCAACGTGGTCGGCGGGCGCTGGACCAGCGCGTACGACAAGGGCACCTTCACCGATCCATCCGATGTGGATATCGATCACATGGTGCCGCTGGCCAACGCCTGGCGTTCGGGCGCGGACCGCTGGGACGACTCCAAGCGGGGCGACTTCGCCAACGATCTCACTCGCCCGCAGTTGCTGGCCGTCTCCGCCTCCTCGAACCGGTCCAAGGGCGACCAGGACCCGTCCCAGTGGAAGCCGCCGAACCGGGACTACTGGTGCAAGTACGCCGAGGACTGGGTCACCGTGAAGCACTACTGGCGCCTCTCGGTGACCGAGGCGGAGAAGTCCGCGCTCGAGGAGATGCTGGCGGCCTGCGGATGAGCGCCGCGGCGGCGGGCGAGTCCCCGGGCAAGGGCGGCGGCGAGAGCCGGACCACGGACATCGTCGCCGGTCCGGGCGGGGTGATGACCGACGAGGTCGGCGTCGTCACCGGCGAGTTGACCCTGCGTACCGAGCTGAGCGGCGGGCAGGTCACGCTCCGGGTGCAGTACAAGGACGCGGACGAGTGGTACACGGTCACCGCCGGCCGGGCCCCGCTGCCCGACGCCGCCGCGCTGGACGCGGTGCACACCATCGCGGCCGGGCTGCTCAACCGCCCGAAGGGCTGAGGGTCCCTCGCCATCGCGGGTCGCGACGACGAGGAACCCTCGGATGACGCCACGCCTCAGGGGGTCGGGATCAGCTCCCCCGGGTCGCCCGGCCCGGCCGCCTCGTCGGGACGTACCAGCTCGGGCTGGACCTCGTGGGCGCGCAACCGGCCGGCGGCGATCTCCTCGGCGAAGTGGCAGGCCACCCGGTGGCCCGGCACGATCTCCCGCAGCGCCGGCCGCTCGTCGCCGCAGCGGGTCGGCTGCGCCCACGGGCACCGGGTGTGGAAGCGGCACCCGGACGGCGGGTTCGCGGGCGAGGGCAGGTCACCGGCGAGCAGGATCCGCTCGCGCCGATCCTCGACCAGCGGGTCCGGCACCGGCACCGCGGACATCAGCGCCCGGGTGTACGGGTGCAGCGGCTCCCGGTACAGGTCGTCGCTGGATGCCTCCTCGACGATTCCGCCGAGGTACATGACCCCGACCGTGTCGGCGATGTGCCGCACCACGGCCAGGTCGTGCGCGATGATCAGGTACGTCAGCCCGCGCTCCTCCTGGAGGTCCTCCATCAGGTTGAGCACCTGCGCCTGGATCGACACGTCCAGCGCCGAGACCGGCTCGTCGGCGACGATCAGGTCCGGTCCGAGCACCAGGGCGCGGGCGATGCCGATCCGCTGGCGCTGGCCGCCGGAGAACTCGTGCGGGTACTTGCGCAGCGCCGAGGCGGGCAGTCCCACCGCGTCGAGGGTGGCCCGCAACTGGCTCTCGGTGGCGGGGCCGTCCTTGGCCAGCCCGTGCGCCTTGAGCCCCTCCACCAGCAGGGACTGCACCGACTGGCGCGGGTCCAGGCTGGAGAGCGGATCCTGGAAGATCATTTGCATCCGCCGCCGGGCCCGGCGCAACGCCTCGCCCTTGAGCGAGCGCACGTCGATCCCGTCGAAGACGATCTCCCCGTCGGTCGGCTCGACCAGCCGCAGCAGCCCCCGGCCGAGCGTCGACTTGCCGCAGCCCGACTCGCCGACCAGCCCGTACGTCTCGCCGGCCCGGATCGACAGGGAGACACCGTCGACGGCGTAGACGTGTCCGACCGTACGGTCGAAGAGGACCCCGCTCTTGATCGGGAAGTGCACCTTGACGTCGCGCAGCTCCAGCAGCGGCGCCTTCTCGACCTCGGGCGCGCCGGCCTGCGCCGGAGTCGCGCCGGCTGCCGGCTCCGGCGCCCGCGTCGCGCTCGCCGCCGGCGTCCCGGCCGCCGGCCTCTCGGCCGCCGGCGTCCGCGCGGGCTCCGCCGCCTCGGGCGTCGCGCCCTCGGTGCGCTTGATCTCGGACTCGCTCATACCGCCACCTCCACCGGCACCGGGTTGTTGCAGCGCAGCCGGCCGTTGCGGGCGGTCGGCTCCAACGGCGGGGTCCCCTCCAGGCAGGCGTCCACCACCCGGTCGCAGCGGGGCGCGAAAGCGCACCCCTCGGACCAGGGGATGTTGTCGGAGACCGAGCCGCGGATGGCGTGCAGCCGCTCGCCCCGCGGCGAGTCGAGCCGCGGTACCGAGCTCAGCAGCCCGTGCGTGTACGGGTGCCGCGGCTCGGCGAAGAGGTCGTGCCGGGGCGCCGTCTCCACCACCTTGCCGCCGTAGAGGACGTTGACGGTGTCGCAGAGGCCGGCGACCACCCCGAGGTCGTGCGTGATCATGATCAGCGCGGTACCGGACTGGTCGACCAGCTCCTTGAGCAGCGTCAGGATCTGCGCCTGGATGGTCACGTCGAGGGCCGTGGTCGGCTCGTCGGCGATCAGCAGCCGGGGCTTGCAGGCCAGCGCGATGGCGATCAGCGCCCGCTGGCGCATGCCGCCGGAGATCTGGTGCGGGTACTCCTTGAGCCGCCGGGACGGGTCCGGGATGCCGACCGCGTCCAGCAGGTCGCGGGCCTCCCGGAGCGCGGTGCGGCGGTCCCGCCCCTGGTGCCGCTCCAGCACCTCGGCGACCTGCAACCCGATCGGGATGACCGGGTTGAGCGAGGAGAGCGGGTCCTGGAAGATCATGCCGATCTCCCGGCCGCGCCGGTCCCGCATGTCCTCCGACCGCAGCTTGAGCAGGTCCGTGCCGTCGAAGAGCACCTCGCCGCCGACCTTGTTGCCCCGCTTCGGCAGCAGGCCCATGATCGCCAGGCTGGTGACGCTCTTGCCGGAGCCCGACTCCCCGACCAGGCCGACGGTCTGGCCCGGCTCCACGGTGAAGCTGACGTTGTCCACGGCGGTGAAGGGCTTCTCGCCCCGCCGGTTGAAGACGACGCTGAGGTCCCGTACGTCGAGCAGGGTCATCTCGTCACCGCCGGTTCTTCGGGTCGATGGCCTCGCGCATCGCCTCGCCCAGCAGGGTGAAGCCGAGCGCCACGATGATGATCGCGATGGCCGGGTAGTAGGCCAGCTCGGGGCGTACCTCGAAGTAGCGCTGGCCGTCGATGCCGAGCAGCGCCCCCCACTCGGGCCGGTTCAGGTCGGGGTCGCCGAGGCCGAGGAAGGAGAGCGCCGCGGCCTCCAGGATGGAGACCGAGAAGGTGAGCGTGGCCTGCACGATCACCGGCGTCAGCGCGTTCGGCAGCATGTGCCGCAGCACGATCGCGCTCTCCTTGACGCCGAGCGCGCGCGCCGCCAGCACGTGGTCGCTCTCCCGCTGGGCCAGCATCGAGCCGCGCAGCAGCCGGGCGAAGATCGGTACGGCCACGATCGCGACCGCGAGGATCACCGTCCACTGGCTGGACTTGCTGGCCAGCGCGACCAGGGTGATCGCCAGCAGCAGCCCGGGCAGGGCGAGCATGACGTCGGTCAGCCGCATCAGCACCACGTCGACCCAGCCGCCGAACGCACCGGCGACGGCACCGAGGAGTACGCCGATGCCGAGCCCGATCAGCGTGGCGACCACACCGACGAAGAGCGTCTGCCGGGCTCCGTAGAGCAGCCGCGAGGCGAAGTCCCGGCCCAGCGGGTCGGAGCCGAGCGGGAAACCGTCCTGGGCTCCGGGGATGTGGTCCACGCTCAGGTTCTTGGTGAGCGCCGGGAACGTCTGGTACGGGTCGTGCGGCGCGATCAGCGGCGCGAGGATCGCCACCAGCAGGAAGAGGCCGACGATCACCGCCCCGACGATGCCGACCGGGTTGCGGCGTATCCGCCGCAGCGCGTCCCGGAACAGGCTCACCCCGCCCGCCTCGACGCTGGCCTGCGCCAGCTCCTCGAGTCGAGCCTTCTTCTTGTCGGCGAGGATGCCGACACCGCTTTCGCTCATCGCACACGCACCCGGGGATCAATGATCGCGTAGGAGAGGTCGACCAACAGGTTGACCACCACGAAGACCAGCGCGGCGAGCAGGATCACCGCCTGGAGTACCGGGTAGTCGCGACCACCGCTGATCGAGTCGGTGATCAGCGTGCCGAGGCCGCCCCAGTTGTAGACCTTCTCGGTCAGCACCGCGCCCGCCAGCAGGGAGCCGGTCTGCAGACCGATGGTGGTGACCACCGGCAGCAGCGCGTTGCGCAGCACGTGCCGGCCGCGAATGATCCGGTGCCGCAGGCCCTTGGCCTCGGCGGTGCGCACGTAGTCCTCGTTCAGCACGTCGAGCACGCTGGCCCGGGTGATCCGTACGATCACCGCCAGCGGGATGGTGGCGAGCGTGACCGCCGGCAGGATCAGGTGCCAGAGCGCGTCGGCGCTGGCGTCGAACTCCCGGGTCAGCAGCCCGTCGAGGACGAAGAAGCCGGTGACCTCGGTGTTGTCCAGCCCCGTGGTGATCCGGCCGGACGGCGGGAACCAGTGGATGCCCTGGGTGAAGACGTCCTTGAGCAGGTAGCCGAGGAAGAAGATCGGGATGGAGATGCCGACCAGCGTCGCGGTGATGCTCAGGTTGTCCAGGATCCGGCCGCGGTGCCGGGCGGCCAGGTAGCCGAGCGGGATACCCAGACCGACCGCGATGATCAGGGCGGCCACCGCGAGTTCGACCGTGGCGGGGAAGGCCCGGCCGATCACCGCGGTGACGGGCTCACCGGTCCGGATGGAGTTGCCGAAGTCGCCGGTGACCAGCCGCTGCATGAACTTGCCGTACTGCACCAGGATGGGCTGGTCGTAACCGAGCGCCTTGGTCAGCAGCGCCCGCCGCTCGGGGGTGGCCCGCTCGCCGAGCAGCGCGTCGATCGGCCCGCCGGGCAGGTTCCGTAGCCAGATGAAGATCAACGCGGACAGCGCGATCAGGGTCACCGCCATCTGCAACAGGCGGCGCACTATGACTCGCAACATCTTTCACACCAGGATTTCTCTACTAGAGCGAGTCGGCCCGGGCCGGACGTGCACGCCCGGCCCGGGCCACTTCCGCTACCGCTGGTTTCAGCCGACGGTGACCGTGTTGAACTCCTCGGCCGTCAACGGGCTGGGGACCAGACCCTTGACGTCCTTGGTGACCACAATCGCCGGGGGCGCGTTCCAGATCGGGACGGCCGGCAGCCACTTGCTCATCAGGTCCCGGTTGACCTGCTCCCACGCCGCCTTCTTGGCCGCGTCGTCGACCGTCGCGTCGGCCTTGCTGATGGCGTCGAACATCTCGGTCATGCCCTGCGTACCGAACTCGACCTTCGCCCGGCCGAAGAAGGTACCGGTGAAGTTGCTCGGGTCGTTGTAGTCACCGGTCCAGCCGAGGATGTGCAGGTCCTGCTTGCCGAACTGCTGCACGTCGTCCTTGAAGCCGCCGTTCCACGGGCGCGGCACGGCGTTGACCTTGATACCGACGGCCTGCAGGTCGTTGCTCAGGACGTTCGCGATCTCCTGCGGGTTCGGCATGTACGGCCGGGTCACGTCCGGCGGGAAGTAGAAGTTGAGCGTCAGGTTCTGGGCGCCCGCCTCGGCGAGCAACTGCTTCGCCTTCTCCGGGTTGTAGTCGTACTTCTGCACGTCCGGGGCGTAGCCGAGCACGGTGTTCGGGGCGAACTGGTCCGCCACCGAGGCGCCCGCCGGGCCCTTGGTCTGCACCAGCTGCTGCCGGTTCAGCGCGTAGGCGATAGCCTGGCGCACCCGCAGGTCCTTCAGCTTCGGGTTCTTCTCGTTGATGCCCAGGTAGAGGATGTTGAAGGCCGGGCGCGGCAGCACCTGGAAGCCCTCGCCGGCGAGCGCCTTCTGGTCGGCCGGCGCCGGGAAGTCGATGCCCTGGACGGTACCGGCGCGCAGCTCCTGCTTGCGGGTGGTCTCGTCCTTGATGATCTTGATGATCGTCTTGTCGACCTTGGCCTTCTCGCCCCAGTAGTCCGCGTAGCGGTTCAGGGTGATCTCGCCCTTGGCCTTGTCCCAGCCGCCGAACGTGAACGGCCCGGTGCCGACCGGGTGCTCGTTGGCGAAGGCGCTGTACTCGAACGAGTCGCCGTTCTGCACGACCTTGTCGGCGTCGTACTTCTTCAGCGCCTCGGGGCTGGCGATGGAGAGCGAGGTGAGCGCGAAGGCGCCCGGGAACGCGCCCTTGTAGGTGTTCAGCGTCAGGACCGCGGTCGCGTCGTCCTTCGCCTCGCACTTCTCGTAGATGGACTTGCCGGCCGTCTCCGCCTCGTTCTTGGCGAAGCCGCCGAAGACGTCCGTGTAGTAGATCATCTGGCTCTGGGCCGCGGAGCCCTTCATGTTGTACCAGCGGTCGAAGTTGAAGCAGACCGCCGCCGCGTTGAAGGCGGTACCGTCCTGGAACTTCACACCCTTGCGCAGGTGGAAGGTCCAGACCTTACCGGTGCTGTCGTGCTCCCAGCTCTCGGCCAGGCCGCCGGTCACCTCGGCCGTGCCGGGCTTGTGGGTCACCAGGGTCTCGTAGACCTGCCGGATCACCCGCAAGGACTCACCGTCGTCGTTGAAGATCGGGTCGAAGTTCTTGGGGTCACCGGCACCAGCGAAGATGAAGGTGCCCCCCGTCTTGGCGCCGCCACTGTCCTTGTCACGGTCGCTCTGGGCACAGCCGGCCGCGCCGGCCACCATCGCGGCAGCGGCCGCGACGGCTACCGCCGCCTTGAGCCTTGTCGCCTGCATCTCTCACCTCTGTCATGCGCATGACCAACGCCGGGGGTTTGGCACGGTCCGTTTGCGGCAGGCTAGTTGGCTCGGGACCTCGAACGGAACGGCCGTTCGTGAATCTCTATCAACCCGACACCAAGCAACAGGTTTATAACGATGATCGCATCGCCCGACATTGACCTGTCACATCCGGAACGGGGCATCTGTCGCGCTCGATCACGCCGCCACCGGCCCCCGCGCAGGCAATTCACGGTCGTCAGAGGGCCCGGCGGCCCTCGAAGGCGCGGCCCAGCGTGATCTCGTCGGCGTATTCGAGATCGCCGCCGACCGGCAGGCCGCTGGCGAGCCGGGTGACCGAGATCCCCATCGGTTTGACCATCAACGCCAGGTAGGTGGCGGTCGCCTCGCCCTCGGTGTTCGGGTCGGTGGCGAGGATCAGCTCGCGTACGGTACCGGCGCCGAGGCGGGCCATCAGCTCACGTACCCGCAGGTTGTCCGGGCCGATCCCCTCCAGCGGGTTGATGGCCCCGCCGAGCACGTGGTAGCGGCCCCGGAACTCGCCGGTCCGCTCGATCGCGACCACGTCCTTCGGCTCCTCGACCACGCAGAGCACCTCGTCGGTACGGCGCGGGTCGCGGCAGATCCGGCACTGCTCCGACTCGGCCACGTTGAAGCAGATGGTGCAGAACCGCACCAGCTCCTTCACCTTGCGCAGGGCCGTGGCCAGCCGGGTGACGTCGGCCGGGTCGGCCGAGAGGACGTGGAAGGCGATGCGCTGGGCGCTCTTCGGGCCGACCCCGGGGAGTCGGCCCAGCTCGTCGATCAGATCCTGGATCGCACCCTCGTACATCTGGGGTGACTCAGAAGCCCGGCAGGCCGAGGCCGCCGATGCCGCCGGTGACCGGCCCCATCTTCTCCTCGGTGAGCTTGCGTACCGCCTCGTTGGCGTTGTGCACGGCCGCGAGGACGAGGTCCTCCAGGGTCTCCACGTCGTCCGGGTCGACCACCTTCGGATCGATCTTGATGCTCTTGACCTCGCCGACCCCGGAGATGGTCACGGTGACCAGGCCGCCGCCGGCCGTACCGGTCAGCTCCGCCTCCGCGAGCTCCGCCTGCGCGGCGGCGATCTGCTGCTGCATCTTCTGCGCCTGCTTCATCATCTGCTGCAGGTTGGGCTGTCCACCCGGGCGCACGGCGACTCCTCGGTTGCGGTAGATGTCGCCACCAGCCTAGTACTCGGGCTTCGCCTGTTCACACGGCGACGCCGCCGGGGCGGAACCGCCGGCCGGCGGCCCGGAGCCGCCCCGCCCGGCTCGACGGCCGGGTCGGTGGCGCCGGCCGGGTCGGTGGCGCCGGCCGGCTCGACGGCCAAATCGGTCGGGGCGACGGCCGGGCCGGTCGGGTCGGCTGCCGCTCGGGCGGCCCGGTGCCGGCCACGGGCGACCACCAGGCCCAGTACGAGCGAGGCGAGCAGGAGCACCGAGATGATCGGTACCGCGTCGACGAGGGTGGCGCGCAGGCCGATCCGGGTGGCGGTGACGCCGAGCAGGACGGCGCCGGCGCCCTGGAAGAGGTACGCCACCAGATAGGTCGCCGAGTACATCTCCGCGCGGTGCTCCGGGGGCGCGTACCGGGCGACGAGGCTGATCCCGCCGGTGAATTCGAGGCTGTAGCCCAGGCCGGCGAGGGCCGCGGCGGCGAAGAACCACACGACGGCGCCGGTGACGCCGGCGACCGCGAACAGCACGAGCCCGGCGGCCGAGGCGAGCGCGCCGAGGACGACGGTCAGCCAGACCGGTACGCGCGAGAAGACCAGGGCCGTCCCGGCGACGACCACGGCGAACACCGACAGCAGGCAGCCGGTGACGAGCGCGTTGGTCGAGCCGACAAGCTGGCGCGCGATCTGCGCGCCGAGCGAGAGCACGACCGCGCCGACGACGAAGGACGCACTCACGGTGATCGCGGCGGTGACGAAGACCGCGAGGTGCCCCCGGGGTACCCGGATGGGGCGCAGCCGCCAGCGGTCCGTCGACTCGACCCGGTTGTGGGCGGGCAGCAGGCGCGTACAGAGGGCGACGACGATCACGACGGCCGCGAGGATCCAGTAGTCGAGCGCCAGCGGCATCGGTGCGTACTGGATGAGCGCACCGCCGCCGACCATCGCCAGCGTGATCCCGACCGCGGTCGCGGCGGTGGTGATCGCGCTGGCGTGCCGGCGGACCCGCGCCGGCACGAACTCGGTCATCGCCGCGGTGGCGGGGCTGAACGACAGACCGACGCCGACGGCCATGAAGGCACGCGCGACGAAGAGCCACCCGACGTTGCCCGCGACCGCGAACACGGCGACGCCGACGAGTTCGGCGGCGAGGCCGTACCGGATGGCCGCCCGGCGGCCGATGTGGTCCGAGACGCCCCCGAAGAGGACGAGGACCGCGACCAGCACCACCGGGTGCACGGCGAAGACGAGCGTCGTGATCGCCGGGGTGAGATGCCACCTGCTGGCGTAGATCGGGTACGTCATCGTGGGCGCCGCGCTCGTCCACAGCGCGAGCGCCGCGACGGCGGCGGCCACCCAGAACGCCGCCCTGGGCGGCGCCTGGTCGCGCTCCTGTTCCTGCGGACCTGGGCCAGAAACCACTTGTTCGTCCCCTCGGCTCTGCGGGTTGCTCGGGCGTCGGCAACCGTAGAACAGCTGGGTAGGAAAAACCTATTCAGATATGGCCGATGTGGCGTCTATCATCGGGACCCATGGCTGCGACACCTGGACTGGACGCGACCTGCGCGATCGCGCGCTCGCTGGCCCTGCTCGGCGACCGCTGGACGATGCTCATCGTGCGGGAGTGCTTCTGGGGGCGGAGCCGCTTCTCGGACATCCGGGCGCGGCTCGGACTGGCCCCCGATCTGCTCAGCTCCCGGCTCGCCCGGCTGGTCGACGCCGGTGTGCTGACGCGGCGCCCGTACCGGGAGAACGGCGGCCGGGGCCGCGAGGAGTACCAGCTCACCGAGGCCGGCGAGGAGCTCAAGACGATCATCTTCGCCCTCGGTGAATGGGGCGACCGGCACCTACCGGTCGAGGAGAGCAGGACCCCGGTCTGTACCGACCCGTCCACCGGCGGGCGGGTCCGACTGGCCTTCGTGGCCGCCGACGGCACCCGGTTCGCGCCGGCGGACGTGCACATCCGCTCGGGTGACCCCGTGGACGCGACCGTCCCGGGCGATGCCGCGTGACGCCCCGACCGTGACCGGTACCCGGCCGCGGCCAGGTACCCGGCCGCGGCGCCGCCTCGCGACCGTCGCGCGAGGTCGACCACGCCCCGGCGCTACGTGAGGTCCGTCTCGCCGATCCGCTCCGCGCCGAGCGCCTGCTGCAACAGCTGCACCGCCTGCTGCTCGCTGGTCTGCCGGGCGGTCCGCTCGTCGATCACCTCGTCGGTCGGCTCGTCGCCGGGGTCGAACCCCTCGTAGGTCACGGCCGCCGGCGCCGGCGCCGCACCGGGCCGCACCGGGCCGTCGTAATCCGGGTCGTAGGGCGGCTCGCCGGCCCAGTCGCTGTCCGCGACCCGGGTCGCGGCCGCCGCCGGTGCCGCTCCCGCCGGGGTACGCGCCGCGCGCCCGGCCGCCGCCGCCCGGGCCGCCGCCAGCGCCGGGCTCACCGGGCGACCACCGCCGGCCGGGCCGTTGCCCGCCACGGCGGTCGCGGCCCCACCGTTGCCGCCGGTCCGGCCGCTACCGGCGGCGGGGGTACGCGCCGCGGACGCCACGGTCGAGGCTCCGGGTTGGGCGGAACCGCCGCCGTTCACCGGGGCGCCGGCCGGAGTGCCGTTGCCGGCAGCGGTTGCGTTGCCGACCGAAGTTCCGGTGCCGGCGGGGCCTCCGTTGCCGGCCGGGCCGGCCGAGGGTGCCGGCGCGCCGGTCGCCGGTGCGGAGACCGGCGCGGAGGCCGCGCCGCCGCCCGGGCGGGCCGGCTCCGGCCACTCCTCGTCCACCGGGGCCGCCGCCGTCGGTGCCCCGCCCGTCGGTGCCCCGCCACCGGGCCTCGCCGGCTCGGGCCAGCCGGAGTCGTCCGACTCGGTCGCCGCGGGCTGGGCCGCGCGGCTCGTCGGCGCGGTCTGGGCCGCACGGCTCGCCGCCGGAGGCTGGGCCGGTGCCGGTGCCGGCGGGCGGTTGGCCGGGGCGGGCTCGTTCTGTGGACGACCGCCGCCCCGCGCGGGCGGCGGTCCGGCCGCCGGGCGCGCGGGGCCCGCCGGGCCGCCGGCCAGCTCGCACCGGATCTGCCACTGGACCTTCAGCACGGCGCGCAGCGCGTCGCGGAGCACGGTGAGCAGGCCGTCGTCGTTGAACCGGTTGGCGATGCCGGGGTTGTTGGCCCGCAGCACCAGCGTGTTGCCGTCGAGCGCGTGCGGCGTGACGTTCTGCATCAGGCTCCACACGACCCGGCGGTGCTTGGTCTGCTCGACGATCGCCGGCCAGTACCGCTCCACGGCGCCGATGTCCGCCGCGCCCACCTCCCCGGGCCCCGGTACGGGCGGCGGGGCGGGGGCGGCTCGCGGCGGCTCGGGGCTGACCGGGTCGGGCCGCGCCGCCTCGGTCGGCGCCGGGCGGGCGGGTGCCGGCTGCGCCGGTGCCTCGGCCGCCGGGGCGGGACCGGTCGGGGCCGGTCGCGCCGGAGCGGCGGGGGCGGCCTCCGGAGCGGGCGCCGGGCGTACCGGTGCCGCGGCGGCGGCCGGTGCGGAGCCGGCGGCGGCCGACGGCAGTTCGGCGCCCGCCAGCCGGCGCTCCATCCGTTCGAGGCGTTGCAGCAGCCCACCGGCGGAGTCGTCGACGCCGGGCAGCAGCATCCGCGCGCAGATCAGCTCCAGCAGCAGGCGGGGAGCGGTCGTACCGCGCATCTCGACCAGGCCGTTGTGCACGATGTCGGCGCAGCGCGACAGGGTCGCCGGGCCGAGCCGCTGGGCCTGGGCGGCCATCCGTTCGAGCTGGTCGTCGGGGCCGTCGATGAGGCCCTTGGCGACCGCGTCGGGGACCTGTTGCAGGACGATCAGGTCCCGCAGCCGCTCCAGCAGGTCGGCGGCGAAGCGGCGGGGGTCGTGTCCGGCCTCGGCGACCCGGTCCACGGTCGCGTACGCGGCGGCGCCGTCCCCGGCGGCGAGCGCGTCGCACATCTCGTCGAGCAGCGCCGCGTCGGTGACCCCGAGCAGGGCCACCGCGCGGGCGTAGCTGACGCCCTCCTCGCCGGCCCCGGCGATGAGCTGGTCCAGCACCGACAGGGTGTCCCGGGCGCTGCCGCCGCCGGCGCGTACGACCAGCGGGAAGACCGCGGGATCGACCTTGACGCCCTCGGCGGCGGTGAGCTGTTCGAGGTACGGCCGGAGCACGCCCGGCGGGATCAGCCGGAACGGGTAGTGGTGGGTACGCGACTTGATCGTCCCGAGGACCTTCTCCGGCTCGGTCGTCGCGAAGATGAACTTGACGTACTCCGGCGGCTCCTCGACCAGCTTGAGCAGGGCGTTGAAGCCGGCCGACGAGACCATGTGCGCCTCGTCGATGACGTAGATCTTGAAGCGGCTGCTGGCCGGGGCGAAGAAGGCACGCTCGCGCAGCTCACGGGCGTCGTCGACGCCACCGTGGCTGGCCGCGTCGATCTCGATCACGTCGATCGAGCCGGCGCCGTCGGTGGCCAGCGCCTTGCAGGACGCGCAGACCCCGCACGGCTCCGGCGTCGGGCCCTGCTCGCAGTTGAGCGAGCGGGCCAGGATCCGGGCGCTGGAGGTCTTGCCGCAGCCGCGTGGGCCGGAGAAGAGGTAGGCGTGATGCAGCCGCCCGCTGCGCAGGGCAGCCGACAGCGGTTCGGTGACGTGCTCCTGCCCGATGACCTCGGCGAACGTACGCGGCCGGTACTTGCGGTAGAGCGCGAGCGCCACTCTGCCCCGCCTCCTCTCGACCGAGCCATTCTCCACCCCCGGTGGGGCGGGCCGTCTGACAGGCTGGCACGCCCCGCCGACGATTTCCACGTCGATCAAGCTCCGGTGGCGGCATTCACCGTGCCCACCGGCCAACCCGGTCGGTTCCCGTGCCAGGTCGGCCCGCTCCCGGGCCGACCTGGTCCGCTCCCCGGCCGCTCACTTGGCGAAGAGCTGCGCCTCGTCCTTGAACGCCTTGAACTCCAGCGCGTTGCCGGCCGGATCGCGGAAGAACATGGTCCACTGCTCCCCGGGCTCCCCGGCGAAGCGCAGGTACGGCTCGATCACGAACTCGGCACCGGCCGCCTTGATCCGGTCGGCCAGGGCGTGGAAGTCCTCGATCGTGAGGATCAGCCCGAAGTGCGGTACCGGCACGTCGTGCCCGTCGACCGGGTTGCGCCCGGCATCGGCCTGCTCGGGCGACCTCGGCACCACGTGGGTCACCACCTGGTGTCCGTAGAAGTTCCAGTCCACCCAGTGGCTCGCCGAGCGCCCCTCGGCCAGGCCGAGCACCCCGCCGTAGAAGGCGCGGGCGCGGTCGAGGTCGTCAACCGGGATGGCAAGGTGGAAACCGGGACGGTTCGCCGTGGTCATGACAGGCTCCTTCGGTCGGCTTCCTCCCACCTTGGCGCAGCCGTCCCCGATGTCAAGATCGCGGGGGCCGCCGGGGGCCTCGCTCGGCCGCTCCCGGAGACAGAAAGGCCCCCCGTGCACCCGCCAGAGCTCGCTTATCCTTGCTGCCTTCCGGCCCTGGGGAGGTTCACGAGATACACGCCGCACGAGGGGTACCGTCGAGTCTACCCGGCCGCCGGGGCGATCTTCACCCGGTGGCGGTTGTGAGCGTACGCCCGTGGACCTGTATCCTGTCCGACGGAGGATTCGCCTAGAGGCCTAGGGCGCACGCTTGGAAAGCGTGTTGGGTTAACACCCTCACGAGTTCGAATCTCGTATCCTCCGCTCACCTGAGCAGACAGAACGCCGAGGCCGGCCCCGTACGGGACCGGCCTTCGTCGTCCCTCCAGACGCATTGGTCTCAGTTGTCCCGTTCGAACCAGTCGGCCAAACTCTCGGGCCGCTGGTCGCTGGACAGTCGCAGCAGGCAGAGCATCCGCGAGACCCCGCACCCGGACCCGGTCAGCCCTGGCTGGCGAGCGGGAAGGAGTGGTGCTCGTGGGTCACGACCCACCGGCCCGCCCGCTTACGCAGACCGAACGTCAGCCGGAGGCGGTTGTCGGGATTGTCGGCGAAGTCGCGCTCGGTGCCGCAGCGCAGCAGGGCGTACGCGAAGGCGACGTCCTCGCCGGCGGTGACGTCCAGTGACTCGATTTCGAACGACGCGCCCCGGGCCTGCCACCGGAAGAACGGCGGCCACGTCTCGCGGTAGGCGTCGAGGCCACGCACTCCCTGATGGGGCGGCGGTACGTCGAACATCACGATGTCCTCGGTGTGGTCGGCGAGGACTCCGGTGAGATCGCCGTGGTGGACCGCCTCGGCCCAGCGCTCGATCAGGGTGCGGATCTGTTCCTCGTTGGTAGCCATGGTCGGCTCGTCCTTCCGGGTCGATGCGTCCGTCGGGACTACAACCCGGGCCGGTCGGCAAACTCATCGCGCGGCTGGAAAGTCGTCATCTTCGGTCAGCTGGGCCGGCAGACCGAACGTCGCGAAGTCGGCGCCCAGGAACGAGACGACCGTGGCCACGTGCCGCCCGCGCAGCGCCAGCAGGTCCAGGCCCGCCGGGACGTACGCGCCCCGCTCGTCGCTCCACAGGTAGGTGCCGAACGCGAGCTGCCCGTTCGCCCGCGCCGGCAGGAACCGCCAGCGATACCGCTGCACCGCATCGACCAGGAACCCGCGGATTTCCGCCCGGCCGGCGTACCAGGTCGCCAGCGGCGGCATCGAGTACCGCGCGTCCTCGGCCAGCATCGCCACGATCGCGTCGACGTCACCGGCCTCCCAGGCGGTCACGTACCGCCGGGCCAGCTCCCGTTGTGCCGCGTCGCCGAGCGCCTTGAGGGCCTGCTGCTGGCTGGGTTCCGGCCGCTGTTCGACGACGACCTTGCGGGCCCGCCGGAGAGCGCTGTTGACCGCGGCGACCGTGGTGGCCAACACTTCGGCGACCTCGCTGGCGGAGTAGCCGAGCACGTCGCGCAGCAGCAGCACCGCTCGCTGCGACGCCGACAGCTGCTGCAGGGCGGCGACGAACGCCAATTCCACGCTCTCCCGCGCGACGGTGCGGGCTTCCGGGCTCAGCCGCGCCGTCCAGCCCATCAGCCGATCCGGGTACGGCTCCAGCCACGCCACCTCGGTCAGCGGCGGACCTTCCGCGCTCAGGTCGGTGGGCAGCTCCCGCCGTCCCCGACGTTCAATGATCGTCAATGCCCGATTCGTCGCGATCTTGTACAGCCACGGCCGGATCGATCCGTGATCCTCGAACCGCTCCAGGCTGCGCCACGCCCGGTCCAGGGTGTCCTGGACCGCATCCTCCGCGTCGTGAATCGACCCCAGCATCCGGTAGCAGTACGCGCGCAACTCGTCGCGCAGCGGCCCCACCAGACGGCCGAAGGCATCGCCGTCACCCGCCCGCGCCGCCACCAACAACCGCGCTACAGCAGACTCGCCCACCCGGCTCGAACCGTCCCCGTGACCTCCGGCATGGCTCATCACCGCGACGGTACCGACGCCCGGAGCGTCCCGCCCGACCCACCCGTTGATCCGCACAAATACCGAGAAAGAGTGGCCTCGAACGCGCCGGAGGGGACTATTTCTCGGTATTTGTGCGGATCATGCAGGCCCAGCAAAGTTATTAGTAAAGTTTACAAACAGAACATGTTACAGTCACTCCTGTCGATGCGCGCGCCAGCCATCGGCCCGACGTCCCGTGGAGTTCGATGTCCCGTGGAAGGAGTGATCACATGTCGAGACTGCGCGCCCTGGTCGCGCTTGCGGCACTGGTTGTCGCCGGCGGACTGGTGGCGATCGTCCCGTCGACCCCGGCCTCGGCCGCTGCCTGCGCCGCCCCCTGGCAGGCTTCGACCGTCTACTGGGGAGGCGACCAGGCCTCCCGCAACGGCCGCAACTACCAGGCGAAGTGGTGGACCCAGAACGAGGCGCCGCCCGGTACCACCGGCGTCTGGCAGGACCTCGGCGCGTGTGGGGGCGGCACCACGCCGCCGCCCGGGGGCAGCTGCGACTACCCGAACTGGGTCGCCGGCACCTGGTACCCGGCCGGCAGCATCGTGCGGTACACCGACGGCCGGTACTACCTCGCCGAGCACGAGAACCCGGGCTACGACCCGGTCGTCAGCACCTGGTACTGGGAGCCGTACACCTGCGGCGGCCAGCCGCCCACCGACCCGCCGCCGTCGGGCGGCTTCGTGGTCAGTGAGGCGCAGTTCAACCAGATGTTCCCGGGTCGGAACTCGTTCTACACGTACTCCGGACTCGTCGCCGCCCTCAGCGCCTACCCGGCGTTCACCAAGAGCGGCAGCGCCACCGTGCAGCGGCAGGAGGCCGCCGCGTTCCTCGCGAACGTGTCGCACGAGACCGGCGGGCTCGTCTACATCGTGGAGCAGAACACCGCGAACTACCCACACTACTGCGACCCCAACCAGCCGTACGGCTGCCCGGCCGGACAGGCCGCCTACTACGGGCGCGGGCCGATCCAGCTGAGCTGGAACTTCAACTACAACGCGGCCGGCAACGCCCTGGGGCTGCCCCTGCTGACCAACCCGTGGTTGGTGCAGAACGACGCGGCCGTGGCCTGGAAGACCGCCATCTGGTACTGGATGACCCAGAACGGGCCGGGCACCATGACCCCGCACAACGCGATGGTCAACGGCGCCGGCTTCGGCGAGACCATCCGCAGCATCAACGGCTCGATCGAATGCAACGGCGGCAACCCCGCCCAGGTGCAGAGCCGCGTCACCAAGTACCAGCAGTTCGTCGGCATCCTCGGCGTTCCGGCCGGGAACAACCTCTACTGCTGATCCAGGTTCGGCCGGGTCCGGCTCCCCGTCGCGGCGCGACGGGAGCGGGGCCGGTGCCTCCCTGGCACCGGCCCCGCTCCCGTCCCACGGGCGGTTGGTCAGCTGAAGTTCTTGGCCGAGTCGTAGACGTCCGCCACGTCCTCCTCGAAGTAGGGGCCCCAGAGGTCACCGCTGAACCCGTGCGAGATGACCGAGTTCACGAACCCGAAGCGAATCGTGTTGCTGTACGACTGCAGGAACGGCCCGCCGCTGGAACCCTGCGTCATCGGGCACCCGAGCCGGACCCGCTGCGCGCCGCCCGCCTTCATGGTGCCCTGGCAGTACTGCTGCCACTGACCGTCGAAGGGCGGGGCGCTCGGGTAGCCCAGCAGTGTGATCGGCATCTGCTTGGGCTGGTTGAAGCTGATGCCGTGCCCACCGGTGGTGTGCACCAGCTTCTTCCCACTCCTGGGCCAGACGTTGACGAAGGCGAAGTCCCACCAGAGGAAGCTCCAGTCCGTCCAGCCCGCCACCGAGGTGAACTGCTTGGCGGCCCAGACGCCGTACGGAGCGGCACCGTGGTCGTAGTAGGGCACGTAGACCCAGTTCTTGTGCCAGGTACCGCGCCGGCCGCCGTGCACGCAGTGGCCGGCGGTGGAGACCAGGTTGGCGGTCGGGTTGTTGATGGTGCCGCCGGAGCAGACCCAGTCCTCGCCGGCCGTGTCGGTGAAGAAGACCTTGCCGACGCCGGGCGACGCGGTCGCCGCGAGCACCCCGGCCCCGCCCGAACCGGCGGCGAGCGTGCCGGCACCACCCGTCCGGCCGTCCGCCCGCGACGTCTCGGCCAGCGGCGCGTCGGTCAGCGGGCCCGCCGGCTCCGCCCCGTTGCGCGGCTCGCCGACCCGGCCCGGCCGGTCGGTCGCTTCGCCCGCCAGCTCCTCCGCCCCCTCCGGCAACGGCACCGGCCGCGCCGCCCGCATCCGCTCCGGCGTCCAGTACGCCTCCGCGAGCGCCTGGGCCGTGTCCGGGTCGCTGATCGGCCGGTCGTGGAACGTGGCGGCCGCCGTGGCCACCCTCCCGGAGGAACTCGTCGTGTCTGCCCGTGCCGGCGCACCCGCCGGCACGAGCCCGGACAGTACCGCCAGGCTTGTCGAGACCACGATGGTCAAGTGGCGCATCCCTGCCTCCGTCCAGCTGTCGCCCGTGGCCCCGGTGGCTCGGGCGGCGGCGACACCGACGCTAGGAGATCGGACGGAGGACCATAATCCATTTGTCAACTTGGATCGATCATCGCCTTCCTGATTGCGCCGCCGTCGATCCATCCGGCGGCACCGGGCCGGCCGAGGGGGCGCCGCTACGAGGAGGGGGCACCGGTCCCGGCGCGGGCGAAGGCGGCGGCCTCGCCGGTACGCACCATCCGGTGCCAGCGCAGCCGGGTGCCCATCAGCACGGTCACCACCGACTGGATCACGACCAGGTACATCACCTGCCGGTAGACCACCTGCTGCAACGGCAGGCTCCAGAGCGGGCCGTACCGCTCGCGGTCCAGGTGCAGCGCGTAGCCGGCGGTCAGCGCCTGCAGGGCGAGCAGCCCGAACCAGGCGAGCAGCAGCTGCGACCAGGGCAGGAAGAGCAGCCCGTAGAGGGCGAAGACGTCCACGGCGGGCGCCGCGAGCGGCAGCAGCACCTGGAAGACCGCCAGGTACGCCAGGCCGACGCGGCCCAGCCGGCCGCCCGGACCGCGCTCGGCCACCGCCGCGCGGTGCTTCCACATCGCCTGCATCGTGCCGTAGCACCAGCGGTACCGCTGGCGCCACAGCTGCCGCAGCGACGACGGGGCCTCCGTCCAGGCCAGCGCCGACTCCTCGTACGTCACCCGCCAGCCGGCCCGGAGCACCCGCATCGTCAGGTCGGTGTCCTCCGCGAGCGTGTCCGAGGGGACACCGCCCACGTCGACCAGCACCTGCCGCCGGAACGCCCCGATCGCACCGGGAATGGTCGGCATGCAGCCCAGCACGTCGTACATCCGGCGGTCGAGGTTGAAGCCGATCACGTACTCCAGGTGTTGCCAGCGGCCGAGCAGCCGGCGCCGGTTGGCCACCTTGGTGTTGCCGGAGATCGCGCCGACGGTCGGATCGGCGAAGCCCTGCACGAGCCGGTAGACGGTGTCCGGCTGGAAGACGGTGTCCCCGTCGACGAGGACCACCAGGTCGGCACGGGCGTACCGGATGCCCGTGTTGAGGGCGGCCGGCTTGCCGGCGTTGGGCTGGCGGATCACGCGTACCCCGGGCAGGCCGAGCCGCTCGACGATCTCGGCCGTACCGTCGCTTGATCCGTCGTCCACGACGACGACCTCGACGTACGGGTAGTCGCTGGTCACCAGCGAGCGGACGGTGGCGGCGATGTTCGCCGCCTCGTTGTACGCCGGCACGATCACCGAGACCGGCGCCAGGATCTCCCGCCGGCCGCGCCGCCAGCGCCGCCGTACCCGCCGCAGGTGCACCCGGGTCGCCACCACCTGCCCGACGAGCCGGGCCACGCCAAGCACCAGCGCCACCCCGAGCAGCCAGTCCATCGCGGTGGCGAGCGCGGCGGCGCCGAGCTGCGCGTACCGCAGCGTCGCCCCGCGCAGCCGGGCACCCCGGCCGGCGGCGGCGTCCGAGGGCGGTACGCCGAGACCGGCCGAGACGGTCGTGAAGCGGTAGCCCCGGTCGCCCAGCTCGGTCAGGAGCCGGTCCAGGGCGGCCACGGTCTGCGCCCGGTCCCCGCCGCCGTCGTGCATCAGCACCACCGCGCCCGCGCCGGGTTCGCCCCGCTCCGCTCCGGCGACGATGGCGTCGACGCCGGGGCGCCGCCAGTCCTCGGTGTCGCGGTCGCTGAGCACCGCGATGTACCCGGTACGGCCCACGGCGCGCAGCACGTCGGCGTCCGGCCCGGTCAGGCTCCCGGGTCCGGACGAGTACGGCGGCCGGAAGAGGGTGACCTGCCGGCCGGTGGCGGAGGCGATCGCGTTCTGGGTGAGGCCGAGTTCGAGGTCGCGCCGCCAGCCGGGCAGGACCGCGAGGTCCGGATGGGTGAAGGTGTGCGAGCCCAGCTCGTGCCCCTCCGCGACGATCCGCCGGGCCAGCTCCGGGTGCTCGTTCACGCGGGAGCCGACCACGAAGAAGGTGGCGTGCGCGCCGTGCCGCCGCAGCACGTCGAGGACGCGCGGGGTCCACTCGGGGTCCGGACCGTCGTCGAAGGTCAGCGCGATGGTGCGGGCGGGCATGGCGCGACTCACCGGCGTCGGACCGTCGAGCCGCACCACCGGCCCGCCCCGGGTCAGCCCCGGGTCGGCCGGCGCCGCGGCGGCGGCGCCGGCCGGATGGCCGGTACCGCCGCCGATGCCGTCGACGTAGCCGTGCAGGGTCAGCACCACCAGCAGGACGAGCAGCCCGAGCACCAGCAGCAGCCAGTGCGCGCGGGGGTCGCGTACCGCGACGTGCCGGCCCGGGCGGAGCCTGGGTTCGCGGCTCACGGTCTGCCCGGCGACCGGGAGGGCTTGCCCGACGGGTTGTTCCGGTGCTCGTCGCCCTGGCCCGGCCGGTCGGTCCCGGTCGGGCGGGGGGCCGGCGACGCCGTGGCCCGGGACCGCGGCGCCCCCGGCGCGGTCGCGTTCGCCCCGTCCCGTACCGGGGTGGCCACCGGCGCCTGTCTCGGCCCGGCCGGGGTCGGGCCGGGTGAGCCGTTCGACCGCTCGGCCCCGGTCTCCGCGCGGCCGTGCTGGGCGTTGTCGACACCGGGCCAGCCCGGCACCGACAGCGGCGTACCGGCGAAGAGGCCGAGACCGAGCAGAACGAGGCTGACCAGCAGGCCGCCGGCGATGCCGGCGCCGGCCAGGACGGTGAGCCGGCGGCGCCGGCCGGTCTGGTCGACGAAGACCGGCCGGGCCGGTTCCTCGCCGGGCCGTACGGGCGGCAGCGGTCGCGGCACCACGGGCCCGGGCGGTACGGGCGCCACGGGCGCGTCCCGGTGGATCTGCGGTACGGACATGTGACCCTCGACTCAGGCTGGGCGGCCGGGGTGGCCGGCCGAGGCGTCGGGTGCGACCTGCTGCTGCCGGCTCGGGCCCGCGCCGCTCCGCTCCTGGCCGGCCGGGTTCGTGGGCGCGGACGACGGCCTGGCCGACTTCTCCGGCTTCGGCGTCGACCGCCCCGGCGGATTCGACGGGTGCGCCGGCTTGCCGGTCGGATGGGGCGTACCGGCGGCGTCCCGCCCGGTCAGCACGGCGGCGCAGTACGCCGGCACCGCGTTCCGGTTCCCGGCCGCCAGCACCAGGCTGCGGAACGCGGGCGTGTCCAGCACCCGGTCGCGGTCACCGGCGGCCCGGTACGCGCGGCAGAGCCCGACCAGCGCGGGATCCGGCGCGGGCGTGACCGTGCCGCCGCCCGTCGCGCCGCCGGGCGTGCCGCTTGGCGCGCCGGGGCTCGACCCGGTTGTCGGCCCGGCGGGGGTCGGGGTCCCGTCCGGCAGTTCCCGGTGGAAGCCGCCGTCGAACGGGCCGGGCAGGACGCCGGTGGTGGCGGCCAGCGCCACGCCGCCGGTGGCCGCCACGGCGAGCGCCGCCGCGATGCCCGCCTTGACCGTCAGCAGCCTGCCGGCGCCGGTACGCGGTCTCGGCCGCCGCGCCGGGGCCACCGCGAGGGTGCCGGCGCGCTGGGCCCGGAACGCGTCGACGGCCGCCGCCTCGCCGGTCAGCTCGTCCGGCCGGCCCGGGGCGGCCGCGGCCGCGAGCAGAAGGTTGAGCCGCTCCGACCCGCCCACGGCCGCGCCGTCGAGCAGCCGATCGGCGGTGTCGCGGTCGACGCCGCTACGCCTGGATGTCCTCATCTCATGTCTCTCAGCGTCAGGTCGGGCGCCGGCGTCACGGTCCGTGTCGAATCCGGCCCGGCGGGGCCCGTCGCCCCGGATCCGCCGCTCCCCTCGGCCGACTGTCCCGACCGGTCCAGGCGTTCGGCGAGGCGGCGCAGACCACGGTACGCGGCGGTCCGGACGGCACCGGCCCGCTTGCCGAGCACCCGGGCGGTCGCCGCCACGTCCAGCCCCATCACCACCCGCAGCAGCACCGCCTCGGCCTGGTCCCGGGGCAGCGTGGCGATCAGCTCGATCGAGGCGCGGGTGGAGACCGCCTCCAGCGCCAGCCCGGCGGCGTCCGAACCGTCCGGTAGCGCGCCGAACTCCTCCGCCGGTACGGCGATGCTCGGGCGCCGCCGCGTGTACCGGACGTGGTCGAGGGCCCGGTGCCGGGCGATCGTCGCCGCCCAGCCGCGGAACCGGTCGTAGTCGCCCTCGAACGAGGAGAGGTCCCGGACGATCTGCAACCAGGTCTCGGAGGCGACGTCCTCGGCGTCGGCCCCGACCAGCGCGCGCAGGTAGCGGAGCAGGAGCGGCTGCAGCACCCGGTACAGCGTCCGGAACGCCTCGTCGTCGCCGGCGCGGGCCGCCGCCAGGGTCGCCGACAGCTCGGCGTCCCTGGTCGCCTCCGATCCGGTCGGACCGGAGCCGTCCGGCGTACCGCCGCGACCCGTCGGGTCCCGATCGGCGCGGCGGCTCATCGCGTCCCCGGTCGCGGACAGACCTGCGGCACCAGCACCCCCTTCGAGTGTTCGCGGAGCGGCCACGCGGTACCGGCGGGTTCCCGCCGGCGCTCGGGTCGCGGAGCACGGCCGAGCCACTCCACCGGCAGGATCAGCGTCCGGACCCGCCGTTGCGTCACACCGAAGCAGAGGGTGACCGGCCAGCGCCAATGGCGTACCGGTGACGCATCGGTCAGCCGGCGGCAGCGCGGACCGCCGGGGCCGGGAGTACGCGAAACGGCCGGTCGGGTGGTTTCCACCCGACCGGCCGTCCGGCCGTCACCGACCGCCGCGTTCGCGATTGGTACCGGATGGCGGGCCGGCCGCTCAAGCGGCACGCCCCCGGACCGGGCGCGAAGGGTGTGTGTCCCCCCTACGGCAGCGTGACGAACTGGGACAGGAAGTCGCGCGCGGTGTCGGTGTCCAACCGGTACACCACGTTGGTCGCGTAGCAGGGCATGTCGCCAGTGATGGTGGTGGCGGCGAGCAGCCGTACCCCCTCGACGGTGACGAAGTTCGGCCCGCCCGAGTCGCCGTAGCAGGCGCCGCCGTAGTCACGGCTCTCGTTCATCGCGAGCCGCACCCAGGTCGGGTTCAGCGCGTTGAAGCCGACGGTGGCCTTCATCCGCACCCCGCCGCCCGGGTGGGTCTGGCCGCCGGGGCCGCGCTGCGACTCCTCGGTGCCGTACCCCATGACCTGCCACTCGTCGGCCTCCAGGCGGCGCGACCCGAGCTGCGACAGGAGTTCGCGGCCGGGCAGCCGGGCCGGGGCGAACGACCAGCGGCGCGCCAGCTCCGCCCGCTGGGCGGCGTCGAAGGTGACCACCGCGATGTCGTGCGCGTCGGCCGAGTTGCCCGGGTACGCCGGGTTGGTGTGGGCGGTGCCCTCGACGCCCACCGCGGCGGCGATCCGCTCCGGCGGCAGCCCGGCGGCGCTCGCGCTCGCCAGGGCGCCCGCCACGTCCTGCTCCAGGGAGACGTAGAAGCGGGCACCCGGAGCCCAGTCGGTGGTGCAGTGGGCGGCGGTCAGGAAGACGTCCGGGCTGATCATCGTGCCGGAGCAGACCCAGTCCACCACGTCGGGCGTGGCCGGGTCGCCGTCCCGGTCCCACTGCACGATCAGCGCCCCGACCTCGGTGCGCTCTGGTGCGGGCTGGGCGTTGTAGCTGTTGATCGCCACGGCGGGCGACGCGAGGCCGAGTACGGCGGCGGCGGCCACCGCGGTCAGCGATCCGAGCAGGGCGGGTCGGCGCAAGGTGTTCCTCCAGCGGGTAGGACTCCGGTACGCGCGGCCGTGGGATCGATGGATTGAAATCGGATGCACGGCTCACCCGTACCAGCGCCGCCGGCCGTCACCGCGTCACACCCGTCACCGCACCGGGATCCGCGTCAGACCCGGGTCGCCCCGTACGCCGAGTCCGGCCCCGTCCGGGGAGCGGCACCGGCGCGAGTGACGCGACCGCGCCGCACGACGCTGTTCCCGGATTGAAGGTGGGTACCGCCGTGTGGGGTCCCCACGCCACGGCGGTACGGGAGCGGGCGGTCGGGTCGATGGGGCACCCGGCCGCCCGACGTCCCGCACCGGTCGACTCGGCCGCGCGCCCGGCACGGGCAGGGACTTCGGGCTGTGGGCTCGGCGCGGCTCAGCTCGGGCTTGCGCTCGGCGCGGCTCGGGCTCAGACCTTCGCGAGGACGCGGTTGGCGAGCTCGACGAGCCGGTCCTGGGGCACGATCGACGGGCCGCTGAACACCAGCAGGCGCAGCTCGTCCCGGTACGCGACCGTGGCGGCGAGCACCCGGTAGCCGTCGGTCACGTACGACACCGCGCCGTCGCCCAGCTTGTCGAGGCGGGTCGTCTTCGCCTTGCTGGCCGTGGCGATGGCGTCGATGGTCCTGGTCGCCGTGTCGGCCCGGTCGGGCAGGACCGAGGCCTTGAACGCCAGCACCTCGCGGCTGCCCTGGCCGTAGACACAGGTGTACTCGGGCTGGGTCTCGGCGTCCTGAACCGGCCGCTCGGTCGCGGTGATCCTGGTGCTCCGCGAGCCGCCCAGCACCTCCACGACGACCGCGGCGGGAAGCAGCTCACAGGCCGAGGTGACCTTCGGCAGCCGCGCGGGCGTGGTAGTACCGCCCGGGCTGGCGGCCCCGCTCGGATCGGCCGACGCGGCGGCCACCCAGACCGGGTCCGGGTTGGTCGTGGCGCAGCCGGTCCCGGCGAGCGCCACCAGGGCGGCGACGGCGGCCAGTGATCCGAACAGGGCAGGTCGGCGCAAGATTCTCCTCCATCCGATGGTCCCTCCCGTAGGCAGCGTCACCGGCTCCCCCACCGTCACGACCCGGCCGCCCGCGCCGGTCCCCGTCGCCGGCCGGCGATCCCCATCCGCCGGCCCGGGGCCGTGACTCGCCGGCCCGGGGCTCTCGATAGCGGACCCGGGCTCTTACTCGCTGGCCGGTGGCGAGATCGAAGTGCTAGCGTGCCGACGTCCAGCAGAACGCGCAGGGGTACCCGTGAGCGCGCCACAGCCCAGCCCCCGGCTCGGCGCGGTCGGGGTCGGCCCGGTTCACGAACGGGTCTACCGGTATCTGATCAAGCAGGGGCCGGGCCGCTCTGCCCGTGACCTGGCCGACGGCCTGGGCGTCTCCCCCCGTACGCTCGGCGGCGCACTGCACTGGCTGGAGGAGCAGGGACTCATCAGCCGTACGCTGACCAACCCGCCCGGCTACTCGGCGAACCCGCCCGAGTTGGCGCTGGAGCGACTGGTCAGCCACCAGGGCGAGGAACTGGCCCAGATCCGGCTCTTCGCCAAGGAGTTGCAGGGCGAGTTCCGCGCGGCGGCGGCGCAGGAGAGCGTCGCGGACCTGATCGAGGTCATCGTCGGCCGGGAACAGGTGATCCGCTACTACCTGCAGCTGATGGGGAGCACGAAGACGGAGTTCGCGGCCCTGTCGGTGCCCCCGTACGTCTCGGGCGACGACGCCGGTACCGCGCTGCTGGCCGAGCGGGCCGGCGCCGAGCGGGGCGTACGCTGCCGGTCGGTCTACGGGAGCGAGGCGCTGGCGGACCCGACCACGCTGGCGATCGTGCGGGAGAGCATCGAACTCGGCGAGGAGGCGCGCAGCATCGGCGGGCTGCCGATGAAGCTGGCGCTCTTCGACGGACGGACGGGATTCGTACCGCTCAAGGTGAACGAGCCGGGCGTCGGCGCCCTGGTGGTCCACCCGTCGCCGCTGCTGGACGCGTTGATCGCGCTCTTCGAGAGCATCTGGGTACGGGCGGTGCCGCTGCACTCGGCGCGGGACGGCCGGCCCGCGACCGGTCTGGACGAGCGGGCCCGGCAGGTGTTGCTGCTGCTCGCCGCCGGTCTGAAGGACGAGTCGGTCGCGCGGGCGCTGCGGACGAGCCGCCGTACGGTGCAGAAGGAGGTAACCGCGATCATGAACGCGCTCGGGGCCCGGACCCGTTTCCAGGCCGCCCTGCTGGCACGGGAGCGCGGCTGGATCGGCGGCGATCCGGCGCGGCGCGACGGCGACTGACCGCCTCCCGATCGGACCCGACCGTCCGGCCCGCTACGGCGGCGTCGCCCCGGCCGGCGCACGAACCCTTCACGCCGTCACCGGCGCGCACGTACCCTCCACGCCGTCCCGGCCGGCGCCCGAACTCCCGCTCCGTCACCGGCGGTCGGCGGCGGCGATCCGGTCTGGCCGCGGCGTGCCGGCGGGCGCAGGCAGTTGCCGGCCGTCAGCAACCCGGCGCCGGCGGCGAGGGCGAGCAGCAGCCGGTGATCCATGACGGTGATCAGGCCGGCCCCGACCAGGCTCGCGACGACCAGCGGTACGGCGGTGAGGGTGTTGGTGGTGGCCACCACCCGGCCGGTCAGCTCGCCGGGGGTCTCGCGCTGCACCGCGGTCAGCGTCGCGATCAGCACGCTGGGCAGCCCGGACCCGGCGAGCAGGGCGCCGGCGAGCACCGCGGTGGCCCAGGGGGCGGCGCTCAGCGCGATACCGCCGGAGACCAGCGCGATCCCGGCGGCGACGACGGCCCGTTCGGCGAGCCGGCGCAGCAGCGGCCCGGTCAGGAGGCCGCCGAGGATGGAACCGACCCCCTGTACCGCGGCGATCGCTCCCGCGAACGCCGGGGCGCGGTGCAGCCCGTCGTCCACGATGGCGTAGAGCGCGGCGCCCCGCAGCGCGCCCAGCCCCATGATGGCGGCGGCGGCGCCGACCAGGGGCCGCAGGATCGGGTGACGTACCAGGTGGCGTACGCCCTCGGCGAGCTGTCGACGCCAGCCGGCGTGCGCGGCGACGGGCCGCTCCCGGCGTACCCGGAGCAGGGTGAAGACGAACGCCGCGAGCGCGAAGGTGACGGCGTCGAGCAGCACCACCGGCGCGGCCCCGAACCGTGCGAAGAGTCCCGCGCCGGCCAGCGGGGCGACCAGCTTCATTCCCTCGCTGACGGTCATCCGCAGCCCGTTGAAGTCGCCGAGCAGCTCGCCCGGGACGACGGCGGGCACCAGGGCGGCCTCGGCCGCGTCGGCGAGGACGAAGCCGACGCCGTAGCCGAGAAGCACGGCGAAGACGAGCCAGACCCGGTCGGCCGATCCGACGGCGAGCAGCGGTAGCAGGAGCAGCGCGAGGCCCGCGTGTACGGCGACGAGCAGCGCCCGGCGGGGCAACCGGTCGGCCAGTACCCCGAGGATCGGGCCGACCAGGGTGGGTGCCCAGAGGCAGAAGCCGGTCAGCGCGGCGAGGCTGCTGGACCCGGTGAGCGTCTTCACCCACACGCCGGCGGCGAGCATCATGGCGGAGGTGCCGAACCCCGAGACGAGCGCGGCGCCCAGGTAGAGCGCGGCGTCCCGGTTGCCGAGGATCCGCGCCGTCCCCCAGCTCATGCCGGTTCTCCTCCCCGTCGGCGAGCGGGGTGGCGGTGTCGCCCCGCCCCACGCGCCGCCGCCTCTGGAGAATTCCGGAGAACGACCCCCAAGTCAATGCTTGGGGGTTGGCCGGCGGCACGGCGCGCGGTTTACTGACCGGCGTGACCGGCACCGATCCGAGGCTTCGGGCGATGGCCCACCCGCTGCGGCTGCGCATGCTGTCGCTGATGTGGAGCGCGCCCTTCTCGGCCGCGGAACTCGCTCGGGAGCTGGGCATCTCGCACGCGCTGGCCAGCCAGCACCTGCGCCGGCTGGACCAGACCGGCATGGTCGAACTCGTCGAGGTGCGGGTCCGGCGGGGCGGACGGGAACGGCGGTACCGCACCGTGCCCGGTACACCCCTGTCCGACCAGCGGGAGGGGAGCGGGCTGGTCGCCGAGTCGCTCGCGCACAACCTGCGGGAGCGGGCCGGCCGGCGGGCGCCGGGCGCGGCCGGGGTCAGCACCGACGCCGAGCTCTGGGTTGCGCCGGAGGTCTGGGACGGCGTACGGGAGCGGCTCGCCGCGCTCATGGCCGAGCTGCACGAGGCGGCCCAGCCGCCGCACGCGCCGGGGACGGTACGGGTCGGCGCCACCCTGATGGCGTTCCCACTGACCGAGCCCGCCACCGGGGAGACCAAGCCGACCGCCGACCCACCCGTCGGGAAGACCAAGCCGACCGCCGACCCTCCCGGCTGAGCGGTGCCGGCCTCCACCGAAGGGGCGGGGCGGGCTGACCGATCAGATCGAGACTCTCGGTCGTACACATGTTCTATCCACAGGATGTGGACGGAGGCAGCAACCTTCCGGCGCCCACTCCGTTGGGCACCCGGAGGATTTACATGAAAGCGCGCAAAACACTGCTACTCGTCGGTCTGATCGTCGCGGCCGCCGCTTCCACCAGCGGCGGCACCCGGACCGCTCCGACCACTTCGGACAGTCGCCCGACGAGGGGCCCGGAGCGGCCGGCGACGCCGTACGGGGCCGACGTGCTCGACCTGGCGGGGCTGCCCAACGTCGAGTTCGGCGACACCGAACAGGAGCTGACCCAGCGCGGGGTGCTGGGGGCACGAGGAGCGTCCTGCGCGTCCGGGCTGAACGGGATGGAGGCGGTCAGCCCCGTCTTCGACCACGACCGGTTGGTGCTGCTCTGGGCCGATCCTCCCGTACGCACCCCGGAGGGCGTCACCATCGGCACCCCGGTCAGCCAGGTACGGGCCACCTACCCGGCGCTGACCCGGCTGACCGCGCCCCGCGGGACGTACCGGTTCGACGGGCTGCTCGCCCGCGACGGCGACCGGGCGTACCTCTTCCTCCACGACGGACGGACGGTGCGCAAGACCGTCGCCGGGTACGCCGAGTACGCCCGGCGCCTCTTCGACGAGGGCTTCGGCACCTGCTGAGCCGCCCGTGGCCGCGCCCCGCGCCGGCCACCGCCGCCGCGGCGGCGGTGGCGCGGCGGCGCTAGCCTCGCCGGCATGCAGCCGATCCCACCCGTCAACACCAAGACCAACCACGCGATCGGCAACCGCACCGCCATCGCGACCGACGTGCTCAGCGGTGAGGTCAACCTCGGCGCCTACCCGCACCGTTACCTCGTGCTCGTCGCGTACCGCCACATCGGCGGGATGCCGTCGCTGCTCGCCGCGGTCGAGTGGCTGGAGGCCCAGTCCTGGGAACTGGTAAACCTGTACCCGGACGACAACTCACACCGCGCCGTGGTGCGTCGCCGGCCGGCCCCGACGCCGCCCGTCCAGCGCTGAGCCCCGCGCGGGACGACATCGGAAGCCGGACAGGTGACAGCCTTGGTCGACCACAACTCACCCCAGGAAATCGCTCGCCGGCGTACCGTCGCCGCCGATGTCGTGCTCGACGGCGTCGACCTCGACGGCTACCCCCACCGCCACCTGGGCGTCTTCTCGAAGCAGCGCTTCGCGCACGCCGGCATCACCGAGATCCTGGCCGCCGCCGACGTGCTGGCCCGATCCGGGTGGGAACTGGTTCAGGTAGGCGAGTTCGGCAAGGGCACGCTGTTGTGCGCCGTGCTGCGGCGAGCGTAGGGGCCATCGGGCGGACGCCGCTACTCGCGCCCGCCGGGGTCCTGCGCCTCACCGCTTCGGCACGCGTAGCGCGGCGCCGGGCCCCGGGGTGACAAGTTGGGTCGCCACGCTGGCGCAGACCCGGGCACCGTAGCGGAGACCACGGGCCGCCGGGTAACGCATCATCACGGCGAGCACCCAGTCGTCGGCGAGGGCGAGGCAGTTGACGTGCCAGTTGCGGTCGTAGTTGAGGCTCGTCCAGCCGTTCTTGATGCTGACCCGGGCGGCGATGCTCCTCGGTAGGCCGTCGACGATGCCCCAGCGGCCACCGCCGGAACGCGCCCGTTGCTCGTCGACCGTGCCACGGACCTTGCCCATGGTCTCCAGTACCCATGGGGTCCACCTGCGGCCGGCCGCCCTGCCGCTGGCGACGCAGTCGCCCATCCGTACCGCGTCCCTCGGGGACATGGTGGTGAAACTCCACCAGCCGATGTAGCCGGGAACGGTCCCGGGCCCGGTCTCGGTCAGCCCGCAGATGTCGATCAGGCGGTCGAGCACCGCACCGCCGCCGCCGGCCCGCCAGAGGGCGTTGGCGGAGTCGTCGTTGCTGTCCACGATCGCGCTCTCGGCCTGGTCGAGCCGCTGCCGGCTCGGTTCCCGGTCGCCGAGCCGGCGGAGATAGTCCGAGACGAGCCACACCTTGAGCATCGACTCGGTCGAGTTGGTGGACGACAGGTTCCCGGGGCCGGAGAGCCTGCCGCTGCGGCGTTCCAGCAGTGCCCAGGAGAGGAAGCTGCCCTCGAAGGAGACGGAGACCCGGCCCGCCGTGAGGGTGGGCGGGGCCGGCGGGACGAGGAGCGCCTCCACCGGCCCGGCGGGGACGCCCCCGCTCCCGTCGCGCGCCGTACCGGTTCCGGCGACGAACTGGGAATAGGCGGCGGGAACCAACAGCGCCGCACCGAGCACGACCGCCGCGATCGCGAACGCCAGGATCACCCGGGAACACATGATTGGTCACTCCAGAAGGGCCGGTCCGGTGCCGGCGGACGCGGCTGCGCCCGCCGGCACCGGGGATCACCAGGGGATCTGCTCGCGCCGGATCGTCGGCGCCCGATCGCCGACGCCGGGTCGTGGCTCAGTTCGGCGCGGCGACCCGGTCGACGATCTCGATCGCCAGGACCGCCGACTCCGGCGTACCCAGAAAGACGTGGGTGTCGGCGTCGAAGACGAGCTGACCCGACCTTCCCTCGTAGGACCAGCCGATCCCGATGCCCCGCCGGCCGCCGCCGTCGGTGGCGTGCTCGACCACGGTGAGGCCGGGAATCTCCGCCGCGGCCGCGAAGAGCGCGGCGCGCACGTTCGGCCGCAGGTACGAAAGCGAAATCTCCAGGATGTCCTTGCCGAGGGAATTGACGTCACCGGGATTGTTGCTGTGCGCCAGCAGGTAGTCGCGCACGCCCCGGGCATCGGCCGGCAGGTCCCGGAGATAGGCGGGTTCCGGTACGCACGGTTCGGTTCGCGCCGGGTCGACCCGGTCACCCTTCACCGCAACCCTGCGCCCGTCCCGGCAGCCCGGCAGGGGAATCCGCTCGCTGCGACCGCCCTCCTGCACGAGCGCGAGCCCGTCCCTGGTCCCGTCGACCGAGCGCCAGTCCTGCCTGAGCTGGCCGCCCGACTGTGACCTCGTGTAGACGAACTGGTCGGGGCGCGGCTCCACGTCCGGAACCCGCAGCGCGGCCGCCGCCGCCTGGTTCAGCACCCGGGCGGCCTCGGCGTTGGCCGCGGGCACCCGGCCCCCGACCTGGTCGGGCGCCAGCACGTACACCGCGACGGCGATCACGGCGGTGGCGACCGCCGCGAGTCCGGTCCAGGCGGACCGCCACGCGGAGCGGCGGCGGGCGGGCCGGACGGCGCGTACCCAGGTGGCGGGCCGCTCCGCCATCGCCGCCACCAGCCGGTCCCGGGCCCGGGCCAGTCCGTCCCCGCTCGGCGGGGGAGCCTCCCGGCTGAGCTCTTCGATCAGTCGCATCTCATCCATGCCGTACCGGCTCCTCCGTGACGTTGCTGGGGTTGGTGTGGCCGAGTGTCTTCCGGATCTGTTGCCGGGCCCGGTGCAGGCGGGATCGCACGGTCCCGACCGGGATGGCGAGCGCCGCCGCGACCTCGTCGTAGCTGAGTTGCTCCCAGGCGATCAGCAGCAGCACGTCCCGGTCGCCCGGCGCCAACTCGGACAGCGCGGTGACCAGCAGCGACCGCAGCGCCTGGGCGGTGACGTCCGCCGCGACCTGGTCGGCGTGGCTCGGTTCGGCCGGGTCCGGGCCGACGGCCTGGCTCAGGCGGTACGCGGACAGCTCGGCCCGGCGATGCCGGCTGCTCAGGTTCGTCGCGATGCCGTACAGCCAGGGCCGCGCGTCGTGCCGGGTCAGGTCGTAGCGTTCCCGGCTGTGGAACGCGGCCAGGAACGTCTCGCCCACCAGGTCGTCGGCGAGTTCCGCGTTCAGCCGCCGGCACAGGTACCGGTGGATGTGCGGCGCGTGCCGGTCGAAGATCACACCGAACCGCTCCGGTTCCCGTAGTGACCGCCGGATGACCGCCGAGTCGTCGTCTCCCACCTCGGCCGGTGTCCGGTCTCGTCTCGCTCGCTGCATCGACGGCCTCTCTGTGAAGCGTGCCCTCCGCTCAGTTATTGCGACTCCGCCGGAAACGAGTTCACGGCCGGCCGTCCGTCGCCCACCCTTGATCGGGTCGAGGGGTCAACAGTGGCGGCGGCCCGGGGCGTTGAAAAGGGTGTGACCTTCGAGGAGTACGTGCTCGCCCGCGGGCCCGCGCTGGTACGGCTGGCGCGGTTGCTCGTACGGGACGCGCACCGCGCCGACGACCTGGTGCAGGAGGTGCTGGCGCGCGCCTATCCGCGCTGGGCACGGATCTGCCGGACCGACCAGCCCGACCGCTACCTGCGACGGATGCTCGTCAACGCGTCCCGGTCCTGGTGGCGTCGGCGGGCCAACCACGAGGTGGTGGTCGCCGACGTCGGTGACCAGCCGGGGTGGAAGGACATCGGTACCGAGGCGGCCGACCGGGAGGCGCTGTGGCGGCTCGTCTCGGTACTGCCCGACCGGCAGCGCGCGGTACTGGCGTTGCGCTACTACGAGGACCTCGACGACGCGTCCATCGCCGCCATCCTCGGCTGTTCGCAGGCGACGGTGCGTACCCACGCGATGCGGGCCCTGGCGGCCGTACGGGCACAGCTGGGCACGGCGGGCTGGCCGACCGGACCGACCCGGAGCGAGAACGGGAGGCAGCGATGAGCCCTGATCTGGACGAACACCTGGTCGCGACCCTACGACACCGCGCCGAGCGGGACATCGACGCCGACGCGCTGCTGCGCGGCAGTCTGCGGCGGGCGGCGCACCGGCGCAGGCGGCGGCTCGTCACGGCGGTGGGTACGGCCGGCCTGGTCAGCCTGGTCCTCGTGACCGCCGCGGTGACCGTCGCCAACCTCGGAGCCCCGGAGCCGCCACCCGCCGACCGCACCTCGATCAGCCCGTCACCGACGCCGTCCCTGCGCACCGCACTGCCCCGGCGCCCCGGTTCCGTACGGGAACCCGCGGTGGGCGACCACCGCCTGCCCACCCTGCCCGGACCCGGCGGTCCGAGCGTCCTCGCCCGTCCCGACCTGGTGGCCACGGACCCGTCGGTGGTGCACTTCTCCGCCGGCAGGATTCCCCTCCTCGTGCAGGAGGCCGGTTGGGTGGTGCAACCCGGTGTCGCGGAGCGGATCTCGCTCGGGTTGCTCAGCCGGGCGGGGAACGCCGCCAGCTTCTCGGTCGCGCTGACGCGGGGCCAGGGCCAGGAGGAGCTTCCGCCGGAGTCGGCGTCCGCGCCCGGCGACCTCCCGCCGGTCACCCGTACGGTCCAGTTGGCCGGCCGACCGGCGACGCTGACCACGTTGGAATCGGCCGACGGCCGGTTCCAACACTGGCTCCGGTGGAGTCCCGCCGACGGGCTGACGATGCTGGCGACTGCGGACCAGCTCAGCGAGGGCGAGGTGGTGGAGATCGCCGACGTCATCGACTTCGGGCAGACCTCCCGCTGCGCCTCGCCCGTACGGCTCACGGCGGTGCCGCCGGGGGCGTACCTGACGGCCTGTTCGATGCGGGTGAGCCTCGACCGCTCGCGCCCGTACGTGAACGTCGCGCTGGAGGTCGGCGACGTGCTGGTCAATGTGACGGCCGGAGATTCCTCGCCGCCGCCTCCGGCCGGCTGGTCGACCCCACCCCGCGTTCTCGGAATTCCGGACCTCGCCGGTTGCGCGGTCACACTGAACGTGACCGGCCCGGCGCCGGATCCGCAGGCCAGAGGTCAGGTGGTCGCCGACGGGTTCCGCCGCGAGGGCGACTGCCGCCGGCCCGAGACGTGGCCCGTCGGACCGCCCGTACCGCCCTCCGCGCTCCGGCGCTAAGGCCTGGCTCACCGGGCTCGGAGGGCGTCGGGCGGTTACGACGCGACCGGCAGCAGACCCCGTTCGCCGAAGACCTTCTTGGCCACCATCGTCGCGTTGATCGCCCGGGGAATGCCGCAGTAGACGGCGGCGTGCAGCAGCGCCTCGACGATCTGCTCGGGGGTGAGTCCGACGTTCAGGGAGGCATTGACGTGCACCTCCAACTGCGGTTCGCAGCCACCGAGCGCGGTCAGCATGCCGAGCGTGACGAGCTGCCGATCGCGGGGAGCCAACCCCGGCCGCTGGTACATCTCGCCGAAGGCCCAGGCGACGATCTGGTGCCCGAGTTCCGGCGACACGTCGGCGAGCGAGTCGACCACCCGCCGTCCGCTCTCCCCGTCGATCCGGCTCAGGATCCGCATGCCGCGCTCGAAGCTCTCCTCCCGGCTCTCGGCGATCGGGGTGGAGTCGCCGCCGGGCCGGCCGAACTGGTCGTTTCCGCTGTTCATGACCGACACCGTAGGTCTTCGAGTGAACTCGAGGTCAATCGTCGGCGACACGTCCGCCGTACGGGGCCGAATACGGGGGTACCGGAATGTCGACCCTTCGCGCTCGTGGCATACGCAACTCCTTTTCGTGTGACGAAGACCCGGCGCCAGAAAAGACTGAACGGCAAGCTGGTCGCGCCGTCCCAACGGCCCATGGAGCACGAGATCTTGACGGGTACGATCGCTGAGTTATCGACGGGGAGGAATGTTCGTGAATCGTGAACGCCTGCTACGGGCCGCCGCCTGGCTCGGCGCCTGCGGCATCGGGCTGCTCGGCGCCAACGCCGTCCCGCCAGTTTCCGCGGCCGCCTTGCCCACCGGAACGCAGCTGGAATTCGACCACACCGCGCTGCTACCGGAATCGTCCGGCAAGGTGCAGTCGGTCTACCTCTACAACTACGACAACGATTTCACGCTGGACGACGTCAAGGTCACCATCGAGACCGCCGGGCTCGCCGGCGTCGCCACCGCGAAACTGGAATTCGACTTCGACCCGTGCGAGCAGGCGGGCACGACGATCACCTGCACGTTCGACAGCCTCGCCTCGGAGAACCTCTTCGCGGGCATCACGCACCTGAGAATCCGCCCGGAAGCGGGCGCGAAGGTCGGCGCCGAGGGCGAGGTGAGCGTGAAACTCACCAGTCGCGATCGGGCGCCGATGGTCAAGACCTCGAAGGTCACCGTCAGCGAGGCGGTCGCCCTGGAGGTCGGACCGATCATCACCAAGAAGGCGAAGCCGGGCGACACCTTCACCAACCCGATCTCGGTACGGAACGACGGGGACAACGCCATCACCGGCGTCGACCTGTTCTTCTTCTACGAGGCCATGTTCACGGTGCCGAAGCGGTACGACAACTGCGAGTACGGCAGCTTCGCCGCGTACTGCCATTTCGACGCCACCCTGGACCCGCACCAGGAGTACGTGCTCTCGGAGGACCTGCCGCTGCGGCTGCGCCCCGAGGTGCCGGCGCCGGGGGTCGCCGGCGCCACGTTCGACTGGTCGACGCCGGTCGACGGGCGCGACCACCTCGACATGGTCCGCGCCACGAACCCGGTCCGCGGCACTCAGGGCACCCTGCGGCTGGTGCGGAAGCCGGTGGCGCGCGCCTCCGGCCCGCAGACGGACACCTCGTACGGCTCGAACTCGCAGAGCGTGATCCTCACGGTCGAGGGGACGAACCGCTCCGACGTGAGCGCCGTCGCCGGTCGGGTCAGCGCGGCCGTGGGAGCCACGGTCACCGCCAGGATCGGCGTCAAGAACCTCGGCCCCGCGTACGCCTCGGGCCTCACGAAGCCGGCCGCGGTCGTGGCGTTCGCGCCACCCCCTCACACCACGGTCACGAGCGTCCCCGCCGGCTGCGCGAAGGCCGGACTCGGCTACACCTGCGAGACGGCGGTCCACCCGCTGGCGGTGAACGGCGCCGTGACCTGGGACTTCGGGCTGCGCGTCGACGCCGCCGGCGAACTCGTCGGATCCGTGCTGGTGAAGCCCTCGAACCCGGACGCGAGGTCGGACAACGACGTGGCCAAGCTGGTCGTGAACCCGGCCGGCGGCGCCGGCGGCGGTGAGGAGGAGCCGACGCTGCCGATCACCGGCGTCTCCGGCCCGGTGCTGGGCGGGGCCGCCCTTGCGCTGCTGGCCGTGGGCACGGTCATGTACCTGGTCGCCCGGCGGCGGCGTACCCGTTTCGTCCCCTGACGTACCTCCGCCCGCAAGCCTCGTACGGCCGGCTACCGGCCGCGGCCACGCCGGCGACGCCGGGCGATTGCGACAGTGAGAACGCCCGGCGGGTCCCTTCGGACCCGCCGGGCGTTCCGCCTTCTCAGCGGCCGGACCCGGGCTCCACCCACCGGCGGATGGCGTCGATCGTCGTCTCCGGCGAGGTGTTGAAACAGAACCGGATCCCCGGCGACGTCGCGACCAGTACGTTGACCAGCCGCTCGAACAGGAGGGTGTGCTCGGGGGCCATCCGCACCCCACCCCCGATCATGACCAGTTCGAAGGGTTCGCTCGACACCCGTTCACGGACGGCCTCCGCCGCCGCCTCGGGATCGGCGCCGACCAGACACGACACCGCGTCGAACCCCGCCGCCCGCAGCGCCGCGTTTCCCTGCTCGATCCGCGCGGTCAGCGTCGCCTCGTCGATGCCCGGATGTTCGGTGTAGTCGAGTGCGCCCGGATGCAGCCCGACCGTCAGAATTCTCGCCATCTCCCGCTCGCTCTCGTGTGGCTTCCGCCTTCTCGGTCTCGTGTGACGCCGGCTTCTCACTCTCGCGTGGCGTCCACTTCTCGCTCTCGCGTGGCGTCCACTTCTCGCTCTCGTGTGGCGCCGCTGCGGGCTGCCACTACCAGGGGACGGAGCCGTCGCGGTCGAAGAAGCCACCGGTCGGTCCGTCCGGGTCCCAGGTGGCCAGGCGGATCACCACATCGGTCCCCTCGGTCACGGTGTGGATACCCGTGTGATTGTTCATGTCGGTCGCCGGGAAGCCCGGATCGGCAGCGTTGACCTTGAAACCCGGCAACGCCCGAGCGTACTGGGACACGATCATGTTGAGCGCCGACTTCGACGAGGCATAGTCCAGGCTCAGGAAGCCGGACTCGGGGCGGGTCGGGTCGCCGGCGTTCGTCAGCGACGCGAGACCGCTGGAGACCATGACGATGCGAGGCTGCCCGGACTTCCGCAGCAACGGCAGGAACGCGCGCGTGACCCGAACCTGACCGACCACGTTGACCTCGTACAGCCGCCGCAGCGCGTCAGCGCCCAGCTCGGCCGGATCCAGCAGCGGGCCGCCCACTCCGGCGTTGTTGACCAGTACGTCCAGGCCGCCCACGCGTCCGGCGACCGTCTCCACGGCAGCCGCCACCGATTCGTCCGAGGTCACGTCGAGCTCGACAAACTCGACGTCCAGCCCCTCGCCCACCAGCTCGGCCGCGGCCCGCGTGCCACGTTCCCGGTCCCGGGCGGCCAGAAAGACCAGCCAGCCCTGTCCCGCCAGGCGCCGTACGGTCTCCCGGCCCAGCCCCTTGTTCGCTCCGGTGACCAGCGCCACCGTCTGCACGTCCGTCATGGGCCGATCGTCGGTGCGCGCACCCGGTCCCACCAGGGCGGCCGGGGCCTGGGACCGGTGGTACCAGCCGAACGGCGCGACCCGTGCGGCATGATCGGGAGGTGGACCGCGCCGGACTCGCCGAGGTACTCCGCAGCGCCCGGGCTCGCGTACGGCCCCGGGACGTCGGGCTGCCGTCCGGTACCCGCCGCCAGGTGCCGGGCCTGCGCCGGGAAGAGGTGGCGATGCTCGCGGACCTGAGCGTCGACTACGTGGTCCGGCTCGAACAGGGGCGCGGCCCACGGCCCTCGCCCCAGGTCGTCGCCGCGCTGGCCCGGGCCCTGCGCCTCGACGAGGACGACCGCGATCTGGTGTTCCGGCTCGCCGGGCACGAGCCGCCACCCGCTGGACGTGTGGCGACGACCGTTCGACCGAGCCTGCTTCGACTCATGGACCGGATGTCGGAGCTGCCCGTCCTGGTGCTGTCGGCCAAGGGCGACGTGCTGGCCTGGAACCCCCTCGGGGCGGCGCTCCAGGGTGACATGTCCGCCTGGCCGCGGTCGCGGCGCAACCTCATCTGGCAACGCTTCCTCGGTAGCAGCCGCTGCCAGGTCGCCGCCGGACCGGACGAGGACGACGCCGCCGCCCGCGCCTCGGTCGGTACGCTGCGCGCCGCCCAGGCCCGTTACCCCCGAGACCCCGAACTGGCGCGGATGATCGGAGAGCTGCGCCGGGGCAGCCCGCGATTCGACGAGCTCTGGCGGGAGGGCACCTCCGCTCGGTGGCGTACCGCGACCAAGAGCATCAACCATCCCGAGCTGGGCACGATCGAACTCGACTGCGACACCCTCCAGGTACCGGACAGCGATCAGACCGTGCTCGTCTACTCGGCCGAGCCGGGCACCCGCGAGGCGATGGCGCTCGACTCGCTCCGTACGCCCTCGGCACGGCGCTCCTGAGGGGCCCCGCCGGGACGGCCTGATCCGGCAGCGACACGAGTCGGACCCGCGTGGCGACCTCGGCATCAAGCAGAGCGAGTCACTACCCGGTCAACACTCCAATGAGGCAGCCGATAATCACGAGGGATCCATAGAAGGGAGCAACCGACCAGGAGAACCAAACGTTTCGGTCCGGGAACCAACGACCGATGCGCAGCTGGATCTTTTGCCGCAGCGTGACCGCCGGAAGGGCGGGATCGTCGGCATGGGAGGGGTCGAGAGAGAATAGCGGGACCTCTCTCGTCCCGCGCGCCACCGCGTCATAAAGTCTCCGGTAGGCCTTTTCCTGCCTCAGATAGTTGGCGTCCAGGAATCCGAACAGGAGCACGGCCGCGACACCCAGTACGGCGACGGAACCCACCCCCGTCGTCAGAGCGTATCCGTAGGCCGCGGTCACGACCGGGAGCAGCCAGCTCTTCGCGGCGGCGGAGGCTGTCGACATCCGCGCGACGACGGCCTGAATATAGTCCAGGTGCCTGCGCCGGTCGTCGGCGTCGACGGCACTTCTCTCGCCAGCCTGCGTCACCGCGCACCCACCTCGTCGCACTCGTATCGGAGTCGCTCCCAGACGTCGTCCTTCTGCTTCTCCGAGTAGCTGGTTTCCGGCGGCCAAATTGGGCCCACTCCGTCGTTGGACCAACGGGGGACGATGTGAACATGCAGGTGGAACACGCTCTGCGTGGCGACGGCTCCGTTCGACTGAATTATGTTCAGCCCCTCCGGCGCTGTTGCGCGCTTCACCGCATGCGACAACCTCAGGGTGACTCGGGCCAGGTGGGCGGCGGTCCGCTCGTCCAGTGACCACACATCGGGTGCGTGGATACGCGGCACCACGAGCGTGTGCCCCAGGGTCGCGGGCTCCAGTGGAAGGAAGGCGACCGCGCTCTCGTCGCGGTAGACCTCTCGGGCGCCCGGAGCCTCGCGCCGGACGATCTCGCAGAACGGACAGCTGGCTTTGGCGGTCATCATGAACGGACCACACCCTGCCTTGACCACGATTCCAGACTTGCGACCAGCTCGTTGTAGCCGATATGAGGCTCGCAGTGGAAGCTACAGAGAACCGACTTCGCCACGATGCCTTCCTTCGCCGGCTGGTGTCGCTTTTGCGGCGGCTGGGTCGCCCGGTGCTCTCCGATCGTCGCACCAGCGTATGACACCCAGGCACGACCCGCCGCGTCCGCAACCGACAACAGGCGAGTCGGGACGCAATCGAAGTGAACAAATGGTGGCAAACCATACACTCCGGAAGGCGCGCGTCGTGAATGCGGCACTCGTCGCGCACCGCCGGCAGCAGGAGATCGAACGCACGAGCATCGCGCTTCGCATTCGCCGACCCGATCGTACTTACTACCACTGCGTCAGCCCTGGCTGACCTGAACACCCCGACCTGGCGGTGGTCGGTTCGCACAGCCGACTACCCCGGGCACGGGCCGCCCACATTCCCATTGACGAAACGCCGGGCTGGCCCCAAGCGGACCAACCAGGCGTTTCGACCTGCTCAGTGGCGCTGGCGGCGACTGCACCAGCGGAGGGTCTGCCAGCCGTCCTCGTCCGAGCGGCATCGCCTACCTATGTCACCCGAGTCCGCGGCCAGTCTGCCCGGGCCAGCAATTCTGCTGTTCAGCTGGGTTGGCTGGCCGGTTGGATGGCTTGTTCGACCCAGTCGCCGCCGATCTGCCTGGTGACGGCGTTCAGGCGGTTCCAGGCGTTGATCGTGGCGATGGAGATCACCAGTGCCGCGAGTTGCGGCTCGCTGTAGTGGCGTGCCGCTTCGTCCCAGACTTCGTCGGGGACGGGGTCGGGACGGTCTGCGAGCCGTGTTGCCGCCTCGGTCAACGCGAGCGCGGCACGCTCGGCCTCGTTGAAATAGGGTGCCTCCCGCCAGGCCGAGACAGCGAAGATCCGGGAGCTCGGTTCACCGGCGTGCTCCAGTTCGCGGGAATGGGCGTCCACGCATACGCCGCATCCGTTGATCTGGCTGGCGCGCAGCTGCACGAGGTAGTGGGTGACCTCCGGTATCCCCACGTCGTGCACGGAAGCAGCGAGCTGCTGCAGAGCCTGGAACGCTCCCGGGACGCTCAGTGCCGGGTTCTGCATCCTTGCCTTCATGATTTGTCCTGTCATCGGGGCCTTCTGGCGGGTCTACTGCCATGAAACGGCGGGCGTGGGGGGTGTGACCGATGCACGGCTGGCCGGCCGCGCGTTCTGAGGAGCAACGCGAGCGGCTGCGGGCGGCGCCCCACCGGATGCTCGGGTCGCTGAGCGAGGCCGACGACGCCGTGCGGGAGACCTGCCTGCGGGCCAGCCGCGCTGACACCAGCACCGGCGTCCTGTTGGCCTGACTTCCTGGTGAAGCAGGCGATCGATCCGTACGGCATCAGCGACCACCCGGTCGCGGTGTGCTGTCGGCGCCGGGCGGGATGGGGACCGTCACGGGCGATCCTTCCGGGGCTTGCGTGGGTGGATGGATTCGCCGCGAGCGAGCATGTCGACGTACTCGGCCAGCTTGCGGTCCCGAGTTGTCGGACGCTTGACGGCGTTGAGCCGGTAGACAATGGCGTAGCGGTTGGCGGCGTCCAACTGGTCGAACGTCGCGGCCGCGGCGGGATTGGCTGCCAGCGCCTGGGCCAGATCGGGCGGGGTCTGCATGTCGGCCTGCCCGCGGTAGGCCGCCTGCCACCGTCCTTGCGCCTTGGCCGCGTCGACGGCCGCGATCCCGGCTGGTCGCATCCGTCCAGCCTCGGTGAGGCGAGCGACGTGCTCGACGTTCCTGGCGGACCAGGGGCTGTTCGGCCGGCGGGGCGTGAAGCGCTGGCGGTAGCTGTCGTCGTCTCTTCGTGCGATCTGCCCGTCGATCCAGCCGAAGCACAGCGCCTCGTCCAGCGCTTGCGGGTAGGTCAGGGTCGTCGTCTGACCGCCCTTCTTGTGCAGCACCAGCCACACGCCCGGATGGTCGGCGTGATGGCTGTCCAACCAGGTGCGCCACGCCTCGGCGTCCGGGACGAGCAGCTCCGCGAGATCGGACACGGCGGAGCGCTACGGCGTGGCCACGGGACGGGGACTCAGACAAAACGGTTGGCCGTCGGGGTCGAGCAGCACCCGCCAACGCCCAGCTCCGGGTTGGAAGTCAGGTTGACTGGCTCCAATCGCGCACAGGCTCTCGGTCGCCTCGTCGAGGTCGTCCACCTGCAGATCGAGGTGGAAGCGCTTGACGCCAGCCTCATCAGGCCACTGCGCGGGCCGGAATCCCTCGATCTTGCCAAAGCCGATCTTGATGCCGTCGCCTTCGACCATCCCGTAACTGTCGTCGCTGTAGGTGACCTCCCAGCCGAGCGCGGCCGCGTAGAACCGCGCCAGCCTGGCCGGGTCCGCGCTGTCAATGTTCACCATCGACAGCGCCGCCACCGACTCGCCGCTCGCGGACCTGGACTGTGTATGACTCATGCATATAACCTAGACCGATGTCGAGAACGCAGTCAAGCCGCCAGCACGTAGCCAACGTCCTGGGCGCGTTGAGCCTCGTAGTCGCCGACCGGATGAGCGCCGCCGTCGAAGCGGTCGCGGCGCTCGGCCCCTCGGCACCCGCCGCCCTCGCCGCCTTGCACGAGTTCCTCGATGGCGGATCGGTCACCCAGTTGAGCGCCGCGCTCGGCCTGACCCACTCGGGCACAGTCCGCCTGGTCGACCGCCTCGGAGCCGAAGGCCTCGTCGAGCGGGCCGGAGCGCAGGACGGACGGGCCGTATCCGTCGTGTTGACCCCACGCGGCCGTCGCCTGGCGCTGCAGATACGTCAAGCACGCGAGAAGACACTGACCAGCGCGCTGTCCGCACTGACCCCGGACGAGCTCGACAACCTATCGGCAGCGCTGGACACGATGCTGACCACGGTCACCCTCGCCCGAGCCGAAGAACGCTCCGCCCACGGGCACGGCCGTTCACAGCCTTGGCTGTGTCGCCTCTGCGACTTCGCCGCGTGCGGCCGAAGCGAAGGCAACTGCCCGGTCAACAACGCGGTGACGACCAGCGACCAGAGCTAGCGCGACTCGGCCCGGAGCCAGCGTAGGGAGCAGGTTGGCATGGCACCGGGTACGCGTACCGCTGGGCTGAGCGGCAACTGAGACCATCAAGCGAAACGCCCGGCTGGTCCGTTCGGACCTGCCGGGCGTTTTGCCTCTTCAGTGGCGGTGGCGGCGGGATTTGAACCCGCGGAGGGCGTAAACCCTCACACGCTTTCGAGGTCTGCCAGTCACCGTTCATTCAAGACCGGCACAGTCCGCGAGCTGCGGCGATGGCCGTTGCCCGGATGTGGCCGGTCGCTGCTGAACCCGCCTGAATGAGACGACGATTGAGACGGCCTCCCCTCCGGCACGCACCGCCGCTACGCAGCCGTCGACAGGCGCTGTCGGCCTAGTGAGGCGGCAACCACAACGGCTGTTTGTCGGTGAGTGTTGCGGCTACACCCTGCTCGACGCCAACCAACACCTCCGTCGATGGCAGTTTTCGTGACGTCCTGCTGTCGGAGGCGTGGCCGGGGATCGAGCAGCTGCTTGCGCAGACATCGTGACGGGTGGGCATGGCCCAAAGCGTTGCCGCCCTGGTACCACTGGCAGTACTATCAGGGGGTGCCCTCGGTAGAGAAGATCATAGAGGCGATGCGAAGCAACCCGCAGGACATCACTTACAACGATCTCAAGAGGGTGTGTGAACACTACTTCGGAGAGCCGAGACAAGTTGGCACCTCCCACGCAGTGTTCAAAATGCCGTGGGCGGGAGACCCGCGCGTGAATATACAAAACGACAAAGGCAAGGCCAAGGCGTATCAGGTGAGGCAAGTACTAAAGGCGATCGCCAGGAAGGAGGGCATGTGATGCAAGCCGCCCATCCCGAGGTGACCCACTACACCTACCGCGTTACGTGGTCAGCCCAGGACAACGAGTTCGTCGCCACCTGCGCCGAGTTTCCATCCCTCTCGTGGTTGGCCGCCTCGCAGATCGAGGCCCTGCAGGGGCTTCAGGACCTACTGCGTGACGTGGTCGCAGACATGGAGCAGCAGGGCGAGGAAGTACCAGAGCCATTCGCCGAACGTAGCTACTCAGGAAAGTTCAATGTTCGCGTCGGAGAAAGCCTGCACCGCGAGCTGGCAATCCACGCCGCAGAGGATGGGCTAAGTCTCAACCAGTACGTCCTACGGAAGCTAACGGCAGCCTGATCATCACAGGATGCCTCGGCATCCCTGCAGGGATGCCGAGGCATCCTGCATCTGCGATCCTGGCCCAGCGTCTTCTGAGAGGGTGTCTCGACCTGCGGCTCAGCGACTCGATGGGGTAATTGCAACGACGCTGAATGCAACCAGAACTGCAACCAGTCGGGTCAGGCGGCGTGTGCGGTGAACGACGGATGACGTGCCCCCACGCCTGGCCCCTGGGCCAGCAGGTACCCCGACCGATCACACCCCAGTTCGTGGGCGGGCTCGGTACAGCCCGCCCTTCTCCCACCCTCGGCCGAATAACTCGTCTGCCACCAGATGCCGGGCCATAGTCACCATCGCCCGCCTACGACTCTGGCTCACCGATTCTGCGGACACGTCCAAGCCGACAACTCCACCTTGTCGTACGGCTTGAGGGGCATCGAGCGGATCATTCATCGATCCTCCGTGTAAATGGCTCGCCATGTGTTCCACGCTGACAGGGCGTGCCAGAGAAACACGCTGCTGCGTGCCCCGGTCCGACGCTTCGGTCGTGAATCTCCTGCGAGGCCCCCTGACAGTCATGATCCGCCCCGTTGCGCAGCTCGTATCGTACTTGCCGCCAAGCACGGATGATCGGCGGAAGCTTTGACAACGTCTCGCCCACCTGCGCCAGCAGAAGCGTGAGGCAACCAAAGGCGGCAAGGATGATCAGACTCAGGTTGTCCCAGCTCACGGGGTGCACCAGTCGAGTAGCGCCTGGCGAGACATCCAGTTGAGGGCGTCCACCCCCAGTTGATCGGGCGCTTCAAGTAATGAGGTCTCCACCGCCGCGAGGTCGGCTAGCGCCTCGGGCGCGCCGGACCGGTCCAGCAGGGCGAGACGCTCCATCGCTGAGGTGACGGCGTTGGGCCAGCCTGGCATTCCGAAGTGAGTGGGAGCCTTGAACGCGGCCGAAGCGGCTCTGTGCAGCAGTGCGGCGCGCCAACCCCGCTCACGCATCACCTCCGCGGTAAACCAGACATGGTCGTTGACGTGCCGGACGAACTCCGCCACAGATACGGACGTCGCCCGCAACGCGAAGCGCGAGCCGCCGGCCCACGGAAGGTCCATGTCCGAGGCGACGGCCACGAACGCGAGCAGCACCTCAGGCCCGTCGCTCCGCGCGGCCACCAGTGCCGCGCGGGCCCGACGGTACAGATCAACGCTCTGGGCGAAGATCTCCCCGTCGTTCGGCCCGTCGTCGGCCGCGTGGATCGCGTTCAGCAGCCCCTCGCGCCAGGCATCAGCTACCAGGCCGACCGCCGCCGCGCTCACCAGGGCGTCCGTGTCGTCCGTGTCGATCCCGAGGTGCGCCAGGACAACGGAGGCTTGCTCCTCGATGTCTGAAAGTGGCGAGTGCTTCTGCTCGGCCTCAGTCTTCCCAAAGGGGGTCGCGAGCCGAGGTGACAGGGGATCGTGCTTTGCCTGCTCCACGCTGATGCCGTGCTCCGCCAGATCATCGAAGACGGCGTCCGGCCCGCAGTCGATGCGTGTGAAGTCGTGGCGTCCCGAGCAACCTTCCGGGCATTCGAACTCCTCGCACATCTCGGGCTCCTCGGGGTGCCCCTCGTTGAGAAGGTGATAGGCCAGCCGCTCCGCCACCGCCTCCCGCGCCGTAATCATGGCCAGCTTGAGCCGGAAGGCCTCGTCCTTCATCTCCGGATCCTCACGATCCACCGAGGGCGGTGGTTCCGGAGCGTCGGGGACCCAGGTGTACGCGGACTCCAGCGAGACCAGTAGCCGGGCGACACGTAGTGCCTCGGTATCTTCGTCCTGGGCCAACCCGGTCACAGCCTCAGCGGCCTGCCGCACGCTGGTGAGCCGGGCAAGATAGCGCCCACGTACCGGCATCCAGGACGCGAACTCCGCACGGGCACGCTCGGCGTCGTGGGACAGCGCAGCGTCGCGGGCCCGTCGCGCCCGGGTGACCAACCGGGCCAGACAGGGTCGGCATCCGAACAGCCCGGATGCCGGCGTCGGCCCAAGCGGTACGGCAGCAAGGTCCTCACCGAACGGCTTGTCGCACAGGCAGCAGTCCAAGCCGCCCACCTGCCGAGACGTGGGTATGTCGAGCAGCACGGCGGCGCGGATCGTGTCATAGGCGTAGGGAGGGATGTGCATGCGTGGCAACTCCTCGGACGAAGGCGCTCCGTCGGCGCCTTCTCCATGCTCACCTCACCAGTCGGCCGCGAGTCACGGTTTGACGAACGGACCGGCTAACTTGACGAACATTGACTCGGCCCTAGCTCATGGCTCCTACTGTGCTGGCGAAACTTGACACTCTGAACAGGGAGGCATCCCTTGGCCGCTTCCAGTACTCCATCTCAGCCAGCAGGCCGACAGCGAGAGTTAGCAGAAGCGCTGCAGGAACTGCACCGCTCGGCGGGCCGGTTGAGCTTCCGAAAGGTAAGCGCGCTCATCCAATGCCGAGACGACCTGTTGTCAGCCGCGAGCTACGAGACCGTACGCTCCGCCGTCAACGGGACACGGAGGCCGCGCTGGGAGACTGTCCACGACATAGTCGTGGTCCTGGCCGGACTGTGCAATCCGCCCCGGAACGAGAAGTCCGAGACAGCCAGGTTCCTGCCGCTGTGGCGCGCGATTGGCGAAGGGGAATCCGGCGCGCTGAAATCGTTCCAGGAGCTCGTCAACAGCGGCTGGGGAGGTGAGGATGGCAAGTGGACGCCAGAGCTAATCATGGGCATATTGGTCAACCCGTTTAGCGCCATCGAGATCCATCCATCCCTTGCCGTCCCGCACGAGCCACTGATGTCTGAGGACCAATGGGTCCATGCGATGGCGCGGTTCATCGAGGAGCAGGGGATCGAGCATGCGCTGCGGGTCCTGTTACACACGCTGAAGGGTGACTACGTCGGGGCGGAAGAGGGTGCGCCGTACGGCTACCGTAATCCCGACCGGGAGGCTCTGGAGGCGCACGCGGCCTACCGGTACGGCTGTCAGGAGATTCTGAGGCGACTTGGCCGCGAGCCGAACCTCCTCGCGGAGTCGATCCGTGCAATGCGTGCCGACGATTCGATGGACCGGGAAGACCGGGCGGAGATGCTGGAGAACGAGTCGGATCTGAGTCTGATGCGCGAGGTGATGATCGTGACTCCGGACACCTGGGACGAGGTGTCGGAGGAGACACATCACATGGTCTTCGGTTACCTGATCAAAGAGATCGGTCCGGTAGGCCCGCTCGGGCTTCCAGACGCCGAACGGTTCCGGATCATCTGGCGCATTCCCGAGTCGCCTGCGGCGTAACCTGCTCGCCCGTTTGGGGCCCTCGGGCGAAGGCCGTCTCGCGCGGCGAGAGCTGCCATCGCCAATTTATAGGCGGGATTCTGTACCGGATGCGGACCGGCCGCCACACAACCGGCGCAAGAAGCACGAGGAGCCCAGCAGGCGAGCGAGCGCGCGTGCTGGGCGAAGGAGCGATCGAGACTAGGGATCTTGAAACGACGAAACGCCCGGCGGGTCCTTTCGGACCGGCCAGGCGTTTTGCCTGTTCAGTGGCGGTGGCGGCGGGATTTGAACCCGCGGAGGGCGTAAACCCTCACACGCTTTCGAGGCGTGCTCCTTAGGCCACTCGGACACACCACCGCCGAGAAGGGTACCCGATGCCCCGCGCCGCCGTCGCGGGGGTATGACCCCGGTGGACCTGGCAGGATCACACCCCATGAGTACGCACATCGGCGCCAAGCCAGGAGAGATCGCCGAGCGGGTCCTGATGCCGGGCGACCCGCTGCGGGCCAAGTGGATCGCGGAGACCTACCTCGAGGACGCCAAGTGCTACTCGACGGTGCGGGGCATGCTGGGCTTCACGGGCCGCTGGTCGGGGGTCGAGGTCTCGGTCCAGGGCTCCGGCATGGGGATGCCCTCCGCCTCCATCTACGCCCACGAACTGATCAACGAGTACGGCGTGAAGACGCTGATCCGGGTCGGCACCTGCGGCGCCCTCGGCGAGGACCTCCAGCTGCGGGACGTGATCGCGGCCAGCGGGTCGTCCACCGACTCGAACATGAACCGGATGCGCTTCGACGGGCTGATCGACTACGCCCCGGTCGCCGACTTCGGGCTGCTGCGTACCTCGGTCGAGGTGGCCGAGCGGCGCGGCATCAGCATGCGGGTGGGACCGATCCTGGCCGCGGACGCCTTCTACACCGACCGGCCGGACCTGTACGACACGCTCGCCGACTACGGCGTCCTGGCGGTCGAGATGGAGTCGGCGGCGCTGTACACGATCGCGGCGCGCTTCAAGGCCCGTGCGTTGACGGTGCTGACGGTCAGCGACCACATCAAACGCGGCGAGAAGACCAGCGCCGAGGAGCGGGAGCAGACCTTCGGTCAGATGGTCGAGATCGCCCTCGACACCGCCATCGCCTGAGTCCGCGTTCCACCGCCCCTCCCCGTAGACCTCGGCGATCCGGACTACCTCGTCGGCGTCGAGTACGACGGCTCCTCCCACCTCGACCCGCGCCGCCTGTGGCGCGACCGGGCCAGGCACAACTGGCTCGCGAAGCGGGGTTGGGCGATGCGCTACTTCACCGCCGCCGATCTTTACCAACAACCCGCTCATATCGTGGAAACGCTCCTGGCCCTCCGCCGATCTAGGGCAAATCGTCGTGATTAGAGATCAACTCACGAGGATTTGCCCTAGATCGGCGAGGAGGGACCGGGGACGGCGAGGAGGGACCGGGTCAGGGGGTGGCGAGGGCCTCGGTGGGCGAGAGCCGGGAGGCCCGGATCGCCGGGTAGAGGCCGGCGAAACCGCCGATCACCAGGGTGGCGCCGACCCCGCCCGCCATCGCCCAGGCCGGTACCACGGTGGGCCACGACTGGGACAGCGCGTACGCGGTGGTGACCCCGATGCCGAGCAGTACGCCGCCCACCCCGCCCAGGGCGCTGAGCAGCAGCGACTCGGCGAGGAACTGGGTACGGACCTGGCCCCGGGTGGCCCCGAGCGAGCGGCGGAGCCCGATCTCGGCACGCCGCTCGAGCACCGAGATCACCATGGTGTTCGCCACGCCGACGCCGCCGACCAGCAGCGCCACGGCGCCCAAGCCGAGCAGCAGTCCGGTGAACGCCGCGTCGGTGGCCTGTTGGGCGGCGAGCGCGTCGGAGGGTCGGGAGACCTCCACCTCGTTCGGCGCCTCCGGGTTGGCCGTCGCGCCGAGCACCGCCCGTACCGCCTCCACCTGTGATTCGGTGGAGCGGGTGTAGACGGTGGTGGGGTGTCCGTCGAACCCGAGGTACGACCGCGCCGCGTCCCAGCCGATCAGCGCGGTCAGGTCGAGTTCGGGCGCCAGCGGCACCGGGGCCAGGATCCCGACCACGGTGAACCACCGTCCGCCGAGGTAGACCCGCATCTCGGGGCCGGCCGCGCCGACGCCGAGCCGCTGCGCGGCGGTGGCGCCGAGCACCACGGCGGGATATTGGGCGGTGGCCGCGTTGAGCCAGGCGCCGCTGGTGACCTGCGCGCCGACGGTGTCGAGCAGTTGCAGGTTCGCCGCCCGGACGGCGAGCCCGCCGGTCTGCGCCTCCGGAATCCGGTCGGAGCGGAAGACCCGGGCGTCGGGGACCGTACCGGTCGCCGCCACCTGCTGGACCGGCCCGATCCGGGAGATCATGGCGACGGACTCCTCGGGCAGCTTCGCGTTCGCGCCGAAGATCGACTTGCCGGGCGAGACGGTGAGCAGGTTGGTACCGAGCGCGTCGAGGGTGCGGTCCAGCTCGGCCCGCGACGACGAGGAGATGCCGACCACGGCGATCATCGCCGCGATCCCGATGGCGATGCCCAGGGCGGAGAGGAACGCCCGCAGGGGCCGGGTCCGCAGCCCGACGCCGCCGACGCGCAGCAGGTCGCGCGGGCGCAGCCGGGCCGGTACCAGCCGGGCCTGCCGCGCGGGCGGGGTGGACGGCGCGGTCAGGGTCGCCATCACCGCACCCCGCCCGTGGCCTGCTGCGCCGGCGTCCGCCCCGGCTCGCGCCCGGCGCCGCCGGCCCCGAGGACCGGCGCGGGTGGACCACCCAAGTCGACCGAACCGGCCGGCTCAGCAGAGCCGGCCACGCCAGCCGAGTCCACGGAGACCACCGAGCCGGCCGAGTCGGCGACGACGCGGCCGTCGCGCATCTGCACCTGCCGGGGCAGGCTCGCCGCGATCTCCCGATCGTGGGTGATCACGATGATCGTGGTACCGGACGCGTGCAGCTCGCGCAGCAGCTCCATGACGCCGGCCCCGGAGGCCGAGTCGAGGTTGCCGGTCGGCTCGTCGGCGAGGAGCAGCGGCGGCTCGCCGACGACCGCCCGGGCGATCGCCACCCGCTGGCGTTCGCCGCCGGAGAGTTCGTGCGGCCGGTGGTCGAGCCGGTGGCCCAGGCCGACCCGGCGCAGCGCGGCCGTCGCGCGCCGCCGGCGCTGCGCGAGCGGTACGCCCGCGTAGAGCAGCCCGTCGGCGACGTTGTCCACCACCGGTACGCCCGGGGCGAGGTGGAACTGCTGGAACACGAAGCCGATCCGGGAGGCGCGCAGGGCGGAGAGCTGCCGGTCCGGCAGCTTCGCCGCGTCGTACCCGTCGATGCGTACGCTGCCGGACGAGGGCCGGTCGAGGGTGCCGATGAGGTGCAGCATCGTCGACTTGCCCGATCCGGACGGGCCGACTATCGCCACCAGTTCGCCGCGCGCGACGAGCAGCGAGACCCCGGCGACCGCCGCCACCCCGCCGGGGTAGACCTTGGTCACGTCGTCCAGGGCCACCACCGGCGCGGTCGGCACCGCGAGGTCACCGGCCGCGTCGCCGGCCGCTCCGGTGGCGGACCGCGCGGTCACTTCGGTACCCCGACGGTCATTCCCTCGGCCACCGCGTCGCCGGAGATCTCCACCCGGCCGTTGGCGAACAGCCCGGTCCGCACCGCGACGACGCGCGTGGTGGAACCCTCGACCAGTTCGACGCCGTACCCGCCCTCGGCGAGCGCGAGCAGGGCCGCGACCGGCACGGTCAGCACGTCGGCGCGCTCGGAGGCGGTGAACGCCACCTTCACCGAGGCGGAGTCGAAGCCGGTCAGCGCCTTCGGGTCGGCGAGCGACACGCTCACCTCGATCTTGGTTTCCGGCTCGTCGTTCCCGGCGCCGCTCGGCGTCTGGATCACCGTCTCCACCTTGGTGATCTTGCCCTCGACCTCCTTGCCGTCGGGCAGGGTCACCGCGACCTTGGCGTCCTTCTTCGCCAGGCGCTGATCGTCCACGTCGAGTTCGACGGTGACCAGCCGACTCGTACCGGTGAATGTCAGCACCGCCTGCCCGGGCTGGGCCGGGTCGCCGACCTCCGCCTCGTGGCCGTCGACGCGAACCTCGCCGTCGGCGTAGACGATCCGGCTCGGCTCGACCCGCCCCGTCTCCGGCAGGCCGAGGTCCTCCTGCCACTCCCGGACCGCCTCCGCGGTGCTCTCCGAGTAGTCGTCGTCGACCGTGAACCCGGAGTAGCCGAGCGCCTTCAGGTTCCGCTCGAACTGCTCGACGTCCGCGCCCTCGGCGCCCGGGCCCAGCACCCGGTACGCGGGCAGCCTGCCGTAGAGGAGCACCACCTTGGCGTTGTCGACCGCGTACAGCGACTGGCCCCGTTTGATCGTGGCGCCCGTACCGGCCAGCGCGGTGATCGTCCCGTTCGACCGGGCGGAGGCGGTACGGGTCGTCCCGTACCCCAGCTCGCCGTCCTCGGACTGCTCGTCGGCCAGGGTCTGTCGGGTGATCGGGGCGGTCGCCGGCGGCAGTCCGCTCGCCGCGGCCGTACCCGCGTCCCGGCCGCCGAAGCCGACGGCGGCGGCCGTACCGGCACCGGCGACGACCACCGCGGCCAGCGCGATCAGCGCTCCCCGCAGCCGGGACCGGCGCCGGCGACCGGCTGCGGGCAGGGGCGTCTCGTCGGGGTCGGAGAAGGGGACCGTCACTTGCCCTTCCCCTCGAACGTGAACCCGCCGGCCTTCGGCGAGAACTGCTTGCACTTCTCGTTCGCCGCCTGGAACGTCGGGTTGTCGGGCTTGATGTCGCCGAGCTGCCTGGTGTCGAGCTGCATCGTGCCGTCGGGCTGCGGGTCCGGGAAGCCCGGTACGCCGTTGTCCCGCATGCACTGGGCGTACTTGCGCATCTTCTCCACCTGCTCCGGATCGAGCTTGGGCGGCTGGCCGCCGTTCGGCATGTAGCTGCGGCACTTCTCCATCGCCGCCTTCGCCTTCTCCGGGGAGACGTCGCCGCCGAGGTTGATCCGGAATCCCTTGCCCGCCTCACCGGGCTCGGGATCGGGCATCTCGACCCCGTTCTCCCGCATGCACTGGGCGAACTTGAGCTGCCGGTCCGCGTCGCTGACCTCGGCCGCGGCGGGCGAGGCGCTCCCCTGGGCCCCGGCCCCGCCTCCTGCGGTCGCCACCCCCTCCCCACCCGAGGGCTTGCCGCAGCCCGCCGCGAGGGCGAGCATCGCGGGCAGGACGAGCAGGCCGCTGGCGAGTCGTCGGCGCATGATGATCACTCCCTTCGGGGCCGGTGCCGTTCACCGACCGTTGCCGACAAGTCGACCGGTACGGCGGTATCCCGGGCGTAACCGTCGTCGTTAACGCCGCCGTTATCTCGTACCGAGTCACCATGGATCGGTGCGGGTGCTGGTGGTGGAGGACGAGACGGTCCTGGCGGAGGCGGTCGGCGAGTGGCTGCGGCGAGAGGCGTTCGCCGTCGACGTCGCGTACGACGGCGGGAGCGCCCTGGAGCGCCTCGGGGTCAACGAGTACGACGTGGTGGTGCTCGACCGGGACCTGCCGGTGGTGCACGGCGACGACGTGTGCCGGTCGATAGTGGCGGCCGGCGGGCAGACCCGGGTGCTGATGCTGACCGCCGCCGCGGCCGTACGGGAACGGGTGGCGGGCCTGGCGATCGGCGCCGACGACTACCTGGTCAAGCCGTTCGCCCTGGTGGAGCTCTCGGCCCGGGTGCACGCGCTGACCCGGCGCGCCCGTCCGGCGGCGCCGCCCCGGCTGACCCGGGCCGGCATCGAGCTGGACCCGGCCCGGCACGAGGTCTACCGCGACGGCCGGTACGTGGCGCTGTCCCGCAAGGAGTTCGCGGTCCTGGCCGAGCTGATGCGCGCCGACGGGGCGGTGGTCTCCACCGAGGACCTGCTGGAGCGGGCCTGGGACGAGCACATCGACCCGTTCACCAACGTCGTACGGGTCACGATGATGAAGCTGCGCCGCAAGCTCGGCGAGCCACAGGTGATCGAGACGGTCCCGGGAGTGGGGTATCAGATCCGATGAAACGCTTGACGCTGCGAATCCGGCTGACCCTGGTCTACGGCGGTCTCTTCCTGCTCGCCGCGATCGTCCTGCTGGCGGTGACCTACTTCCTGGTCGACCAGCGGATGGCCGACCCGGTCGGCGTCGCGATCAACAAGGGCGTGCTGAACGCCAACCTGAAGCCGCAGATCGTGCCTCCCGGCGACGGCGAGGAGCTGCGGATCCTGCTGCAGAAGGTCCAGACCGACACGAAGCAGAACGCGCTGAACTCGCTGCTCACCCAGGGCGGGATCGCGCTCGGCGTGGTCTCCGTCGTGGCGATCGCGTTCGGATGGCTGATCACCGGGCGTACGTTGCAGCCGCTGCAGCAGATCACCAGCACCGCCCGCCGGATCGCGGGCGCGGACACCGCCGGGCGCGGGCTGCACGAGCGGATCGCGCTGAGCGGCCCGCACGACGAGGTACGGCAGCTCGCCGACACCTTCGACGAGATGCTGGAACGCCTGGACCGCTCCTTCGACGGGCAGCGACGGTTCGTGGCGAACGCCTCGCACGAGCTGCGTACGCCGCTGGCGCTCAACCGCTCGCTGGTCGAGCTGGCCATCACCCGACCGGGCGCGCCGGCCGAGGTACGCCAGCTCGGCGAGGCGCTGCTGGCCGTGAACGAGCGGCACGAGCGCCTGATCGACGGGCTGCTCACGCTGGCCGACTCGGAGAACGAGCTGACCGAGCGCAGCCGGGTCGATCTCGCCGAGGTGGCGGCGTACGTGGGCGAGCAGGCGTTGGACGCCGCGCGGCGGCAGGCCGACGGTCGGCCGGGGCAGCCGGCCCCACGGGTGCCCGAGATCTTCTGGGAGCTGGCCCCCGCCACCACGCTCGGAGACCCGATCCTGCTGGAGCGCCTCGCCCACAACCTGGTCGAGAACGCGATCCGGCACAACCTGCCGGGCGAGGGCTGGGTGTCGGTGCGTACCGGCTGGTCCGAGGGGCGGGCGGTGCTGGTGGTCGCCAACACCGGGCCGACGGTTCCGGGGTACGAGATCGAGACGATGTTCCAGCCCTTCCGGCGGCTGCGCCAGGAGCGGGTCGCCGGCGGGCGCGGGTTCGGGCTCGGGCTGTCGATCGTACGGGCCGTCGCGCGGGCGCACGGCGGTTCGGTGACGGCGCGTCCGCGCGACGGGGGCGGGCTGGTGGTGACCGTGGTCCTGCCGGCCGCGCCGATGGTCCCGCCCGCCGTCACCGCGCCGGAGGAGGCCCCGCTCAGCGCCGCCGCACTGGTCTGACCCCCGGCGGCAGGGGCCGCGGCTGGTCTGATCTGCGGTCGCAGGGCCGCACTGGGCTGGGCCACGGCCGCGCCGCCGTCCCGTGGAACGGGTTATCCACAGGAAACGAAGTTATCCACAACCTGTGCACAACGCACGACCGACTGGGGATGACGGCGCGGGGCCGGCTCGGGCGACGACTTCGGTGCGGGTCGACGTCGGTGCGGGTGGGCCGGCGGGCGCCGCCCCGGGACTGGTCAGCGGAAGAAGGCGCGCAGCAGGGCCGCGCACTCGGCCTCGCGTACGCCCGAGTAGACCTCCGGCCGGTGGTTGAGCCGGCGGTCACGCACCACGTCCCAGAGCGAGCCGACCGCACCCGTCTTCGGTTCCCAGGCGCCGAAGACCAGGGTGGAGATCCGGGCCAGCACGAGCGCGCCCGCGCACATGGTGCACGGTTCGAGCGTCACCACCAGGGTGCAGCCGTCCAGCCGCCAGCTTCCCGTCACCGCCGCCGCCCGGCGCAGCGCGAGCACCTCGGCGTGCGCCGTCGGGTCGCCGGTCAACTCGCGCTCGTTGCGGCCGACCGCCAACTCCGTACCGTCCGGGCCGTAGACCACCGCGCCGACCGGCACGTCCGCCGCGACCGACGGATCGGGCAGTACCGTACGGTCCGCCGCGGCCACCTCGATCGCCCGGCCCATCCAGGCGTCGTGCCGCCGGCGGGTCCCGGTCACGCCTCGCGCAGCTCCTCGATCTCGTCGCCGGCGCCGATGATCTGGCACACCTCGGCCGTGACGTCGGCCGGCAGCAGGCCCTCGTGCGCGCAGAGCGCCAGCAACTGCCGGCTGGAGATGCCCAGGTCGGCCAGGAGGTCGGCGTCACCGACCGGGTCGGCGTCGGGGTCCGCGGCCGGCCGGTCGGTCTCCTCGTCGCCACCGCCGCCGGGGGCGCCGCCGACGTCGTCGATGCCCGGTACGGGCGCCTTGAGGTCGCCGACCAGCAGTTCGCCGAGCCGGGACTCCTCCGCGAAGGCCGAGTCGGAGCCGAAGACGCGCAGGTCCTCGCCCTCGTCGAGCCGCAGGATCACCAGGTAGACGTCGTCGGACTCGACGAAGAGCAGGGACAGGTCGGCATCCGGATCGACGTCGCGGAGCCGGTCCGCGACCTCGTCCACGTCCGCCACTCCGCCGAGGTCCACCTCAGCCGCCGTCCAGCCGTCACCACCACGCACAACGGCCGCAGCGAAGTACGACACGGTCCCCCCAATTGCCCCGCGGTACAACACCGCCGACTTGTCATTACGCGTGACGGTAACCGGTCGCGTTCCAGACTCGTCGGACAACGCCCCGAGAGAGGCGATGGAATCGAATGTTAATGGTCACTGGTCGGGCGGACGCGTCAGCCCGCGCGGCGACGGCGCGTGTCGATCAGCTCACGCAACTGGTCGTAACGCAGGCGACGCGGGCGTTCCCGCGCTCGTACCGCCTTAGCCCCGGCCAGCTCGGCGAGGAGCTGTAACCGACGGCGGCTGCGCTCGGGGTCGAGCCGCTGCTCTGTCCAGGCCATGAAGCCGAGCGTGCCGAGTCGGGGGGCTCGCGTCAAGGCAATCGAGGTTACGCGTCGGTAGAACTACGCTGCGCCCACGATCGCACACCGAGCGCCCGGCAAAGTTGTCGGAACGTAGACACGGCAGTCACCTTGCGCAGTCTCGACGCGGGCGCGCCGCACGGCTCACCAGAGTGGCCAGTCGCCACCGCCGGACCAGCGCAACGCCACGGCGATCGCCGCGATGCTCCAGCCCAGGGCGGTCGCCATCGCGACGCCCGCCGCCGCGCCCCGGTCGCCCAGCCGGCCCAGTCCGAGCGCGACCAGCCAGGCGACGCCGCCCGCGAAGATCGTCCACCAGGCATAGCCGCGCAGGTCGGCACCGAGCAGCCCGAAGAAGAACAGCCAGACGGCGGTCACCGCCGCGCCGGCGGCCAGCGGGCCGTTCCGCACCGGATGCGGTTCGCGGTAGGTGGGCCGCTGCGGCTGCGCGGACGGGAACAACCCCGACGGGGTACGCCCCGCCGCCGTGCCCGGCCACCCCGGCGCTCCGGCGGCATCGGGGCCCGGCCCGCCGAAGCGCGGATAGCCCGCTCCGCCGAAGCGCGGGTACCCGGAGGCCACGCCGGACGGCCCCGCCCCGGACGGTCCAGCACCGGGCGCCGGTGTCACGGCGACGGGCGGCGGCGAGGCGGGCGCCGGTGTCACGGCGACGGGCGGCGGCGAGGCGGGCGCCGGTGTCACGGCGGTCGGCGGCGAGCCGGGTGCCGCCGACATGGCGACCGGCGGCGGCGAAGCGGGCGCCGGTGTCACGCTGACCGGCCGGGTATCGGGCGCCGGCGTATCGCGCCCCGGCGCGTCGGGTGACGTACCGGGTGGCGGGCCGGCGGCCGGCTGCTGCGTCATCGGGCTCGCTCCTTCGCGGTTCGGGCTCGACCCCTCGCCGCAGCGTACCCGCCGGCACGGGCGGGCCGACGCGGTCGGCCGCGCCGGCGCTGAAGTCCTCGGGGGTCACGTGCCCGGCCGGAATCCGGGCGCGCCGGGACGTCACGCCCCGCGCGGCGACGCACATCCGGCGGGCGGGAACGCCCATGATCTGCCAGGATGGCCGGATGTCACCGGAGGAGAGACGGCGTCCGGCACGGAGCCGTCACACCATCGGAATCCCGGTGGTCGTACTGCTGGCGTCGGCACTGCTCGCGGGCTGCGGTACCGACGCCGAGCCGGCCGCGCCGTCGTTCGTCGGCGGAAGCGGCACCCCGCCACCGGCCACCGGTACGCCCGTGGTCAGCGCCTCCCCGGCCACGCCGCCGCCGGCCGTCCGCCAGACGCCGTCGCCGTCGGCCACCGCCGGACCGTACGTCTTCCCGGTCCAGACCGGCAACGTCTCGTACCACAAGACCCACTCGGCGTACCCGGCCACGGACATCTTCGCCAACTGCGGCTCGCCCGTCGTGGCCGTCACCAACGGCCGGGTCCTGGAGGTGAGCCGGGTCGACGAATTCGACGAGAACGGGCCGAAGGGGCCACTCAACGGCGGCAAGTCGGTGTCGCTGCTCGGCGACGACGGGGTCCGCTACTACGGTTCGCACCTGGTCGAGGTGACGGCCGGGATCGAGGCGGGCGTACGGGTACGCGCGGGTCAGCGGATCGGCTCGGTCGGGCGTACCGGCAACGCGAACAACGTCTGCCACCTGCACTTCGGCATCTCGCCGCCGTGCCAGCGCACGGCCGACTGGTGGATCCGGCGGGGCGTGGTCTGGCCGGCGGAGTTCCTCGACGCGTGGCGCAAGCACGTGAACCGGTCGCCGGCGGCGAAGGTGACCGCCTGGCAGCACGACAAGGGCTGCCCGAAGGCGCCGTGAGTCGCGCGGGGCGTCCCGGCTCCGGATACGGTGACGGGATGAGCCCCCGGGACGCCGTCGCCGACCTGCGGCGGATCGCCTTCCTGCTGGAGCGGGCGAACGAGGCCACCTACCGGGTACGCGCCTTCCGCACCGCCGCGAAGACGCTCGCCGCGCTGCCCGCCGGCGAACTGACCGCCCGCGCCGAGGCCGGTACGTTGACCGAACTCTCGGGCGTCGGCGAGGTGACCGCCCGGTCGGTGGTCGAGTCGTTGCGCGGCGAGGAGCCGGTCTACCTGCGGCGGCTGCTCGCCACGGAGGGCACCGACCTGGACGAGGCCGCCGCGGCGCTGCGTACCGCGCTGCGGGGCGACTGCCACACCCACTCGGACTGGTCCGACGGGGGTTCGCCGATCGAGGAGATGGCGCTGGCGGCGGTCGAGCTGGGGCACGAGTACGTGGTGCTGACCGACCACTCGCCGCGGCTGAAGGTGGCCCGGGGCCTGACCGCCGACCGGCTGCGCCGGCAGCTCGACCACGTCGCGGCGGTCAACGCGGCGCTGCCGTCGGGCTTCCGCATCCTCACCGGCATCGAGGTGGACATCCTCGCCGACGGGTCGCTGGACCAGTCCGACGAGCTGCTGGCCCGGCTCGACGTGGTGGTCGGTTCGGTGCACAGCGGGCTGAACGACGAGAAGGCCCGGATGACCCGACGGATGCTGGCCGCGGTCGCCAACCCGCACCTGGACATCCTGGGCCACTGCACGGGGCGGATGGTCGCCAGCCGGCCGGCCGGGGTCACCGGTCCGGGCGACCGGGGGCACCGCGGTCGTACCCGCCCGCCGAGCGACTTCGACGCGGACGCCGTCTTCGCCGCCTGCGCCGAGTACGGCAAGGCCGTCGAGATCAACTCACGGCCGGAGCGGCAGGACCCGCCGAAGCGGCTGATCCGGCTCGCCCTGGAGGCGGGCTGCCACTTCGCGATCGACACCGACGCGCACGCGCCGGGCCAGCTCGACTGGCAGCGCTTCGGGTGCGAGCGGGCGGCGCTCTGCGGCGTACCGGCCGACCGGGTGGTCAACACCTGGTCGGCCGACCGCCTGGTGAAGTGGGCCGCCGCGCACTGACACCGCCGCGCACTGACACCACCGTGCACCGGGAGCCGCCACCCGTGGTGCCACCGGGCGCGGGCGTACGGCCGTCAGCGGCGGGTGGCGGCGCGCGGGGCCCGTACCGTCGCCGCCGCGGCCGTGACCTGGCCGGCGCCCCGTCCATTCGCGGGCCGGTCCGTGTCCGGCTCCGGCGCGGCCGGTTCCGTCGGCGGCGCGGCGGGGTCCGGTTCCGGCGCGGCCCGGTCCGGCCGGCGGCGGGCGGGTACGAGGCCCTGCGAGACGGCGACGCCGGCCAGCACGATCACCGCACCGACCGGCTGGTACCAGGCGAGCCGCTCGTCCAGCGCGAGGGCGCCGAAGACCACCGCGAAGACCGGGACGAGGTAGGTGACCATGGAGGCGGTGCTCGCCCCGGCGATTCGGATGTTCCGCATGTTGATCACAAATGCGATGCCGGTGCCGAGCGCCCCGAGGGCGAGCACGCTCGCGATCACGTCGAGCGAGAGCCGGGTCGGTGCGGGCGGCGCGCCGGCGACCAGCGGCGCCACGATCGCGAGCTGCGCGGTACCGACGACGAGCTGCGCGGCGGAGAGCGCCAGTCCCGACTCGGGCCGCCCCGCGACGAACCGCTTCTGGTACGGGATCACCAACCCGTAACAGAACGCCGCGCCGAGACACATGAGCTGCCCGGTCAGCTCGACCCCACCCACGCCCCGCCAGACGCCCAGCACCACGAGCACCCCGAGGAAACCCAGCCCGAACCCGGCCGCCTTGCGCCCGGTCATCCGCTCGGTACGGAAGGCCAGCACCGACAGCGGCAGCACCATCAGCGGCGTGGTGGCGTTCCAGATCCCGGCGAGCATGGACGAGACCCGCTGCTCGCCGTAGCCGAAGAGGGTGAACGGGATGACCGTGCCGATCCCGGCCACCACGATCATGTGCAGCCACAGCCGCGGGTCGCGGGGCAGCCGCTGGCGGAGCACGGCGAGCGCGATCAGCAGGGTGATCGCCCCCGCGGCGACCCGGCCCAGCGTCACGTAGAACGGGTGCAGCTCGCGTACGCCGATCTTGATGAAGAGGAAACTCGCACCCCAGATGAGGGCGAGCGCGAAGAAGCCTGGCAGCCAGCGCTTCACCGACTCGGGGTTGTCAGGAGTGGATAGGGTGTTCACCCCTGACACTCTGCCCTACGGGTACGACCGGAACGCTGCCATTTTCCCGGCCACCGGCCGTCGGACGGCGTACCGGTCGGGCGTCGGTCACGTGAGCTGCCGGCACCATCGTGGCAGGTCGGCGTCGATCCGCGCGCGTCACGTATCGTCGTGCCGTGGGACGAATCGATGACCTCGCGAACCGCTACGTCGCCGACTGGGCGCCGCTCAACCCCGTCGGCGCGACCTATGTTGGTATTGGCGGCTACGACGACCAGCTCAACGACCTCTCGCCGGCCGGCTACGAGGCCCAGGCGGAGCTGACCCGCCGTACCCTGGCGGAGCTGGGCACGATCGAGCCGGAGAACGAGTCGGAACGGGTCGCCAAGGAGGCGATGCAGGAACGGCTCGGGCTGGAGCTGGCCCGGTACGACGCCGGGGAGACCAGCAGCGAGGTCAACGTCATCGCCAGCGGGCTGCACGACATCCGCCAGGTCTTCGACCTGATGCCGGTCCAGGGCGAGCAGGCCGTGAGCAACATCGCGGCCCGGCTCAACGGGTTCGCGTCGGCGCTGGAGGACTACAAGACCACGCTGCGTACGGCCGCCGACGACGGGCACGTGAGCTCCCGGGCCCAGCTGGTCGAGGTCGCCAAGCAGTGCGACATCTGGACCGACCCGGACGCGGACAACTTCTTCCACGGGCTGGTGGACCGGCTCTCCGCGAGCGGCGCGCTCGAAGCCGACCTGCGTCGCGGTGCCGCCGCGGCCACCGCCGCCACCGCCCAGTTCGGCCAGTTCCTCCGCGACGAGTTGGCGCCCCGGGGCCGGGAGAAGCAGGCCGTCGGTCGCGAGCGGTACCAGCTCGCCTCGCAGTACTTCCTCGGCGCCCGGGTCGACCTCGACGAGACGTACGCCTGGGGGTTCGAGGAGCTCGCCCGGCTGGAGAGCGAGATGCGCGCGGTGGCCGGGCGGATCGTCCGGCCGGGCGCCACCGTGGACGAGGCGGTGGCGGCGCTCGACGCCGACCCGGCGCGGAGGATCCAGGGCAAGGAGGCGTTCCGGGACTGGATGCAGGCGCTCGCCGACAAGGCCATCGCCGAGCTGCACGGCACCCACTTCGACATTCCCGAGCAGGTACGCCGGATCGAGTGCTGCCTCGCACCGACCAGCGACGGCGCGATCTACTACACCGGCCCGAGCGAGGACTTCTCCCGCCCCGGCCGGATGTGGTGGGCGGTACCGCAGGGCATCACGGACTTCTCCACCTGGCGCGAGGTGACCACGGTCTACCACGAGGGCGTACCGGGCCACCACCTCCAGGTCGGCCAGACCGCCGTCCGCGCCGAGCTGCTCAACCGCTGGCAGCGGCTGCTCTGCTGGTGCTCCGGGCACGGCGAGGGTTGGGCGCTCTACTCGGAGCGGCTCATGGACGACCTCGGCTACCTGGAGGACCCGGGCGAGAAGCTCGGCATGCTCGACGGCCAGGCGCTGCGGGCGGCGCGGGTCATCGTCGACATCGGTATGCACCTGGAGCTGGAGATCCCCCGCGACAACCCGTTCGGCTTCCACCCGGGCGAGCGGTGGACCCCGGAGCTGGGCTGGGAGTTCATGCGGGCGCACTGCCGGGTACCGGACGAGAACCTGCGGTTCGAGCTGAACCGCTACCTCGGCTGGCCGGGCCAGGCGCCGTCCTACAAGGTCGGTGAGCGGATCTGGTTGCAGGCCCGCGACGACGCGAAGGCGCGCAAGGGCGCCGACTTCGACCTCAAGGAGTTCCACCGGGCCGCGCTGAACCTAGGCTCGCTCGGGCTCGACCCGCTGAAGGCGGCGCTCGCGCGGCTTTGAAGGGGTGTTTGAGAAGGCTCGCCGGTCGGGGGCCGGATCACCCGCGCACGGCGGTCGCCGTGGCGGGCGGTCCGGCCCCTGCTTTTTCGCGGCTCCGGGCACGGCCCGGGCGCACACCAGGCGGCTCAGACCAGGGTGTGTGCCAGGTGGCTCACACCAGGGTGTGCACCAGGTCGGGCGCCGTCAGGGTGTGGCAGTTGACGAAGACCAGGTCGATCTCCGGGTCGGTGAAGACCACCGGGACCGGCACCGTCAGCGGAATGCCGTCCGGCGGGATCGGCTGGTCCGGGGTGAGCGTGAGCGGCGCGACGCCGAGGAACTTGCCGGAGAAGCGGCTCGTGTAGAAGTGGACGTCGCCCTCGACCGAGAGCGCGCTGCTGCGCAGCAGCTGTGACCTGTCGGCCGGGCCGGGCACCTTGAGCGCGAAGTTGTCGGTGACGGCCCGGGTCATCCCGAAGTCCAGCGCCCGTACCGTACCGCCGCCCTTCTTCGGCAGCTCGACGATCCCATTCAGCCGCAGCCCGTACATGGTGACCTTGGTACCGGTCATCAGCGACGGGACCTTGTTCACGTACGGCTGGTCGGCCGGCGGGTCGATGAGCGGTACCGCCGTCGCGGACCCGCTCGGCGTCGGGCTCGCCGCGCCCGGCGCGCAGGCGCCCGTCCTCGGGATCGGTCGGCCCGACGGCACGGACGGGGCCGGCGTCGGGCTGCCGGCCGGGCGTACCGCCGGCGGGGTCGCCGTGGGCGCCGGCGCCTGCGGCTCGTTCCCGCCGCCGAGCAGCCGGTGCAGCCCGTCGCCGATGCCGTCGACGATGTCCCCGAGCAGGCCGCCGCCGTCCCCGCTGCGGCCGCCGGGCGTGGCGCTCGGCGAGGCGCTCGGGCTGGCGGTCGTGCCGCCGGGTACGGGCCGGCTCGCCGGGGGCGACGCCCCCACGGCCGGCGGGCAGGGCGCCGCCTGCGCCGGGGCCGCCCGGTCGAGCGTCACCAGGCCGGCGATCGCCAGGCCGGACACCAGCAGGATCACCCCGAGCAGTCGGGGATCGGGCCCCGCCGGTTCGGTGCCCCCGACCGGCGCGGCCGGCTCGGGCCGCTCTGTCGCGGTCCCGGGATCCGGCTCGGGCCGCCGCTCCCCGGCGACCGGCTCCGGCGGTCGGGTCGCGGGCGCGGGATCCGGCCCGGGCCACTCCGTCGCGGTCACGGGTTCGGGCTCCTCGCTCCCGGCCGGCGGCGTGGGGGTCCGCGCCGGTACCCAGGCGAACCCGAGGCCCCCGCCGAGCATGCCGAGCAGCAGCCCGAGGAAGAAGCCGCCCAGGTTGACCGCGATCAGCGAGAACACCGCGGTCATCGCGCCGACGATCGCGTAGAACATCCGCTGTTGCGGGGTGAACCACATCAGCATGCCGCAGGCGACGAGGATCGTCGGGATCAGCCAGGAGAGGAAGCCGGTCGGTCCCATCTGGAAGGTCAGGCCGCCGAGGCTCATCTGGGTGGTACCGAAGATCTCCAGGCCACCGAGCGCGGTGAAGAGCCCGCCCCAGAAGGGCCGGGACCGCCGCCAGCGGCGGAAGGCCAGCCGGCCCGCGGCCAGCGCGCCGGGACGGGCGTGCTGTGGGCTTGCAGTCGTCACGTACTCCTCCTGGAGCGGTCCCGTCGATCGCGGTCCGTGCCGACGGGACGGAAGGGGTCGCCAGTGGTGGGACGCCGGCCGCGGCGGGCGCCCGCCGCGGGCCGGGTGCGCGGGCTGGACCGTGTCCCGCCTAGGAGTTGGTGCTCGGGGGGTCGACGAAGCACTCCTTGGCGTCGGCCCCCACGTTGACCTTCAGGTCGAGCCCGTTGAGGACGAAGGTGCCGGCGCTGGTGGAGCGGGCGACCTGCTTGAGGTCAAGGATGGTGACGTGCCTCGCGCTCTGGCCGAACGAGCCGGCCTCGGCGCTCGGGTCCAGGTCGCTGGCGTCCCGGCCGATCTTGATATCGGTGAAGGTCGCGTCGCCGCGCAGCGAGTCCATGTCGATCAGCAGGTCGGTTGCGGTGGCCGGCTTGCCGCCACCGCCCGCCTTGATGGTCAGCACCACCGGCAGCTTCGGCACCTTCACGGACTGGCAGAGGTCGTAGAGGTCGGCGCTGGCGATCGCGGAGACCGCGACGGGGTGGTTCTTCGGGTCGGCCGGGTTCTTCGGGTTGCCGCCCTTCTCCGTCGCCAGGCCGCCGTACTGGGCGAAGCCGTCGCCCTCCAGCCGGCTGGCGGAGACCTTGAACGTCTGGCCGGAGACGGCGAACGAGGCGGCGATCGCGCCGTTGGACATGCCGAAGACGATGGCGCCGGCGACGGCGGTGGCCGGGATCATCAGCGCGGCGAAGCGCCGCCATCTGACACGTCCCTGCACCTGGCTCTCTTCTGGATCCACGGGTCCTCCTCGCTGAGGCCGCCGGCGCGGGCACACCCGGGGGGAGGCGGCGCGGGCGGGGCTGGTGACACCCGTTGCTACTCATCGGTAGCCGGGGTGCGCCCGATGCTCTCGCGAAGCGACCTGGCTCACAACCCCTGACGCTACCGGCGGGTAACCCAATCCACCGGGTACGACCGCGGCACGTCACCCGGGATCGACGAGATGCCCCGAAGGTCCGCCCTCGGGCCGGCGACAAAGGGGTGGCAAATCACAGTAAAGGGACCACCAGCGGCGGCCGGAGACTCGTTTGTAACGGTTTGGCAACGACGACGGGAGGTGCGGCGGGTGGCTCGGCCGATGGCTGCCCGTACGGCACCGGGCGGTGGACACGTTCGCCGTGTCCACCGCCCGGGTTGCCGTTACGTCGGGTCAGGTACCGATCAGAGGCGGGCGCACTGCCCGCTCGCCGGACCCCGAACCGTGTTCGGCCGGTTGTCGTTCACCGGCGCGGGGGTGTTCTGCGCGCAGGCGAGCGGGCCGCTGATCGTGTTCCCCGCCACCACCACCGCCTGGGTACCGGAGTTCGCCGCGAGCGACACCGGCCCGGAGACGGTGACACCGTCGACCCGTACGCCGCCGCCGCTGTTGGTGATCGTCACCGGGCCGCTGACCCGGCCCTTCTCCACGAGCACCTGGCCGGTGGCGCCGGCCACCGTCACCGGACCCGAGACCGCGGTGCCGGAGAGGGTGAAGAGCACCGGGCGGGTGGCCGTCACCGGACCGGCGATGCTTCCGCCGGTACCGATCAGCGACGCCCCCGGCAGCACCGTCACCGGGCCGGCGATCTTGGCGTTCTCCAGGCAGGTCAGGCCCGCGCTGACCACCAGCGGCCGGTTGTAGCTGCCGGTGATCGTGGTGCTGCACTGCGGGCCGGGGTGCCCGACCGCCGACCGCGGCTGCGGGTCGGCCGTCACCGGCGAGTTCGCGGCGAAGTAGTCGACCAGCATGGTGAGGTCGTTGTTCCCCGTCGTCACCACGTTGCTGCCCTGGCCGAGGGTGGTGAAGTTGTCGCCACCGGCCGCCAGGAACGAGTTCACCGTCACCCGGTAGCTGGCCGCCGGGTCCAGCGCCACGCCGTTCAGCTTCATCGACGTGATGCGGGAGCCCTTCGGCTCGGCCGGGTCGTAGGTGTAGGTGAACCCCTTCGAGACGCCGAGCCAGAGCACCGGCCGCGAGGCGCCGGCCGGCTGCCACTGCTCCTCCAGCACCTGCTTGATCTGGGCACCGGTGTAGCTCTTGGTGACCACGTCGTTCGCGAACGGCTGTACCGCGAACGCGTCGGCGTAGGTGACCGTACCGTCGGTGCGGTAGAGCAGGTCCGCCCGCAGACCGCCCGGGTTCATCAGGGCCAGCTGCGCCCCGCCCCGCCCGGCGTCCTTCGTACCGGCGAGCTGCACGTCGGCGATGAAATTGCCCATCACCGACTCGATGCCCCGGTCCTCCTGGCCGTTCGTGTAGCCGCGCTTGATGTCGGCGGTGATCGTGCCGAGCTTCTGCTTGCCCAGCTCCGCGGCCTTCTCCTTGGCCGCCGCGACGATGTCGGCGACCGCCGGGTCCGGCGGCGCCCCGACCACGTCGACCAGCGCCACGTCGGCGGCAGTCACGGTACGGGTGGCCCGGTCGAAGGTGAGCGTCACCTTGCCCAGCCGCTTGCCGTAGTCCTCCGCCTGCAGCACCGGACGGGTCCGGTCGGTGCCCGGCACCGGGACCTCGAACGCGTACGGCTGGTGGGTGTGGCCGCTGATGATCGCGTCGATCCGCGCGTCGGCCCGGGTGAACTTCCCGAAGACCGGGTCGTTCGCCAGCGCCTCCGGCGAGTCGATGTTCTCGGTCGCGGCGCCCTCGTGGGCGAGCAGAACCACCACGTCCGCCTCGCCGTTGTCCGGGTTGCCGTCCTTGAGCTGCGCGGCGACCGCGTTGGCTTCGGCCACCGGGTCGCGGAAGGTGAGGCCGGCGATGCCGTCCGGGCTGACCAGCGACGCGGTCTGCTCGGTCACCACGCCGACGAACCCGACCCGCACCCCGCCGAGGGTGCTGACCGAGTACGCCGGCAGCGCCCGCTCGTCGCCCCGGTACACGTTCGCGCCGAGGTACGGGAACTCGGCCCGGTCCGCGACGCGCCCGGTCAGGTCGGCGAAGCCCTTGTCGAACTCGTGGTTACCCACGGCGGAGACGGCCAGCCCGGCCTGGTTCAGCGCGTCCAGCGTCGGGTTGTCCCCGTCGATGGCCGAGACGAACGTCGACGCGCCGATGTTGTCGCCGGCCGAGACGAACGCCGTGTTCGGGTTCTGCGCCCGCAGCTGGTTCACCAGCCCGGCGAGCTGCGCGGCACCGCCGATCGGCTTGCCGTCGGCGGTGTTGCCCGGCGACTCCAGCCGCCCGTGGAAGTCGTTCACGCTGAGCAGCTGCAGGTCGACCGGGCCCGGCGCGGCGGTGCTGATCCCCACCACGATCGGGTTGTGGTCACTGGCCCGGTACGGGTTCGGGTCGTAGAAGGCCGGCAGCCCGTCGTACTGGAAGGCGAATGACTCGACCGCGTTGATCTGCCAGATGTCCACCCCGGTCACCCGCGACGCCAGCGAGGGCGAGGCGAGCGCGTGGTCCAGGGAGCCGGACTCGCCACCGAAGACGTACGAGTGCTTGCCGGTGGAGAACCGCGTGTTCAGGTCGGCGTACTGCTTGTCGTAGAGGACCTGCATCGGGTCCTCCTGGGTGTACGCGTTGAAGTCGCCGAGGAGCAGGACGTCCTCGCTGCCGCTGTCGGCCTTGAGCCGGTCGACGAAGGCGGCCAGCGAGCGGGCCTGCCGGACCCGGTCGCCGTTGAACGGCCCCTGACCGTCCCCGACGTCGGCGTTGTCGCCGGTCGAGGGCGGGGTGGAGGCGCTCTTGGACTTCAGGTGGTTGGCGACCACCGTGAAGGTGGCGGCGCCGGCCGTGAAGGTCTGCGCGATCGGCTCGCGCGCGTTCGACCAGACCGTCTCGTCGTTGATCGACCGCGACGCGCCCTTGGGCTGTACCTTCGCCGGCTTGAAGATGATCGCGGTGGTGATGAAGTCCTGCTGCGTCGCGGCCGGCAGCTCCGCCGGCGAGCGGACGTAGTCCCAGGTGCCCGCGCCGTCGACCGTGTTCAGCGCGGCGACCAGGCGCTTGAGCGCCTGCTGCGGATCGCTGGGGTTGAAACGGACCGAGTTCTCGATCTCCTCAAGCGCGACCACGTCCGCGCCGAGCGAGGTGATCGCGGCGACGATCTTCGCCTCCTGCTTGGCCAGCCCGGCCTCGTCGTCCGCGCCCCGGGCGTCGCCGCCGAAGTGGACGAAGTAGTTCAGCACGTTGAAGCTGGCCACCCGCACGTCGCCGCCGACGTTGACCGGGGCGGCGGTACGGGGGTTGGTGGCCTTGAAGGTGGTCCGGCCGGCCGGCGGGGTGTCGGCGGTGACCGGCGTGGTCGGCTGGAGCCGCCACTCGTTGAAGCCGTACGAGAGCACGGCCGGCCCGAAGGTCTCGACCGAGTCGCCGACCCGCAGCGGGTTCGCCTTCGACAGGTACGGCGGCAGCTCGCCGGCGGTGGAGAGGTTCGTCGTCCGGCTGTCGTCGAGCAGGATCCGGCCCAGCTTGTTAGCGGCGGCGACCTGGCGGGCGGCGTCGGTACCGGGCCGCGCCACGTCGGTCGGGTTGGCCGCCACGTGATCGCCGGCGGCGAGCACCACCTCGCCGTACCGGTTGGTGTTGTAGACCTCGGCGACGGTGTACGCGCCGACCGGCGCGACCAGCATCGACTCGGCCGACTCGCGGGCCGCCGGGTCGAGCGGCAGCGCCAGCGGGGTCGGCGCCGGCAGCGCCACGCCCTGCTCGCAGACCTGCACGTCGGTGCGGGCGGCGATGGTCAGCTGGGTGAGCCCGTTGAACTCGCTGGCGGTACCGCTGACCCGGACCCGGTCGCCGATGGCGACCGACGGGTGCAGGGCGGTGTTGCCGGTCAGGTAGACGAAGATGCCGTCCGACGGGGTGCCCGCGGTGACGGGGCGGTCGCCGCCGCTGCCGGCGGTCTGCACGTAGACGCCGTTGTAGCCGCCCGTGCGCTCGTCGGCGGTCACCACGCCCTCGACGGTCACCCGGGTGCCGGCGAGCGGGGTCGCGTCGCCCGCGCCCTGCACCTGGGCGATCGTGTGGTCGACCGGAACGTCGCAGCCCACCGGGTCGGGGCCGGGATCCCCGCCGCCCGCGTTGCGGGTGCCGAAGGTGTTCGGCGCGGCCTCCCGCCAGCTGCCGTCGACCTTCTGCAGCGAGTACCCGACCGGGGTGGTGCCGGTCTCCGCCACGCCGATGTCGACGCCGGTACGACCGTTGGCCGCCCCGCCGACCGCGGCGAAGGTGCCCTCGTACGTGAGGAACTCGGCCACGGTGCCGTCGGGCGCGACGAGCGCGACGCCGTCCGGCGAGCCGTTCTGGATCCCGTCCACCGGGTAGGTCTGCACGACCACACCCGCGGCCGGAACCACGCCGCCGAGCGTGCGCGTGCCGTACGCGGCGCCGTTGTTGCCGTTGTAAAGGGTGATCTGCCAGCCGGTCAGATCCGTTCCGGCCGGTGCCTCCACCTCGATCGCCTCACCGCTGTCGGTGCCGGCGTTGTCGTAGTGGATCTCACTGATGAAAGGTGTGGCCGCGGCCTCCGCGGCGAGGGCGACGGCTCCGTTGGTCAAACCGAGCGCACCGCTGCCAATGAGGACGCCCAACACTTGTAGCGAGCGTCTGCGTCTGTACCGGCGCATCAACCAAGACCTCCGATAAGGGGGTAGACGCGCTGGAGCATATGCGGCCCCGGTGACCGTGCAAGAGCTGGCAGGTGTACGGACCGGGTAACGCGGCGGTTACGACGGACCGGCCTATCGGCGACCACCGGTTCGGTCAGGCGTGGACGCCGGGTGGCCATTCGCGCCGAGCTCCCGTACGGCCGCGCGGTCGAGCCAGGAGCGGATCAGGTACCGGCCGATCGAGTCCGGCCGGGCGAGCCGGCGGCCGGCGGCCTCGCGGGCGAGCAGCTCATCCCGGGTGAACCAGCGCGCCTCCACCAGTTCGTCGCCGTCGACCCGGATCTCGTCGGAGTCGGCGACCGCCCGGAATCCGACCATCAGCCCGGCCGGGAACGGCCAGGGCTGCGACGCCTGGTACTCCACGCTGGAGAGCCGTACCCCCGCCTCCTCGGCCATCTCCCGCCGGACCGCGTCCTCCAGGCTCTCGCCGATCTCCAGGAAGCCCGCCAGCGTCGAGTACGAACCCTCGGGCGCGCCGCGATGCCGGGCCAGCAGGCACCGGTGCGGCGTTCCGGGCGCCTCGACCAGCACGATCACGGCCGGCTCGATCCGGGGGAAGAACAGCCGCCCGCAGCTGGGCGCCGGGCAGGCGCGCTGGTGTCCACCGTCGCGGCTGACCGTACCGGCCCCGCAGGTGCCGCAGAACCGCTGGCCGCGGTGCCAGTACAGGATCCCTCGGGCGTACGCGTGCAGCGCCGCGCCGGCCGGGGTGAGCCGGCCGACCAGGGCCCGTACGTCCATCGTGGCGTCCGCGCCGGCCAGCCGCCGGGCCCGCTCGTCGGGCAGCGCCGACAGGTCCACGGCGAAGTACGGGACCGCGCCGTCCAGCCCGAGGAGGACGGGCTCGACGCCGACCTCGGCGAGCAGGCCCGCGGCCGGGTCGCCGGTCAGCTCCACCGGGTTCGCCGGCTCGCCCACCACCAGGCACTGGTCGCGCCAGACCGGCACGAGCCGCAGCCGTGGGGAGGAGAGCTGGCCGGCGAGCCAGTCCGGATCGGCGCGCAGCCCGCCCGCCCGATCGAGCCATCCGCCCCCGTACGTGATCGTGTCTTCGTCGCCGCTCATGCCGACCACCGTGCCAGTCCGGTACGTCTCGGCCTGCTCCGGGGCGGCCGGTGCCGCCCGGCGCCCGCCGCGCTCGGCCGCCCGGCGCCCGCGGCGCGCCGGGGCCGTGGCGGCGCTGCGGCAACGACACCACGACGCAGGAACGCGACCGTACGACGAAGCGCAGCCGCACGCCCGCCCCGGCCAGCTGTTCGAGTTTGTTCGGAACGCCTCCGCTTTCCTGCCCAACGGGACAATTCCGACTCTGCCGCCCTTTACAGCCCTCGGGGCCGGTGAAATTCTGACGCACATTCCAGGCAGGACATTTTCGGTGCGGCCACCCCCGGAACGGCACCATGCGGGTGGTGCCGGCGCCCGGTGAATCGGAAAGAGGCGGACTTGCTCAGGCTGAACGATGCCGAGCCGGGCCCGGCCGTACCGGTCGGGGCGGCCCCGGGGCCCTATAACGCGAATTCCGCGGCGCAGTTCGTCGCCGCGATGCGCGCGCTGAAGGAATGGTCGGGCTTTACCTACCGCCAGCTACAGCGGCGCGCGGAGAAGGCCGGCGGGACGTTGCCGCACAGCACCATCGCGGCGGTGATGTCCCGGAGCACCCTGCCCCGGGAGGACCTGCTGCGGACGTTCGTACAGGCCTGCGGCGGGGATGCCACGGTGGTCGCGGAGTGGCTGGCGGCGCGCAAGCGGATCGCCGCCGCCGCCGTCGACCCGTCCAACGGGAGCGGAGAGCCAGGCACCGCCGGAGGCACGGCCACGGCGGACCGGGCGGCCCCGGTCAGCCCGGTGGTCCCGGTTGCCTCGGCGGTCCCGGTCAACCCGGCGACGCCGGTCGACCCGACGCCGACGCCGGAGGTTGGCGCGACGCGGGCTCAGGCGGACGCTGAGCCGGTGGATCCGCTGGGCCCGGCCCCGGTAGGGCCGAGCCAGGTCGACGGCGCCTCGGGCGCCCGGGCCGCCCAGCAGGGTGCGGCGGCCCCGAACCCGTCTCCGCTCGACACGACCCCCGGTCCCGCCCGAGCGGCGCCGGCCCCCGTACCCGCAGTGCGGGGCCCCGCCGACGCGACGCCGGGCCCGCTCGTGGCGCCGCCCGACGAGGCCGGACCGGCGTCCGCGCCGGCTCCCGACCGGCCGGACGGGGGCGAGGCGGTACCGGCCACCGACCGCATCGCGGTCGTCGACGAGAGCTGGCGCCAACCGGACCGTCCCGTCGGCGAGTCTCCCGAGCCGGCATCGCCCGATTCCGAGCCGCCGTCGGCCGAGTCGCCGTCGGGAACCTCGGCGGCCGGCGCACGCGAGCCGGCGACGGTGGATCCATCGGCGACGGGCGCGCCGGAAGCGGGCCCGCTGGAGCCGGGGGCGTCCGGACGCGAGGCGCGGCGACCCCGGCACGCGCGGGTGGACGGTGCCGAGAAGGCGGGCCTCGCCAAGGACTACCAGGCGGGCTCGCTCGCCTCGACCGCGCGGAGCCAGAAGAAGGAACAGTGGGTCGGCGTCCACCGGTACGACCCGGCCGTCGAGGTCCCCAAGCCCGCCGGGCTGCGGTGGCTGATCCCACCGATCATGTACCGCACCGGCTGGTCCTCGCGGGTCCTCGCCGGCGTGCTCGTGGTGGTGATGGCCTTCATCGCCGTGGCGGTCACCGCGCGGGTGATCCGGGGCATCGGGGGCGAGGTGCCCTCGACCGCGCAGGATCCGGAGAGCGGGTCGATCGACGAGGCGCCGGGCGAGGCCGGCCCGGAGGCGCCGGACCCCACCGGCGCGGCGACCCCGTCGGCCGCCCCGTCCCCGACGGCCCGCAACGCCGCCGCCGGGCGGGCCAAGCCCACGCCGACCGCCAAGGCGGCCGACAACCGGGCGGCCGCGGCCACCGCGTTCAGCGGCCGGTACCGGCTGCGCCTGGCCCACACGGGCATGTGTGTGGGCGAGGGCCCGGAGCTCTACAAGACGTCCGGTCGCGAGGTACTCGGCCAGCACCCGTGCGCCGAGGCCGCTCCACCGATCAGCCTCGAACGGGTCAGCGGCAACGTCTACCGGATCCAGCTGCACCACCCCCAGTACGGCCTCGGCTGCGCGACGATCGACGCGGGCGGGCGGTACGACGGTCTGCTGCTCGCCGGGGACGACTGCGACGGCGGCCGCGAGGACCAGAAGTACCTGGTCGAGCCGGTCAGCTCCCCGGCGACCGGGTACCGGATCCGCTCCGTGCCGGGCAGCGCGTACTGCATCGGCGTCTACCAGGGCAGCACCGCGCCGGGCGTACAGCTGATCTCGACCAGGTGCAGTGGCGGCAAGCACGAGGTCTTCACCTTCGATCGCGCCTGAGCGCCGTCCGGGCCGGTACCGGGGAGACCCCGGCCGGCCCGGATCCCGGCAAAACCGCCCGCCCGGCCCGGCGTACCCGCACGATGATGGCGGGAGGCTGGAGTCCGGGTGCCGCGCCTGGACGCCGGTGCTCGGTGCGGAGGGGGTCGTCATGCGGGTGGGCGTCATCGGGTCCGGGAACGTCGGCGGCGCGCTGATCCGCCGCCTCCGCGAGGTCGGACACGAGGTCATGGTGGCGAACAGCCGCGGTCCCGCGTCGCTGACCCTGATCGGTGCCGAGACCGGAGCCACCCCGGCGAGCGTGGAGAGTACCGCCCGCGAGGGCGACCTGGTCTTCCTCGCGGTACCGCTCTGCGCGGTGCTGGATTTGCCCGCGGCGGCCTTCCGGGACCGGTTGGTCGTCGACGTGACGAACTACTACCCGGAGCGGGACGGCGACATCCCCGAGTTGATGCGTGGCGGCCTCACCTCCAGCCGCTGGGTCGCGGAACGCCTGCCGGGCACCCGGATCGTGAAGGCATTCAACACCATCTTCGCCGACCACCTGCGCACGCGCGGCCGCCCGTCGGGGAGCCCGGACCGGATCGGCCTGCCGGTGGCGAGCGACGATCCGGACGGGAAGAGGCTCGTCTCCGAGCTGGTCGAGCAGCTCGGGTTCGACGCGGTTGACGGGGGAGACCTGGCCGGGAGCTGGCGCCAGCAGCCGGGGTCGCCGATCTACACGACCGACCGTGCGGCGGTCCAGGTCGAGGCCTACCTCGGCCAGGCCCGCACTCGTTGAGTCGGGCGAAAAGGGCCGGAAATGCAAGTTGGGGGTCACCCGAAGGTAACCCCCAACCAGAAGAATGTCCGGCGGCGTCCTACTCTCCCACACCCTCCCGAGTGCAGTACCATCGGCGCTGGAAGGCTTAGCTACCGGGTTCG